>NZ_JBITIJ010000001.1:0-393028 GCF_044458825.1 Nocardia sp. NPDC050412
CCCCGGGGACGCCGTCTCATGTCAGTCCTCGAAGGACAAGCGACGAAAGCGTTCCCCGGAGGTCCCGGCCATGAAAGAAGGTAGTGCTATCAGCGGATATGAACAGCCCCAGGTCGGGCGCATGGCCGCCTCGAGCGCGCACCGTGCGTGACGTGCGACGATGGCCAGCGGTGATACCTGGGGGTCAGGTGGTCGCAGGTTCAAATCCTGTCAGCCCGACACATGAAACCCCTTCCGATCAGCATCGGAAGGGGTTTTCTCGTTCCGCGACACGCCGTGGGATTCGAACCGAGCCAGTCAAAATCTCATACTTTCGGCTCGCGTCCACGTGCCCAGGCCTCGAGCACGGCCCTGTTGTCGGGCACGGTCTCGGGCACGTCGATGTAGTGGTCTTGGCGACCTCACGGGTGTTGCCCAACTGGCGGGCCGCGCGTTCGGGATCTCCGGAAGCGTGATCGACCGCGGTGGCCACGCCTTTGCGGAAGGTGCGAGGGGTCACCCAGGCGAATTCGCTGCCGCGTGCGGCGCGCCAAATGCGGCCGAAGTTGTTGGGATTGCGTACCGACCCGTTGCGCGCGGGAAACAACAGCCGGTCAGGGTTGGGGCAATCGGTGACCTCGAGGTCCTTGATCGCCTCGCGCACGGCTTCGACGGTGTGCTCGGGCAACAGGATCCGCCGCCACCCGTTGTCGGACTTCGGTGCGGGTTTTCGCACCCAGCCGCCCGCGCCGGCACCCTTGACCTCCACTAAGGTGCCAGTGACATCGAGGTAGGGGTCGCTGGCATCGAGGTCTATGTCATCGAGCAGTAGCGCGAATACCTCGTGCGGGCGCATCCCGGTTCCGGTGATCACATCCACCACCCAGACCACCGTCCAATCCCGCGCCGGTCCGCGTGTATAGGCAGGTGTGCCGGGGATGGCCTCACCGCGTGCCCACGCCCGTACCTGGGCTCGGAACTGCGGCAGCGCGGTGTGGTCTTGTACCTTGCCTCGGGCCGGGTTCCGACGGCGCACGAAAGCGCCGACCCCATCCACAGGGTTTGTCTCCAGTGCGCCGTGACGGACTGCGATCTGCATCATTGCCCGCAGAATGATCTTGTGCTGCTTGGCCTTCCGACGCAGCCCGAGCGCGACCAGCCGTTTGAGGTGCCGATCGATCTCCCCGGAAGTGGCCTGCCATACCTGCAGGTTCCCGACCGAGTTCTCGATCTTGATCGTCGCCCGGTTGGCGCGACGATCCCTGGACACATAGACCTCGCGTCGATAATCCTCGATGTTGCCCTCGGTATAGGCGTCGTCGTTGCTCAACTCGAGCAGTAGTTCCGCGGCCAGATCGATCAGCTTGGTCGTTCGGGTGATCCGCCCGTAGCCGATCTGTTCCCGATGATCTCGCATCGCCTCGGCCAGGCGATTGCGCGCTTCGTCGGCACTTTCCCCGACGCGTTCGAGCTGCACCCGACCAGCGGCGCCGTAGAAGTACACCGTGGTGCGCCAGCGTCCGTTCTTCTGCTTCTTCGGCTTCGTCGGTGTGCCGAAGGTTCCTACGGGCTTGGGGATTCTGCCGCCCAATTCTGCTTTCCTCCTTCGGTACTCGGTATGTGGATTCTTGGGGTGTTGCGCGTTGTCGAGTCGTGGACCTAGGCGGCCCTGGCAGGTGCTCGGTGGAGTGTGTGAGATGGCTTCGTCGGACGGGTGGATTCGGCCGAGGTGGGTAGCGATGCCCAGCGGTGACGAGTCTCGAAGGTCAGCGGCCCGGTTTCAAGACCCAAAAGTTTGCTAATTAATAGCTGTTAACGGCAATGTTCAGCCCGGTCGGAACTCCCAACCGCCATTTGCTAGATATTTGCCTGCGGTGAGGGGATGATCGGTTCAGGGGGAGTCGAGTTCGGGGGATACGCGGAGTCAGGGTAGGTCTCACATACGCCCCTAGGAAGGGGAAACGATGGCAAAACCCACCACGTCCGGTCTGCTCTCGCCGGAGGAGCTCCAGGCTATCCTCGCCGCCGTTCATGCTCACGAGCGAGCGCGGATGGAATCCATCGCGGCCGGCCACGACGCACAACAGCCCTACCAGTTGCCTGCTCAGCTGCCCAGCACCCAGCTGGACCAGATTCCCGGCCTGCTTCTGGATGCCCTCGTCGCATCCGGCACCAAGCCCATGCAGGCCCAGCTCGAGACCGCTCTCGACGGCGTCTTCCCGGCCGCCCAGCAACGCGCGAACGACCAGATGAGCCCAGACGACTTCGCCGACCTGCTGGACAAACAACTGGCGGACGACGAGGTCCAGTTCGACAGCGCGACCGACCAGCTGAAATCGGCGTTGTTACAGATCGCTATAGCGCATCCGGAGTTGCAGGGCGTCAGCCTGAACCTGTTGCGCGATTTCGTGGGCTTCGCTATGGGCATCTGGAGCGAGGTCGCCGCTGTGTTCGACGGGTTGAAGGGCAGCCGGTTCCCGGGCCTCTATCCCAGCCTGCCCGAGTTGTTCCAATCCTGGCAGAATAGGGTCGAGGACTTCCCGAACAGCCTGTCGAGCTGAGCGGCCGCCACGGCGAGTTCCGCCGCTGACCACACCTGCTGCACTACCACCTCTCAGGGCCCTGGGCCGGCTTTTCATCAGCGGGTAGAGCAACCAGGAGGCGAGGAGCATCCACGCGGAATCCGGCGCCTACGATCTACCGCAGATAGTGAATCTGCGCATCAACCTCGGCCATGTCGAGGAGCACTTTCACAGCCGCCGCGAGCTTTCTGGCAGTGCGCGACACCTGCGGGTAGCGGCGCAGCTGAGCCCATCTTGACGGGGCACAGCCCCTGTGGGGTAGCACTGGTGTCCGGAGGGGGTATTGACCAGTACGCCAACCTCCTGCAACACCGAAAATTGCTGGTCATCGGCAAATAGCAGGTGGCGTGACGGTTCTGGTCCGGTTGCCGCAGGTTCGTGCCCCCGGCAGGGCGCGGCGAACATCGGAACGCAGACGACGAGCGCGTCCTCGGCGGCGAATTGGCTGTTGAAGCAGATTTCGCGGTTGTCGACGAGCTGGTGGCCGCGAGCTTGGAACGTATCGCCCCGGACTACTCAGGGCGCCCTGCTGCCTGCCGAGGGCGTCGGGTCGCCGCGTGAGCGGATCCTGCATGTTTTCGAACGGTTGGAATACCTGGAACCGGTCCAAGACTTTCGGGGCTGCCCCTATGTCGCGGCGGCGGTTCAACTCAAATCGCCCCAGCATCCCGCCAGCCGGGTCGCTCGCCGACAGAAGGACGGTCTGACCTCGTTCTTCCAACACGAGGCCGAACGCGGTGGTGCACCCGACCCCGGCCTGCTCGCCCGGCAGCTGACCCTCATTTTCGATGGAGTCAGTGCTCGATCGGTTGTCTAACCCCATGCCCTCGACGGCCTCGCCGTCGCCACCGCCACCACACTCCTCGATGTCGCAGGCGTCGATAATTCCTTGCCGGACAACGGTATTGGTCAAGACGCGATCGTCGCAGACACTCCTGCGCGGTAGCGAGCTGTGTAGAAACGTGGTGATCGATCGGCTCGAAGGTTCGCGGCCGAGCCCGTACACGTCTGCGCCACCGGGGATGGATCGAAGTGCAGCGGGTGTATCAGCAAGCGGCCGTGTGTTTTCGGTGAGGGTGTCTGGGTATCCGGTGCTGGCCGGGAGGTGGGTGGATGGCTGTTGAGCGGGTGTCGGGCCCGATGGATCTTCGATGGAGGTCTTGGCGTGGTGCGCTGTGGCGCACGATCGGTGCGGTCTGGTCGGACAAGCTCACGGATTGGGCTGCGGCGCTGACCTATTACAGTGTGCTGTCGCTTTTTCCGGGGCTGATGCTGCTCATTGCGGTTCTCGGCATGCTGGGCTCCAGCTCGACGGATTCGCTGATCGACACCGTTGAGCAGGTCGGACCGGGTAGTGGTACAGCACTTTTGGTCGATGCGATCAAGAATCTGCAGAGTGCGCGTTCGCTGTCGGGGCCCTTGGCGGTGGCGGGGTTGGCTGTCGCGGTGTGGACGGCCTCCGCCTACCTCGGCGCTTTCATTCGCGCTGCGAACTCGATCTATGAGATCGATGAGGGTCGTGCGATGTGGAAGACGTCGCTATTGCGGCTGGGAATGACCGTGGTGATGCTGGTCGTTGTCGCGGCATGCACGGTGGGGGTGGTCGCTACCGGAGCGGTGGCTCGCGAGGTCGGCGGGTGGCTCGGTATCGGCTCGGCGGGTGTCCGCGTGTGGGATGTGCTCAAGTGGCCTGTGTTGGCTGTGCTGGTGAGTTTGGTGTGTGCGCTGCTCTATTGGGCCGCACCGAATGTTCGACACCCTGGGTTCCGTTGGCTGACACCGGGAAGTGTGCTCGCGGTAATTCTCTGGGCCATTGCCTCAGCCGGATTCGCGGTCTATGTCGCGAATTTCGGCTCCTTCAACAAGGTTTATGGCTCATTGGCCGCTGCGGTGGTCTTCCTGGTGTGGGTGTGGATCACGAATCTCGCTGTGCTGATGGGAGCGGCGTTCGATGCCGAACTAGCGCGTGGGCGCGGCATCGAGCAAGGACGGTCACCGGATGCGACGCCGTTCCTACCGGCGCGCGACGAACCCGAACCAGGAGACGCCGCCGCGTGACGAGCAGTCGTTCACGGCGTGTTCGCGTTCCATTTTTGCAGGCGTGCGCCGCTTTTCCGGGACCGGACCAGCTTGTTGAATGCTTGGCGGAGCTGGATGATTCGGATTCCTCCTGCCACGGCCATGACCAGTAGCCCGACGACGGCGGCGACCAGGATCGCGACCCCGATCGGCAGTGAAATGCCACCCAAGGAAGCCGAGCCGAACGAACGCTGGTCGTGTTCTGAACTACGAAAATCAGGAGCACGATCAGGAATGCGCCGCCAGCGGCCAGGCTCACCCAGATGCTGCCCGCTCTGGTGCGGGAAACCCTGGTCGGCGGCGGCAGCGGGGGCTGGTCGGAGGCGACGGTGTGCGCGGTGCTTCGTCGCGCTCAGGACGTAAGGACGGTTTACCTTGCTCGGCAGACTCCACAATGCTCTCCTCAGTTCGCGACATCAGCGGAACATCGGGCGTTGTGCGCCGCTCTCATGCGGGCTTCCGCTCTAGCGGAGTAGCCCAACTGTCACTTCCGAACCAATCCCGGAGTCGGCCGCCGCCACACGAACGAGAAAAGGCTCCGCACCTCAATGGTACGGAGCCTCTACCAAGTCACGCTGATCAGATAGCGCGGACGTCCTGCGCCTGCGGACCCTTCTGGCCCTGGCCTACCTCGAACTCCACGCGCTGGCCCTCGTCGAGGGACTTGAAACCCGCCCCGCCGATAGCCGAGTAATGCACGAAGACGTCAGGGCCGCCTCCGTCTTGAGCGATAAAGCCGAAGCCTTTTTCACCGTTGAACCACTTCACACTGCCTTGAGCCATGTTGTTTACTACTTCTTTTCTGTAGGTGAGCCGTGCAGACCACTTCGATCCACCCAGTCTCAACCGACAACTATGCCACAACCCGCACGATCGCGCGCCCGGGCTCACAGCCGATGGGCCAGGCCCGCCTGCCCTCGACTACCCGAGGGCCCAGCGACCGAGCTCTATCCGCCGGGCACCACGCCCGACGGCCGGATCCGCAATCCCTTGTGCCGGTTCGTCTCGGCCCGCAGCTATACCGGGCGACCGACGTTCTGCTCGAACTGCCCCTGGAAATTCCCCGCCGGGCTGTATCGGGCCACTACATATACGGTGGCCGAGGTACCAGAGATGGTGCCTTTTCGACAGTTGACCGCAGCTGCGGTGACCTGTTTGGTGGACTTCCACACCACCTGGGTGAAGTGCCCGGTCGCGCCGGAAAAGACCGGGTTGTTGTAGTTGTCCTTGGAGGATTCCGCCATCCAGGACGCGAGCGCTTTCTTGATGGCGCCAGCGGTGTCCTGGCCGTTGTAGAACTAGAGGTTCTCCCCGTACTTCCCACCGGAATTGGAGTGCTGGAACTTGCATGTGCTGGCCCACTGGAGGGTGCCCGGGTACAGGGCATCGCTCCAGGTCAGTGGCGGCGCACCGTACTGGGCCCGCACCTTGTTGTGTGCGGTCAGAACTTCGTTTTTTGAAGGCGGGGGTCGGGCCCGCCGCCTGCGCCGGAACGGCACTCGCGATCGATCCGCCGATCACGGCAGCCACGGCGACAACGATCGCGGCGCAGGAGTTCCGCACCGGAGTCCCCCGTCTGCGAAGGCTCGGTCGCTCGAGTCGGCGAAGGGTGAGGAATTTCAGGAGTTCGCGCATACACATCTCCAATTCAGCGGTGTCGAGATCTTTGGAACGGACCGCCTCCGATCCCGGCGCGAGTCCGCGAGTAGCACCGTTGATTTGGTGCCGGCGTATCCGAGGATTGACGATTCACAGACACGAATGCCGCAGGTAGGGCGGGTTCACCTTGGGTCGGAGCCGAGCACCTGCCCGCGTCCATCTGAGCTGCTGCGCGGCGCGCGTTCGACCGTCGCGGCGAGCTACCCGACCGAACATCCGCTCATGCCGAGAAGTGCGCATCCAGCGGGTACGCGCTCAAGGTGGGCAGACCCCGAATCGTCAGAGCGCGTTTCGATGCTCACCAGGGTGCCAACCGCTAACGGCAAGTTTGAGTTTCACCCATCGGCCGTCGGGTGGTGAGCGACAATCGCTAGGCCAGACGTCGAGTGCGATCAAGCACTGAGGAGACCGAACCGATTTTCGAGGCCGACTTCGAGCCGGTCTCCTACGGGTTCCGGCCCCAACCGGCGGGCCCAGGACGCGATTGCCGAGATCCACTACTACGGCACCCGTGGTTACCGCTGGGTGCTGGATGCGGATATCGAGGCGTGCTCCGACCGGATCGACCACACGGCCCTGATGGACCGAGTTCGATTGCGGGTCAGGGACAAACGCGTCCTGATGCTGGTCAAGGCGTTCCTGAAAGCCGGGATCTTCACCGAGCTCGGCGAGCATCAGGACACGATGACCGGCACCCCGCAGGGCGGCATAGTCTCGCCGCTGTTGGCCAGGATGTCGTTGGTGCCCAAGGAAGAAACCGAGAGGGCCGAGCACCGCGCCTGCGAGTGGGGCGATCGCGACTACGTCGCCGCCGAGGTCGGTGTTTGGGTCGCCGAATTCGACAACGGTGGTATGTGGAACGGATATTCTCCCGGAGGCAAGCTGGCTCCGGACTGGGATACCTTCCAGGAGTGGGCAACCGATACGCTCCGCACTCTCGAGTCCGACCTCACGATCCTCGATATGGATCTGTCGTTCCTCATGACCCCGGTACATGGTGACGCGAGGAGTATTCAAGTCTTCATCGAACCCGGGAGGATCCATGCCGTCGCGTCTCAACCGCACTACATGGACCGGGAGATCCTTGGCTCCCTCGGGTGGCAGACGGGGAACGGCGACGCCTGGTTCGCGGTTCGTGAAGCACCGAGCCACGAGGATGTGCAGTACCTGGCCGATCTCATCACCACCACCTTGCGCGCCTACGGGCTGGAGTTGAACCAGATCGAATACTCCACGACCTGCAGGTACTCAGACTGGGTCAACCTACTGGGCTTGGGTTTGGGCCACCTCTGATCGTTCCCTCGCACCGCTCGACGGAAATTGACGGGCAGGAATCTTCCGGGCAGCCGCCCGCCTGCCGGAACTGATGAACGTCGGCATGAGGCGCGGTGCCGGTATTTCATCGGGTCCGTTTCCTCATGCCGCGTTCCTGAACCGGACGTGCCAGTTTCCCGGCATCCGGCTCTCCGGCAACCATCGCAGCCGAAGCTGCGCTGGATGTCCGATCCCGTTACGGCTCTCCGCATTTCGCGTACCTCCCGGCTCCCGGACATCCTGCGCGAAGCCCTGCTGCGGTGCTGCATCTGAGCACCGGGGGTAGCCGCAGTATCGACAAGACAGCGAAATGCTGGTCAGAGAACATTCGTGAGCATCTCGCAAGGCCCTCGCGGCTATCGACGCCTTCGCAGTTCAGCGTCAACGGGCTGCTTCCACCATTGACGAAATGTTGGGTTTATGCAACAGTTTGTTGTGTGACTCCCATGAGGCGTGGGAAAAATCTTCCCATTTACAACCGCATCGGGGTATTACGTGCCGAGCGGAGAATGAGCCGGGCCCAGCTTGCCGAGGCGATCGAGGTGAATCCGCAGACGGTCGGGGCGCTGGAACGGGGCGATCACTATCCGAGCCTCGATCTGGCGCTGCGGATCTGCGATGTGTTCGGCTTGCCGGTCGAGGCGGTGTTCTCGCGAAAGGAATTCGCGCCGCTGTCCACGGCGGTCTACCGGAACGACGGAGGGGATATTCGATGACGCACCCGAATCTGCTGGAGCGCTACCAGGCTCGCCGGACACGCCGGTTCGAGTTCTACGCCGAGCGCTGGGCCCATATGTTGCCGCGGTGGCGGACGCGTCGCCGCCGCCGGCTGCTAGTGGTGGCCCTCGCGACGATGTTCCTGGCTCTGGCGGTCGTCGCGGTGCTGATCGCGTGCGGTCTGGAGCGGGGACCTCTGCTGTGGGCGCCGGTCTGTCTGCTGTTCTTTCCGCTGTGGATATCGCTGCAGCTCGTCTCGGGACGCCAAGCCGACGCGCCCCTCGGCGCTCTGGACGAATGGGAGATCGAGCAGCGCAACGCGGCTCGCTCGGTGGGGCTCACCCTCACACAGACGCTGGCGATGATTCCTGCGATCTGGCTGATCGTCGTGGGCGGATTCACCGACCTCGACAATATCCAGGCGGCCTACGCGGGCGGGGTAATGCTGCTGACCGCGCTGCTCGTCGGCGCCTGCACCCCGACCATGATCCTGGCCTGGACCCGGCCCGACGCGGAACCGGAGGACGAGTGATGAACCTGCTCACCGGAGACGTGATGCTGCTGCTTCTCGACGAACGTACTGGGCACTCGATGGCCGACAGCACCCGTACCCCAAGGATTCTCGCCGGAGCAGTGCTGCTGGACCTGATCGACGCCGGGGCAATCCGGCTGGCCGGGCCGGGCAACGAGGCGAAACCGGGCCGGATCGTGGTGAGCGCGAACAAGAGTGCCGATCCGATACTGGGCGACGCGCTCGCCAGGATCGAGGCGGCTCGTTCGATGAAACCCCGAGCTGCGATTGAGAAACTGTCGAAGGGGTTGCAGCCGAAGGTGTTGCACCGGCTAGCGGACGAGGGCCTGGTACGCGTCGAACACCACCGGGCACTGGGCATCTTTCCCCGGACCGCCTGGATGCCGAGGGGGCACCGCAAGGAACTCCGGGACCGGCTGACACCGCCGTTCGCACACCCTGACGCCCCTGTCGAGCCTCGCGCCGCCGCCTTGATCTCGCTGTTGTCGGCGGCCGACGCGGTGCCGAAGATCTTCCCCGACCGCGACCGCCGAGTGGTGACGCAGCGGGCCAAGGAGATCGCCGCCGGGAACTGGGCCTCGAAGGCGGCCAGGGACGCGGTGCAGGCGGTCGACGCGGCGCTCACTGCCGCCGTCGTGGTGAGTGCCGTGGCAACGGGCTCAGCGTAGGTTCCGGGTACAGGGACCGAGACCGCCGAAGCCAGTCCGATCGGCGGCTGGCTGCCGCCCAATCATCTCGACCGCAGTCTGCTGCTTTACGGCCCGCTCGGGACAAGTTGCTGCCTGGGCTCTTTCCGACTGCTCAGCACTCCCAACCGGCGCATCGGCCAGTGGAAGCACCGCCCGACGGCACCGTCACCACCCTCGATCAAGTCGAGGCGCGCGCACCCCTGCTCGCGGGACTCATAGGCTGGTCCCGACTCACGCTCGAAGCCAACTTCACTGCTTTCCTGGACGCCATCGACGCCGCCCTGTGAACGCGACATAGAAAGACCGTCTTCTGGGCACGGCCGAGCTCGATCATCGCCTGATATGTCGGATGGTTGGCGTTGGCCTTCATGAACCTGCGCAGGATCGCCTCCGTCGAGGCGGTGCCGGTGCGGATCGGGGTCGCGTACTTCACCATCTGGTCCTACTTCCTTGCTCGACGACGCGATCCACGCCATGAGCTCGGCCGCAGGCGACGGCGCCAACATCGCCCTACGCGACGCCGCCGCCCTCACCACGACATTGACCGGTGCAGCCGCCCGCCGCCCGCTGCACGCCGCCTTGCGCGACTACGAACAGACCATGGTGCCGCGGTCGAGGAAAGCGAGCACGGCGAGGCGACCGAGCTCGTCGGAGGCGGCGGTGATGGCTCCTCGGCACCGCAGTCCTGCCCCGAATACGCAAGGCCTGGACTGATCACCGTTGTAGAGCTGCTCGCCCTGCCGCGGTGATCGCGTGCAGGCGCTTGTGGGGCGGCGCTCCTGTTCGACCCGCGTCTCGATGAGCCCGTCGGCGGCCATCTTCTCGAGTTCCTTGTACAGCTGCTGTGGCGTCGACATCCAGAAGTTTGCGACCGAGGCATCGAAGCCTTTGGCCAGGTCGTATCCAGACGCCTCTCCCTCGAGAAGTGCGGCCAGCACCGCGTTGCGTAGCGGCATCGGGTCAGGCTATCACGAAGCTTGTCTAATCAATTAGTTGTCTATTAATGGTCTGGACATGGAGGCAATACGCGGCTACGGTTCCTCTCAATACTCAACTAATTGTCTATAGGAGGTGTTCATGCATCCGTTCCGTGAAGCGGTCGAGGCCCGCGATACCGCGGCCAACGAGGCGCTGCTGGCCGACGACGTCGTGTTCACGAGCCCGGTGGCTCACAGGCCGTACCGGTAAGACGCTCACCGCGGGGATTCTGCGCGCGGTGATCGAAGTCTTCGAGGATTTCGTCTACGTGCGTCAGATCGAGTCCGAAGACGGCCACGAGCACGCCTTTCGAGGCCGCCGTCGACGGCAAACAAATCACCGGTTGCGACTTCTTGCATTTCGATGACGACGGCAAGATCGATGACTTCATGGTGATGGTGCGTCCGGTCTCGGCGGCGCAGGCGCTGGCAATGCGCATGGGGCAAAAGTTCGACATCAAAGCTGAGGCCACCGCATCGCTCCTGCAGGAGACGACCGACGTCTGAGTCGAGGGCGAGCGTCGATCTCGCTCACCTGATCGCAGCCGCTCGGCACGGCCGTCGAGCTGCCAGGCTTCTCCTTCGCGAGCCGTCGGCAAGCAGTTTCACAAAGTTATTCGGTGCCGCAGTGCACCACGAAAGGTTCCCATGGGTCACTACAAAAGCAATGTCCGCGACCTCGAGTTCAATCTGTTCGAGGTGCTCGGCCTCGACGCGATCCTGCGATCCGGTGACTTCGCGGGCTTGGACTCCGACACTGTTCGCGCCATGCTCACCGAAGCGGCGCGCCAGGCTGAAGGGCCGGTGGCCGAATCGTTCTCGGACGCGGACCGCCATCCTCCGGTCTTCGACCCGGTGACCCATACGGTCGCTATACCGGACGGCTTCAAGAAGTCGGTGCGGGTCTGGCAGGACTCGGAGTGGTTCCTGCTCGGGATGCACAAAGACCTCGGGGGTTCTGCGGCGCCGTGGCCGGTGACCTGGGCGCTCAACGAGCTTCTGCTCGGGGCCAATCCCGGCGTGTTCTTCTACATGCTGGGGCCGGTGATGGCCGATGTGCTCTACCGCGTCGGCAACGACGAGCAGAAGCGGTGGGCGAAGCTCGCGGTCGACCGCCGGTGGGGCGGGACGATGGTGCTGACCGAGCCGGACGCGGGCTCCGATGTCGGCGCCGGCCGCACGACGGCGTACCAGCAGGACGACGGCAGCTGGCATATCGACGGTGTCAAGCGTTTCATCACCGGCGCCGAGTCGGACGACTTGGCGGAGAACATCTTTCATCTGGTCCTTGCGCGTCCCGAGGGAGCCGGGCCGGGCACCAAGGGATTGAGTTTGTTCTTCGTGCCGAAGTTCCATTTCGACCCGGCAACCGGAGAACTCGGCGACCGCAACGGGGTGTTCGTCACCAATGTCGAGCACAAGATGGGGCTCAAGGTTTCGGCAACCTGTGAACTGACATTCGGCGGTCACGGTATCCCGGCCAAGGGCTGGCTGGTCGGTGACGTGCACAGTGGAATCGCCCAGATGTTCAAGGTGATCGAGAACGCACGCATGTCTGTCGGCACGAAAGCGATCTCGACACTGTCCACCGGATACCTCAACGCCCTCGACTACGCGAAGTTCCGCGTGCAGGGCCCGGATCTGACCCGGATGACCGACAAGACCGCGCCACGAGTGGCGATCATTCGACACCCCGACGTGCGCCGCAGCCTGATGATGCAGAAGGCCTACGCCGAAGGACTGCGCGCACTGTACATGTACACCGCCGCGCACCAAGATCCGGTCAGCGCGGCACAGGTTTCCGGCGCGAAACCGGACATGGCCCGGCGCGTGAATGATCTGCTGCTGCCGGTGGTGAAGGGGGTCGGCTCCGAGCGGGCCTACCAGTACCTGACCGAATCGTTGCAGACTTTCGGTGGTTCCGGGTTCCTACAGGATTACCCGATCGAACAGTACATTCGTGACTCGAAGATCGATTCCCTCTACGAGGGCACCACTGCGATCCAGGCCATGGACTTCTTCTTCCGCAAGATCGCCCGCGACCAGGGCGTCGCCTTGGCCCATCTGCAGGCCGCGATCTCGGACTTCCTCGAATCCGACAGCGCGGACCCACGCCTGGCAGGCCTGCGCATCAGCTTGGCGACGGCACTCGGACATGTCCAGGCGATGACCGAAAGCCTTTTCGCTTACCTGATGGCTGCCCAGGAACGACCGGAGGAGCTCTACAAAATCGGCCTCGCATCGGTGCGATTCCTGATGGCGTTCGGCGACCTGTTGATCGGGTGGCGGTTGCTCGAGCAAGCCGAAATAGCCCGCACGGCCCTGGACGGCCGACCCTCCGACCTTGATCGCGAATTCTATGAGGGCAAGGTCGCCGTGGCCGACTTCTTCGCGACAACCGTCCTTCCAGACCTCGCCGCGGCCAGACAAGTGGTGGCGTCGGTGCAATCCAATCTGATGGAGCTTTCCGACGGGGCGTTCTGAGGCTCACCCGCAGAGTTGATCGCTGCAGAGAACGCCGGCAATGATTGGGGGGATGAATCATCCCGGCATTTCCGGAGATTTTGATGTTCCCCGGGTTTCTCGGAGTCAGCGATCTATCCACGGCGCACCGTGCCTCGCGACCGCATCCACGCTCTGCGAGGTCTCCTACGGCATGGTGGCAGTCTATGTGCCTACGACTATCGTTCTCGGGGTCAGGGTCGCGGCATGCACACGAAGCCTGACCGTCGCCGCACGAAGGAGCGGTGTCTCGATCTCCAGCCGGCCAGCGGTCGTCAGAAGATCGCCGAGGATCGTCTCGACCTCGGTGCCTCTCCCGTCCAGGAAGTCTCGGTAGAGGGAGGTCGTGAATTGTGAGCCGGGGGTGGTCAGCGTCGTGGTCACGCGTGCGATTGCTTCGGCTCGGACGGGGTGGCCGGATCGTTCGAAGACTACGGCGGTTTCGTCGATGATCGCGGTGATCGCCGCCGAGCCATCGTCTTCGGCGACGATCCGGCCGACCGGTCCGCCGAGCAGGACGGTCGTGATTGCGCCGGCGGCCATGAAGAACCATTTCTCCCACATGTCCTGCTCGATCGTCGACGAGATGGTGTGTTCGATCTCGGCGGCCGAGAGTTCCGCTGCGATCTGGTCCAGAACCGGAGTTCGGCTTCCGTCGAGCTCGCCGTATGTGATGTGCGCACCGGGGGCGAGCATCAGAATCCGCCCTCGCGCGTCCAGTTGAGTTGCGACGATACCGACGCCGCCAAGGGCTGCCCGTTCACCGAAGCGCTCGCGAATTGTTTCGATGTGACGAATGCCGTTGAGCAGCGGAAGGATCCTCGTGTGCTCCGCCACGGCGTGCGCGATGTCGTCCAGAGCCGGCAGCAGTGCGCCTGCCTTCACCGCCAGCAGCACCAGATCGTAGGGCTCGGTGAGTTCAGCGGCTGTCAGCGCACGAACCCGCGTGGTCGTGGCCCCTTGCGGTCGCATGAGAGTCAATCCATGCGTTCGGAGCTGAGCGACGCGCTGGCCGCGTGCCAGAAAGTTTACGTCGCGCCCAGCGGCGACGAGTTCAGCGCCGAAATATCCGCCTACCGCGCCGACGCCGACGATAAGGATTCGCATGGGTCGCTTCTCTCCTATGGCGCGAAAGACTTTCCGGTCCCAGGATGGGAAGTCTTCGCGGTATCAGTGTTCGTTGGTTCGGCCGGCCGGTGGCGAATGAACAACACGGTGGGTATCACGATGGCGGCAATTATGGTGGCGGTGACCAGGGCGCTCAGGTGGGATGCGTCGGTGAAGGCCCGTCGGGCGCTGTCTGCGACGAGTGATGCGAGTTCTGTTGGGAGACGGGCGGAATCGTGGTTGCCGCGCTGTGCCGCGTCGACCACGGAGTCGATCGTCTGCTGCGGGAGATGGTGCTCGGTCAGCCGCTCGCCGAGTCCGTCGCTAAATTTGGTGGTCAGGATGGTTCCGGTCACGCTGGCGCCGAGCACGTTTCCGAGTTGCCGGAACATGTTGACCATCGCGCTGGCCATCCCTGCCTGGGACCGGTGGACGCTGATGACCGCGGCTGCGGTGGAGGGGGCTACGAGCAGTCCGGTCCCGATGCCGACAATGATGAGACCCGGCCACAGTCGGGAAGAATCCGGGCCTGCCTCGATCGCGCGTAGCGCGAAGATCCCTGCGGCCATGACGATCAAGCCGACCGTCAATATGACCTTGAAACCGATCCTGTGCGCGATTTTGCCGGCGAGGGCGCTGATGAGGATGAACGGCACGAACATGGCGAGCGCGCGGACACCCGCACCGAGCGGGGTGACACCCTGGACGTGCTGGCAGTAGAGGACCACGAGCAGGGATGTGCCGGTGAAGCCGAACATGGTGGTCGCGGCCACGGCCATGACCATGGTGAATGAACCCGATCGGAAGAGCTTGATGTCGATCATCGGATCGTGGTGCCGAGACTCGTACCAGGCGAAGATGACCAGCGAGACCGCGAAAGTGGTGTAGGCGCAAAGGATTGCAGTCGAGAAGTAGCCGAGTGTCTTGCCCTCGATAATGGCGAAAGCCAATGAGGCGACAGCGATCGTGCCCAGCATGAGGCCCACGGGGTCGAGCTTGCGGTCCGGTTGGCGACTTGCAGGCACGAAGAGAACGGCGCCGAGGAAGGCGATAACTCCGAGCACCATGTTGGTGACAAAGATCGAGTGCCAGGAATAGTGCTCCAGCAGCACGCCGGTCACGATCGGCCCGACGGCTAAGCCGAGGCCCGAGCTGCCCGCCCAGATGCTGACGGCCTCGGTGCGCTCGCGTGGGTCGGCGAACGTATGTGCCAGCACCGCCAGGCTGCTGGGCAGGATGGCCGCACCGCCGATACCGATGATCGCCTGGCCGACGATCAGCAATGCTGTGTCGTTCGCAGCGAAGGCGACGACGCTCCCACCGGTGAAGAGCACGGCGCCGACCATGAAGATGACGCTGCGGCCCACGATATCGGCCAGTGTCCCGGCCGCCAGGATCAGGCTTGCGACGATGAGGCTGTAAGTACTTGTGATCCATACAGTTTCAGTCGGTGACGCGTGCAGCTCGTCCTGGATCCGGGCTAGGCCGGTGATCGTCGAGGACACGTTGACGAAGGCCGTCATCGAGCCCAGGCAGAGCACCGCCAGTGTGAACCAGCGTCTGATGTTCTGGCCCGATCGCCGCTCCCGCCTTCGTTCGACAAGAATCTCGATTTCTGCAACCACGAGTGTGTTCCTTTGCTCGAACTTCTGAGGAACGAAGTCGGGCTCGACGATAGCATGCTGACTATAGTAAGAAATAGTCAGACGGATCGCTGATCCCGGTCCCACCGAAACGCGGCGGCTCGAGCGAGCACGAGGCACGCCAGTAGCAGGTCCGGCTGCACCCCGCAGGGAGAACTAGATCAGGAGGCAACAGACGCCGAAGGGGTGTGCGCGCTTGCCTCTGCGGCTAATGCGGCATCGAGCAGTACCTCTGCGGCCGTGCGCGCCTGTGCTGCTGATTCCTTGAAGATCGAATGCATCTGCGCGCTGACGAAGACACCATTCATCAGCTGGCCGGCAAGAGAACAACGATGCCATCGTCGAGACAACCGTCGGCACCATGGTCTCCATTCGCGACAAGATCGACATGGGAAAGAGGCTCACCCCGGGAGTGTCCCCGCGAGTGTGACGCATCGCTGGTAGTGATATTCGGGGACAACGATTCCCAGTTCCATCTCCAGATACAGCGGCCCGTTCCCGTGGAAGCGCGGATCGGGTTTGTAGCTGTAATTCCAGACGTGATGCGGGTGATCACAGGAATCGCAATCCCCGCCGACACGCGCAGATCAACGTGTGTCTTTCGAAGGACCCGTCGGTCCGTCCGTGCCGGTGGTGCGGCCCGTTCCGCGGCAGCGCCCACCAGCCTGCACGGGGTTGTGACCTGATAGGAGCATGTCGCGCCGATACCGCCGTCCCCTGACTGGCCTGTCCAACCCCTCTTCGAGCAGGTCGACGACCGGAAGGACAGCAACGAGTTGACGACGGCCACACAGCAACCGATCTTCGTGGGGGTCGATACCCACGCCGACACCCATCATGTAGCGATCGTCGACGAACACGGCAAGAAGCCGACAGATCGCGAATTCCCCACGACCGCAGCCGGTTACGCAGGGATCGAAACTTGGCTCCGCTCATGCGGTGAGGTTGTTCGCGTCGGTGTCGAGGGCACCGGCTCCTATGGCGCGGAATTGACCCGCTATCTTCGCCGACCGGGTTACGACGTCGCCGAGGTGCCGCGGCCGAATAGACAGCTGCGCCGCACGCAGGGCAAGATCGACATGATCGATGCCTACGCCGCCGCGCGCCGGCTGCTCGACGGATCCGATGCCACGCCGCCGAAGAACCGCGATGGCGCCATCGAAGCCGTCCGTGCGTTGCGCGTGGCCCGCAATAACGCCGTCAAGGCCGTTACCGCCGCGCTCAACACACTGCGATCATTGATCACAACCAGCCCGGAAATTTTTCGTAACCAATTGCGTTCGCTCTCCCGCGCCAAACTGATCGCGACCTGCGCCGGGTTCCGGCCTGACTGCCTGCCTCACCGATCCGGTGCAGGCGACCAAAATGGCCCTGCGCTCGCTCGCGCAACGCGTTCTCGACTGCCAGGTCCACGCCGACCAACTGAAAAAGCACCTCGGCGACTTGCTCGAGCGGGTAGCTCCCCACACCATGCAGCTCTTCGCCCTCGGACCGGATACCGCTGCCGCCCTTGTTATTTCGACTGGCGACAACCCGGATCGACTCAAATCCGAGGCATCATTCGCCCGCCTTTGCGGCGTCGTGCCGATCCCGGCATCTTCGGGGAAGACCAACCGGCACCGCCTCCACCGTGGCCGAGACAGGCAGGCCAACCAGGCCCTGCACACCGCCGTCATCGTCCGGCTGCGATACCACCAGGACACGAAAACCTATGCGGCACATACCGCGACCGTCAGCAGCTCATGATCAGCGATCCGACAAAAGCCAACACGCAACGGATTCAGGCCCCGGTCGGCCGGTAACGGGAGTAGGTGCCTGCCGCGACCAGGCCGGTCGACAACCAGACATGCACTGCGGCGGCGGGTACGGCGACACCGATGACGAACGTCAGCCACAGGGCGCCCGTACCGTATCCGATCAGGACTTCCCGGGTTGTGGACGTGGGCTTGATGTAGCACCAGTGCCCGAAAAGTATTGGGCTTCTGCTCCTGCCCACTCTGTCCAGCCCCTCCTTGATCGGATCCGCGCCGAGACAGATCGTCGGTCGGCCCGCACGGCGGATGGTGACAGCATCCCTGCTGGGATCGCAGATCGCGACGACAAACTACTGACGCAGATGGAATCACTCTCGGGCGGTGCGAGTCGGTTGCGGTCGTCCGATGCTTCCACGGACAGCCAGAGGGGAACGGGAAAATTTCGAAACAGAGTGAACCATCATGTGGTGCACAGCGTTTCTTCTGGTAAGCCGTCGACGGTGTGTCAATAGCGTCGAGCGCTGTTCGGAGATCTTGCGCTACCCGCGTACGCGAGACTGCACGTCAAGAAGAAGAGGTTTCTACGTGATCAACGCCAAGAAGACAATTGCCGTGTGTGCGAGCGTAATCGGAATCACTGCCGGGATGGCGGTATTCCTCCCAGCGACGGCATCCGCGGCCACCTACGGTGGTCAGTGCGGTAAGGGATATGACGTGATCGATTCGCACGACATCGTCGGTGGCACCGCCTTTCTGACCTTCAACGGTAAGAACAATTGCGTTGTCACCGTCCGGGACCGGCCGGGGAAACCTGTGCGGATGGGCGCCGGGCTCCGGCGGTCAGGGGATAGTCGCGCCGTAGTCGTCGACGACGCTGAATACACCGAGTTCGCGGGTCCGGTGAAGGTCGAGGCAAAGGGCGATTGCATCGACTGGGGCGGCCTCATCGGTGATGACGAGTGGCAGGTATTCAAAGTGCACTGCGGCTGAACGGCACGTGCCCGTACCTGCTCATATCAGGCCGGTACGGGCTCGTGCGCAGGGGTCTGGCGGCAGCACCGATGCGTACTAGCGCCACACGGACATACTCAATTCGGCATGTGCCTGCGTCGCCGGAGCTGGCTCTGGCAGTGTCCGAGATCGGTTGGCGGACAACCGCTCCACGGGTGTGTGTGAGTGTGCGCTTTGTCGTCCTCGAGCCTGCAGTGAGGCAGCAGTCGGCGAGCAAGAATCATGGCAGGCGTTCACGATGCTGGATGAGGAACTCGACCTGATCGCCGTCGGCGCGGACCACCGGCTTGTTTTCAAGCCGGCGATCCTATCGCCGCCACGTAGCCCTGGCCTCCGAACCCGCACGGCGCCAACGCTTATGTAATCCGTGATCCAAACAATACTGGGTTCAACGCGACGGTCACGAATTCATCGACCAAATGCTTGTACGCCTCCCCAGGCGCGGCCCGGTAGCGGGCGAGCTGGTCCGGCCAGCTCGGCACCGACACGAAACAACACTGGCGGCAACACGATTTCGGCCACCACACCCCGAACAACCCGAACAAATAGCCCTGACACCGTGCACGGGACCAGTTCGCGGTGTGAAGCGGATAGATCGGGTGACGGCGCCCACCCGTCGTGACCGAGGTGTCGCGGGCGATCCGCACGGTCTCCTCGACATTGAACCCGACCGCGTGGATGTAGGGTTGGTGACCCAAATGGGTTGCGCGCCAAGCATCGAGCGGTTGCCCCTTTGCCTTGGCTGAGCACGTGCACTGCCCACTCAGTGTCGGCATGACACCGTTGCGGCGGTGCTCGGCACTGAGCGGGTAGAAGCCGTTTTCGTCCGGTCGGGATGCAGCCGTAGCGGTGTGCGGGTGTCCTGCAAGACCACGATCCCGTCCGCGATGCTCGGACCCGCTCGCGCGACCAGCCGCACCCGACGCTGAGCCAGCAACGGCAGGACATGCTCGGCGACCAGATCGCAAGTGCTCGACCACTCATCGCCGGTCTGGGCGACCATCACGATCAGATTCGACAGATCCTCCCGCAACTGCGGCGGCCGGAACCCCGGATCCAACAACGTCCGCACAACCGCTGCGGTGCTCTCCACCCCGAGACCGTAGGATCAGCAGACCGGCTTCGCGTCGTCATCGAAAAGTGAAGGCAAAGAAAACAATCCATCGACGTCGTCGAACATCGGCGCGCTCCTTTCATCCGCTAGTCCGATCCGGGTCAGGGGTTCCAATCGGCGATCGCGGGTATCGTCGTGCTGGCATTGGCTTCAGCGATGACCTCGGCCATGGACACATCCAGACGGAATCGGTGGCCGATGTTGTGCTCGACCGTGGCGTACTGAGCCGCCAGTTCCGGCTGGAGTTGGGCGGCACGCACGAGCCCGCTGAGAAGATGCGCAGAACACACACGAGGCCCTGGGAAAGCCAGCGGAGTAGGCAGGATGCGGGCGTGTGCCTGCGGCGGCGATGCGTGACCAGACGGTTTCGAGGTTCCGGGAATGGATCGGCGGAGCGCCCGTCGCGGTCCGTGTGTGGCGGGCGCGACCGTGTGGAGTACGAATCCGCTGATGCACCTGTCGGACCGGTTCGAGGCGGTGGTGCGGATGCTGGCGACTGTGGCGACGCTGGCTGCGCTGGATCGCGAGGGCGGTGGGGACGGCGGGCTATAGCGTGGCGGCGGCGCGGATCAGCGCGGACAATGCGTCGAAAGTCGTTGTCACGCGTACCACCGAACGGTGATCCGCACGGTCTGAAGGCCACCTCTTCTGCCACGGCAGGTCTCGAGATCCCACTCCGCCAGCGATGCCTGTGATATTCGTTACGGCCACAGGGACGCGATTCGACGACCGAGGGGCCCGATGAAACCGCATTACGTGTATCGGTGGGTGAACAATCATGGGTTGATCCGCCTGTTCAAGAAGATACCGCTCCGCCGTGGTGATCTGTTCGCTCAGTTGATCGGCAGCGCGAAGGGTATCGAGAATCCGTACGCTCTGATCGAGGAGATGCGCGGGGAGGGTGGGTTGCACCGTGCCGTTCCGGTATGGATCACCTTCGATCACGATATGGTCCGGGAGATACTGCGCGACAACCGTTTCGGTGTCGGTATACCGACCGTGTTCGGTATACCGCAGCCTGTTCTGCGCGCGCTGGAGCGTCGGCCCCTCCCGCCGACCCCTGTCGATCCGCCGTCGATGCTGGTGATCGACCGACCCGAGCACACGCGGATGCGCAAACCGGTCAGCGCGGCCTTTAACCCGCGTGCCGTCGCCCGGCTGCGCGACAGGATCGAGACGGTTACCGAGGAACTGCTCTCGACGCTCCCCGACGACGGGCCCACCGATCTGGTGGCGCGATACGCGGCGCAGGTGCCCATCGCCATCATCTCCGAGATGCTCGGCTTCCCGGACTCTGACCGCGAGATGTTTCTGCGTTGGGGCGATGACATCAGTCCGTTGCTCGACCTTGGAATCTCCTGGCGCACGCACCAGCGGGCGATGGAATCCTCGGAGCGGGTGCACCAGTATCTCGTCGAGCACGTCGAGCGCCTGCGCGCCGAACCCGGCGACGATATTCTCAGCAGCCTGGTCACCGCAGGCGATCTGTCCACCTACGAACTGTGCGCGTCGGCGACCCTGCTGATGGCCGCAGGCTTCGAGACCACGGTCAACCTGATCGGCAAGGGCATCATCTGGCTGCTTCGCCACCCCGATCAGCTGGACCGGTTGCGCGCTGAGCCGGAACTCTGGCCCAATGCGGTAGAGGAGATTCTCCGGATCGATCCGCCGGTGCAGACCACCGCTCGCACCACCCGGACAGCGTTGGAGGTCGGCGGTGTCCGGCTGCGCGCGGGGTCGACGGTGGTGCTATCGCTGGCCGGTGCGAACCGCGACTCTGCCGTGTTCACTGATCCGGCACGTTTCGACATCACCCGGGACAACGCCAAGAATCACCTGTCCTTCAGCAACGGTAGCCATGCGTGCCTGGGCGCCGGTCTGGCCCGTATGGAAGCAGCGCACGCCCTGCGCGCCCTGTTCGAGGCGTTTCCGGACCTGCGATTGACCGATCCGCCTACGCGGCGGCCGCTATTCACCCTGCACGGTTACCAGCACCTTCCTGCACACACCGGTCCGCGCGTCCGCAGCCACCAGCCCATCAGCTGATCTGCGCCTGCAGCGCGTGCTCGCGGCCGGAAAAGGGTTCGTGCGCCGACGATCTGATCGCCGAGCTGACCCAGCTGTCGAGCTACCACACCGACCTAACCGCCCCGGGAACCATGTGGGGTCGGAGCCGAGTCTCGTGCACACGTCCGGGAAGGACGATCGAGGCTCGGCTCCGCCGGATCCGAATGGTGCGGTCAGGCGTAGGTGAAGGGTATCCCGGCCCTTGTGCCGACCGTTGTGGTGACTGTGACTTGCACCGTGCCGGTCCCAGGGGGAGTGACCGCGAGAATCAGCGTGTCGGACAGCACGAGATACAGGGTCGCCGGGGTGGTGCCGAAGGTTACCGCGGTGGCGCCGGAGAATCCGGTGCCGGTGAGAGCCACGGACCCGAGGACGGTGAGACGGCAGTGATAGCAGGCATGATGGTGCCTCCGTGTCGGTCAAGAGGGTGCGCAGTGTGCAACGGGTTGCTCTGCGCTGGGGTCGGCCGACTCTTGCCACGGTGCGGCAATATCCAGTAACGCCCCTGAACCGTCACTGGCGCAAGATATCTCGTGATCCGCTTTGGTTCGCTTTTCCGGATGTGCTGCCGGGCAGCCGAAGCTGGGGATCGACAGCCCTGAACACCGGCGGATCGCTGTCGACATGAGGGCGGGACGATGGAAGCGCGGTCGGTTGCGAAGCAGTGAACACGGGTGTCGGACGCGGATAGGAGAACTCGAGGCCACCTGCCGCGAGATCGGCTCGTTCACGGTCATGATGCGCGGCCTGCGCGGCGAGCAACTCTCCGAGTGGATCGCAGAAGTCCGTGCCGATGCCCCAGTACTACACTCGTTCGTCACCGGCCTCCAACACGACTTCGCGGCCGTGACGGTCGGATTGATGCTGCCGTGGAGCAACCGTCCAACTGACGGCACCGTCAATTAATGAAAGCCCCTCGAGCGCCAGTGCTTCGGCAGGGCGAAGCTGGACTTGCGAAGCGGATTCTGCCCATGCACCCCATGCCGGAGAACAACTGCGGCCGAGTTGATCACACTGTTTGCGCCAGAACCCATCACCGTGGCTGGTGACAACGACACTCCGATCATTGAGCCAGCCACCCCTCCGCACACCCGTCACCGGATGCAACCGCTTGCGCGACATGCAATTAGCTTATAGTGTGCCCGCAGCGCGATGATGGTTCGTACAGCGTTGCCCTTGCCTCAAAGAGAACTTCACACGTCGCCGCTTCCAGCTCAGAGCTGAGCATGCCCGGGACTGTAATGGCCGCGCTCGATGTGTGATGCGCTGGATCGAATTCTACTGAGCATCAACGTATCTAGCATTGCTGGCTGGTGTTGGCATATGGCTGGTGAGCGACCCCCTCGGGGATGTCATCCAGGAAACCGGGCCCGAAACACCACCTCCGACATAGCCCATGGCTATGAAGTCGGTAGACTGCTCGAGGAAGCTGTCAGATAGCTGTTGCATGTGAGCCTGTGTTGCTTTGCCAGATGTTCGAAGTGTCCGACTTTTCAGATTTCGAGATGCTGGGAGACGTCGACAAATGGGAGTTTTGGGGTTCCGTCGCACTAGAACGTCGGCGCCCGAGTTGATTCCAGGCGCGGACTTGGAGAGCCGCACGCTGTGCTGACCGGCGCGCTCCAGATCAGAGATATGGGCGCTGCTTCGACCTAGATGAAGTGCAGATACAGGAAATTTCGGGCACGGGTAGGGGTGTGGTCTGCCGTGTTCCAGTGCCTCCGAGTCTGAGTGAGAGGTTTAGATGGATCTGAAGTCAGCCGAAACTGCTGACCCTCAGCTGGATTTGGAGTCAGCCGAAACTGCTGATCCTCAGCTTGATCTGATTCCGCTATCGCGGGCGCAATACGGCATGTGGCTCGCGGACAACCTCTCGGGCAGGCCGGCGGTGAACATCGCACACTACATCGAGATCGAGGGGCCGATCGACGTCGACGCATTCACCAAGGCGGTGAACGACGCCGGTCAGGAAACCGAATCGCTTGGTGTTCGGGTAGTTGAATCGAACGGCGTCCCATATCAATTCGTCGACCGCAGCATTACATACGACGAGTCCGTGCTCGACCTCAGCGGCGAGGACGATCCGTTCGCAGCGGCAATGGAATGGATGCGGCGCGACTACAACACCAAGGCTGTCGATTTGAGCCGTGACCGGCTCACCGCGATGCGGCTGATCCAGCTCGCTGAAGATCGGTACCTGTGGTACGCGCGTGCCCATCACCTCGTCGTTGATGGCTACGCCGCGTTCAACGTCGTGACCCGGATAGCCGAGCACTACAACGCCTTGCTCGAAGGCCGGCCGGTTGTACCGCTGAAGGCGGCCGGATTGCGCGACATCATTCAGGCGGAGCGCGCCTATCGAGCTAGCTCGCGGTTCGACACCGACAAGGCATACTGGCTCGACAAGGTTGCCGATCTGCCGACGCCGACAAGTCTGTCCGGTCGCACAGCCCGGTGGAGCAAGGTCGATAATGTTGCGAGCCTGCAGCTTCCGTCGCGATTGGCCGACATGCTCGACCGTTTCTGCGACAACCTGCACGCATCGCCCGCGCAAGTGGTCATCGCAGCCTTCGCTGCGTTCCTCGCCCGGATGACCGGTACCGACGATGTGGTGTTGTCGATGCCAGTAAGCGCTCGTGTGACGAAGCGCCTGCGCAATGCTGCCGCGATGTTGGCGAACATGGTGCCGATTCGGTTCACTATGGACGCGACGACCACTGTGGAGCAAATAATCCACGCGTCCGTATCTGAGCTCGTCTCCGCGATGCGGCATCAGCTTTATAGGTTCGAAGATCTGCGTCGCGATTCGAATGCGTTGGACGCGTCGGCGAACTCGTTCGGTCCGATTGTCAATATCCTCTTCTTCGACTCGGAGATTCGCCTCGGGTCGGCCCTCGGCCGCTATCGGGCACTGACGTCGGGTGCGCTGGATGATCTGCAGCTGAATCTGTACCGTTCCGGAGCCGACGCTCCACTGCTGATCGAACTTCACGGCAATGCGAATTTGTACAGCCAGGATGAACTCGATGCGCACGCAGGTCGGTTCGTCGCTTTCTTGCAGCGATTGATGGATTCGCCCATCGCAACCTCTTTGGTCGAGATCCCGATTGTGGACGCCGCCGAAGAGGCGCGCATCGTTGGGCAGCTCGCCGGGCGTGACGGCGCAACAGGCACAGCGACGCTCGTAGATTTGCTGACGCGGCAGGCCGCCGCCACACCATCGGCAGTGGCCGTCACTTCGGGGGAGACCGCCCTGACCTATCGCGAGCTGGACGAGCGATCCAACCGGTTCGCCCGCACGCTCATCGCTCTCGGGGCCGGGCCGGAATCACTGGTAGCCATCGCGATGCCACGGGACGCCGATCTCATCGTCGTCACGCTGGCCGTCCTGAAGTCGGGCGCGGGGTACTTGCCGTTGGACGCCGCGCATCCGGCTGACCGGCTCGAATATGTGCTGAACGACGCCGATCCGATCGCCGTCGTTACGACTCGCAGTATGCGCGAATACGTGCCGAGAAATCCCGGACGGGTGGTGCTGTTCGACGGCGGGGTCGGCGACCAGTCAGCGGCACCGATCACGGACGCCGATCGGCCAAGCCAACTGTGCCCCGACAACGTCGCATACGTCATCTATACCTCCGGATCGACAGGCCGGCCCAAAGGCGTGGCGATCACCCATCGCGCCGTCGCGACGTACCTGGTGAACGCGTGCGCTGAGATCGGCGTCCGGACTGAAGATGTGTGGACATTGTTCCATTCGTTCGCGTTCGACTACTCGGTGTGGGAGATCTTCGGCGCATTGGGCAGTGGTGGCCGAGTGGTCATCGTGGACAGCCTCACCACACGCTCACCGGACGATGTCGTGCGCTTGGTGGCGCTCGAGAAGGTGACCATCTTCAACCAGACGCCATCCGCGTTCCATCAATTCGCCGTGGCGCGGCAGCGTTACGCGGACGCCGGTGAGCCCGACGGTGAGCTTTCGGTGCGACTGGTCATTCTCTCGGGCGAACGTCTCGACCCGGCGGGGCTGGCGGACTGGTACGGGCACAACCCGAAGCTTCCTGTGCTGGCCAACAGCTACGGCATCACCGAAACCACGGTCTTCGTCACCTACCTCGGCCTGACACCGCAGATCGCGATGCCGGGGGCGCCGAGCACGATCGGCCCGGCGCTGCCGGGGCTGCGCACATATGTACTGGACGAACGATTGCGCCCGGCGCCGCTGGGAGCCTGGGGTGAGATTTACGTCGCCGGAACGCAACTCGCTCGGGGCTATCTCAACCGGCCTTCACTTACTGCCGGACGGTTCGTGGCCAACCCGTTCGGCGAGCCGGGCGAGCGGCTCTATCGCAGCGGCGATATCGCACGATGGAATCACAAGGGTGAGCTGGAATACCGCGGCCGTGGCGATCGGCAAGTGCAGCTGCGCGGGTTCCGCATCGAGCTCGACGAGATCCGTAACGCACTGCTGACCCACAGCGCGGTCTCAGCGGCAGTCGTCATCGTGCATCTGCCCGGCACGGAGGCGGCCCGGCTCGTCGCCTATGTCGTGCTCACCGGCGAAATTGCCGCTGGGGCCGACGCCCTGCGCGCGCATGTCGCGGCGATGCTGCCGGAATACATGGTCCCAGCCGCCGTGGTGGAGTTGTCCGAGTTGCCGCTGACCGTCAACGGCAAGGTCGACTATCGGGCGCTGCCTGAGCCGGTCTTCGATTCGGCCGCGGCCTACGTTGCGCCGAGCACCGTTATGGAGGAGACGATCGCGGATGTCTTCGCCGAGGTGCTGGGTTTGGAGCGGGTAGGCGCGCGGGACAGTTTCTTCGAACTGGGTGGCAATTCGCTCACCGCGACCAGCGCTGCCGTACGGATCGCCGAGCTGACCCGATCCGATGTGTCGGTCCGGGATTTGTTCGGCAAACCGACCGTCATCGAACTCGCCGCGCACGTCGACGCCGAGCACCGCCCCGGCCGGCTCGCGTTGCGCGCGCAGCCACGCGTCGAGCCGATTCCGTTGTCGCCGGCGCAGAACCGAATGTGGCTGATCAATCAGGTCGATCCCGCCTCGGCGGCCTACAACATTCCAGTGGTGGTTCAGCTGAGCGGCCGTCTCGACGTCGCTGCGCTGCACGCGGCCCTGACGGATGTGATCGATCGGCACGAATCCCTGCGCACCGTCTATCCAGTCGTGAATGGAGAAGGGACACAGCTCGTTCTGCCGGTCGAGCACGTTGTCGCGGGTCTCGATCTGTCGCCGGAACCGATCGACTCCGCCGACATCGCGCATCGGCTCCGTGACTTGGCGTCGACCGGGTCCGACGTGCGTACGAGTCCCCCGATCCAGGTCACGCTTCTCACGTCCGCGGACCGGCATCGGCATGTGCTGGTTATCGTCTTGCACCATATCTGCTGCGACGGATCGTCGCTTCGACCGCTCGCGGCCGATGTCGTGACGGCCTATGAAGCGAGGTCGGAAGGAAAGACGCCGGACTGGCAGCCCCTGACGGTGCAATATGCCGACTACAGCATCTGGCACCGCCGCTTGCTCGGTGACGAGAACGATCCGGAGTCTTTGGCGGCACGTCAGTTGCGTTTCTGGGCAGCGCAGTTGGCGGGGATGCCGCCGTTGCTGGAGCTGCCCACCGACCGTCCGCGCCCTGCTCACCAGTCCATGCGCGGCGACGTCGCCGACACCGTGATACCGGCCGAAACCGTCGCCGGGATCGAGCGGTTGGCTCGCACAGCCAACGTCACTACTTTCATGGTCGTCCATGCCGCCCTGGCGGTTGTGCTGGCCCGGCTCTCGGGCTCGCAGGACATCACCATCGGGACGCCCGTCGCGGGCCGCGGCGAGCGGGCGTTGGAACCGCTCATCGGCATGTTCGTGAACACGGTGCCGCTGCGCACCCAGGTACGTTCCGGCGAATCGTTCACCGCGTTTCTGGCGCAGGTCAAAGAGATCGATGTCGATGCCTTTGCCAATAGCGACCTGCCCTACGAACGCGTAGTGGATGAAATCGATCCCATGCGGTCGACCGCGCATGCCCCGCTGTGTCAGGTATATCTCGCGTTCGAGAACATGGACCGCCCGCGTCTGGAGTTATCCGACCTCGCAGTCGAGGTCCTGGATCCTGGGCCGCAGCCGGCCAAGGTGGACATCATCGTCACCGTCGCCGAAAACACCGCCGCGGGAGGCGATGTCGCACTGCGGATCAATTTCGCCACGGATCTGTTCGATCGGGCGACGGTCGAGGAGCTGGCCGCGCGGCTGAATCGGGTACTTGATGCGGTCGTGTCCAACCCGCAGGCCCGGTTGGGTGGTGTGAATGTGCTGTCGAGGGGCGAGCGAGCAGGGTTGGTGCCCGCGTCGGGTGGCCATGCCGAGGCACCGAGGGTGTTGGCGGAGGTGTTGTCGGTACGGGACCTGGGCGCGGCGGCAGTGGTTTTCGGCGAGCGCACGGTGTCGTATGGGGAGTTGGATGCCTGGTCGAACCGTCTTGCGCGGCAGTTGATCGGGTCGGGGGTAGGCCCGGGGGATCAGGTCGCGTTGGCGATGGCGCGGTCGGTGGAGTTCGTGGTGGGGATATGGGCGGTGACCAAGGCGGGCGCGGCGTTCGTGCCGGTTGATCCGAGAAATCCGGCCGATCGGGTCGCGCTCATGGTGGCCGATGCCGATGTCCGGGTGGGGATCACCGTCGAGGCCGCCCGAGACCTGCTTCCGGATTCTGTCCGGCAGTTGGTGCTCGACGATCCAGACACCACGGTCTGCATCGCCTCGCAGTCCTCGGCGGCGGTGACCGATGCAGATCGGGTGCGGTCCTGCCATATCTCGGACACGGCGTATGTGCTGTACACCTCGGGTTCGACGGGGACGCCGAAGGGTGTCGCAGTCACCCACGAGGGATTGGCGAATTTCGCAGCCGAGCAGCGGGAGCGTTACTGGGTCGACAGTTCCTCGCGGGTGTTGCAATTGGCGGCACCGGGTTTCGACGCGGTTGTTCTGGAGTTGCTGATGGCTCATGCGAACGGCGCGGCGTTGGTGGTGTCGCCGCCGGAAGTCTTCGCAGGGCAGGACTTGGCGGAATTGATTCGGGCGCAGCGGGTGTCTCACGCATTCGTGACGCCGAGCGTGCTGGCGACGATGTCGCCGGCCGGTTTGGATTCGCTGCGGGTGCTGGTGGCCGGTGGGGAGGCGGTGTCGGCGGAGACGGTCGCGGTATGGGCACCTGGTCGGCAGTTGTTCAATGGGTATGGGCCGACCGAAACCACGATCATGGTCGCGATCAGCGACCGGTTGTGTGTCGGAGACCGCGTCACCATCGGTGGCCCGATTCGTGGTGTCGAGGCCGTGGTACTGGATGCCGACCTGCAGCCGGTGCCGGTCGGCGTGACGGGACAGCTCTATGTGTCCGGAGCGCAGCTGGCCCGCGGATATCTCAACCGGCCGGTCGCTACGGCCACCACCTTCTTGGCCAATCCGTACGGTCCCCCCGGTACCCGTATGTACCGGACCGGCGACCTGGTCCGCTGGACACCGCAGGAAACTCTGGAATACCTCGGTCGCACCGACTTCCAGGTCAAGATCCGGGGCCAGCGCATCGAGCTCGGCGAAATCGAGGCCGTCCTCGCCGCGCACCCCGACGTGGCGGTAGCGGTGACGGTGGGCGTCGCGACCGACGGCGGGTCGAGACTGGCTGCCTACGTCGTGCCGATCGACACCGTCGATACCGCGGAGCTGCTGGGCTACGCTGCCCAACGCCTGCCGTCGCACATGGTCCCGGATGTGGTGATGGTGCTGGACACGCTGCCGCTGTCGTCGGTGGGCAAGATCGACCGTGCGGCATTGCCCGAGCCGGTATTCGCCGCCACCACAATCGAATTCGTTGCACCTCGCGATGCTGCCGAGCAGATCGTCGCCGACGTGTGTGCCGCGGTGCTGGGGATCGAGCGCGTGGGCGTCTTCGACAGTTTCTTCGATCTGGGCGGAAACTCGTTGTCGGCTACACGGGTAGCGGCACAACTGAGCGCTGCGTTCGGTGTCGATGTTTCGTTGCGCGCGATCTTCGATGCGCCGACCATCGCCGCTTTAGCGGAGAATCTCCGGACCAGCGACGCGGCGAGACGGGAACCCCTTGCGCCGCAGGAGCGCCCGGTCCGAATCCCGCTGTCGCCCGCGCAGGCGCGCATGTGGTTCCTCAATCAGTTCGACACGAGCTCTGCGCTGTACAACATTCCGATGGTCGTCCACATGTCGGGAGACCTCGACGTGGCCGCCATGCACGCGGCAATCGCGGATGTGCTCGACCGGCATGAATCCCTGCGAACCGTCTACCCGGACAGCGACAGCGGACCCCACCAGGTGGTCGTGTCGGTGGAGACGGCACTGCCCAGGCTGGCGCCGTTGCCGGTCGCGGCGAGCGAGGTCGAGGCGAGCATTGCCGCGGAGGTGAGCGCCGGGTTCGATATCACAGCCGAGGTTCCGTTCCGGACCACCTTGCTGCGCAGCGCACCTGACGACCACACCCTGGTGCTCGTCGTCCATCACATCAGCTTCGACGGGTCATCGCTCGCGCCGCTTGCCGCAGATCTGATGGCCGCATACAAAGCCCGCATCCGGCAACAGGTACCGCAGTGGGCGCCGTTACCTGTGCAATACGCGGACTACGCTCTGTGGCAACGAAAATTGCTCGGCACCGAGAGCGACCCGCACAGCCAGACCGTCGCCCAAATCGACTACTGGCGTGCGGCTCTCGCCGATTTGCCCGAGGTGCTCGACCTGCCTACCGATCGCGCGCGTCCGGCGAAACAGTCGTTCCGTGGTGCGACGGTGTCGATGATGGTGCCCGCAGATCTGCATCGTGAGGTAATCGCGCTGGCCCGCCGCCACGACGCGACGGTCTTCATGGTGATGCACGCGGCTTACGCCGCGCTGCTGGCGCGGCTGTCGGGAACCGGTGACATCGCGGTCGGCACACCGATCGCCGGCCGCGGCGAGCCTGGACTCGATGCTCTGGTCGGAATGTTCGTCAATACGCTGGTATTGCGGACACGCATCGAGCCTGCCGCGTCCTTCCTGCAGGTACTCGATCAAGTCCGGGCCACCGATCTGGCCGCCTTCGAGAACTCCGACATCCCGTTCGAGCGGCTCGTCGAGGTGCTGAATCCGCCGCGCACGACAGCACATGCGCCGTTGACCCAAGTCGGATTCTCGTTCCAGAACATCGAGATCCCGACGGTGGGGTTCGAGGGCCTGACGGTTTCGGCCCGAATGGTTGATCCGAGCGTAGCCAAGTACGACCTGCATCTGAATCTCGTCGACGCGCTGGGGCCGGACGGTGAACCGGACGATATGGCAGTCGAATTCGGTTATGCGACAGACCTGTTCGATGAGGCGACGATCTCCTCGATCTTCGACCGTTACCTGCACCTGCTGCAGGCAATCGTCGTCGATCCCGCCCGCGTTGTCGGTGATATCGATCTACTGACCGCAAGAGAGGTGCGCGAGCTGACCGCGCGGTCGACCGGTGACACGACGCCTCCGTCGTCCGCGACGATCGCGCACCTGTTCACCACGCAGGCGACGGCGACCCCGGACAGCACCGCGGTGGTTGATGCAGAGGGAGGCGGCCGACTCAGTTACCGACAATTCGCGGCGAGGGTGAATTCGCTGGCACGCGCGCTGATCGGACGGGGCGTTGGCCCGGGAACCGTTGTTGCCGTCGCGATGCGTCGCTCCGTTGATCTGCTGACCACGCTGTACGCGATCCATGCGGCGGGCGCGGCCTATCTGCCTCTGGATCCGGATCACCCAGTCGACCGGGTGCGCGCGGTCCTCACCGACGCGATGCCGAATGCTGTCCTCACTCGGCCGGTCGACGAGGCGAATTTGCCCGATGACGTGCCGGTGTGGACGTTAGAGCAGTTCGGTATCGAGCACGTGGATACGTCGAAGGTGACCGACGCCGACCGGACCCGTGCTTTGCGTCCGGACGATCTGGCCTATGTCATTTACACCTCGGGTTCGACGGGCGTGCCGAAGGGTGTGGCGGTAACGCATGCCGCGGTGGTGAATCAACTGCGGTGGCTGCGGGATCAGTATGGGCTCGGCGGCGACGACGTGATGCTGTTGCGCACGCCGTTCACCTTCGACTTGTCGGTTTGGGAGCTGTTTTCCGCATTGACCTGTGGCGCGGCGTTGGTTGTCGCGGGTCCCGACGCGCACCTCGACCCGGACGCCGTGGCCCGACTGATGGGCGACTATCGAGTCACGACTATGGATTTCGTGCCGTCACTGCTCTCCGCATTCCTCGAGCAGGCTGCTGGGCACGAGTTCCCAGACCTGCGGCGGGTACTGTGCATCGGCGAGGCGCTGCCGGCCGACACCGTTCGCCGCTTCCGGGATCTCAGCCCGGCGCGCATCGACAACCTGTACGGGCCGACGGAGGCCGCGGTCAGCGTCACCTACCACCGCATCGACGCACTCGACGGCGTCGCAGTGCCGATTGGCGTTCCCGAGGCGAATGTGGTTGTGCGCGTTCTGGATTCGCGGCTGCGTCCAGTTCCGGTCGGGGTTACCGGTGAGCTTTACCTGGGTGGGATCCAGCTGGCTCGCGGTTACCACGAATGTCCTGGTCTCACGGCAGCGACGTTCGTCGCCGACCCCTGCTCCGGTGCGAGTGGTTCTCGGCTGTACCGCACCGGCGACCTGGTCCGCTGGGACGCGGATGGCAGCCTGCGCTATGTCGGCCGCGCCGACACCCAGGTCAAGATGCGCGGTCTGCGGATCGAACTCGGTGATATCGAAGCCGCGCTGGTCGCCCACGAGCAGGTGAACGCAACCGTCGTCCAGGTGCGCACCGATCGCGGCGAGCAGCGCTTGGTGGCCTACGTGGTGGCCACAGAGGCGTTGGATATCAAGCGGGTCCGCAGCTTTCTGCTCGAACGGCTGCCGGCGTATATGGTGCCAACCTCGCTGATCCGGATCGACGCGATCCCGCTCACGGCCAACGGCAAGGTCGACTACCGAGCGTTGCCGGTGCCGGATCCGAGAAACCAGGAAGCCGGGTATCGCGCGCCGCAGGGACTCGTCGAGCAGGCGGTCGCCGGGATCTTCGCCGAGCTGCTCGATCGCCCGGAGATCGGCGCGGACGACAACTTCTTCGACGTGGGCGGAAATTCGCTCATCGCGACGCGCGCGCTGAGCCGGATAGGCGATGTCGTCGGCGTGGCGGTACCGGTGCGGGTGATATTCGAGGCGCCCACCGTTGCCGACCTCGCCGAACGTATCTCGCGGCTGCGTGAGTTGCCGAACCTGCCCGAGCCGACTCCGAAGCCGCGTCCGGACCGTGTCCCACTGTCGCAGGCACAGGCAAGGATGTGGTTCCTCAACCAGTTCGATCCGGATTCACCCGGATACGTTGTGCCGCTGGCGATCCGACTCGACGGTGTGCTCGACATAGCTGCCCTCACGGCGGCCGTCGGTGATGTGATCGTGCGGCATGAGAGCCTGCGCACGGTGTATCCGGCTGTTGATGGCACGCCAACGCAGGTTGTGCTCGACGCGGCCGACGTTGTCGGGACCTGGGATCTCACGCCGCAGCCGGTCGGTGAGCGCGCGCTGTCGGACCGGTTGGCCGAGTTCTCGGGTGCCGGATTCGACGTGTCGAAGGGCGCGCCACTGCGTATTGCGTTGTATCAGCTGTCCGACCAGTCATGGGTGGTTGCGTTAGCCATCCACCACATCAGTTGCGACGGCTTTTCGGTAGCGCCGTTGGCTGCCGATATCGTGACGGCTTACCGTGCGCGGTCCAGTGGCAACCCGCCGGACTGGGCTCCGCTGGCCGTACAGTTCGCCGATTACGCCCTCTGGCAGCGGGAGGTGCTCGGCTCGGCGGACGACCCGGACTCGTATGTGGCCCGCGACATCGGCTATTGGCAGACTCAACTCGCGGGCATCCCCGATGTGATCGAATTGCCGACCGATCGGCCGCGGCCGATTGTGCAGACACAGCGTGGTGCGGTCGAGCATGTCACGATCCCCGGTGAGCTGCAGGGCCGATTGGAGGCGCTGGCGCGGCGAGCCGAGGCGACGACGTTCATGGTCGTGCACACGGCGCTGGCAGTATTGCTGTCGAGGCTTTCGGGCAGCGACGACATCGCCATCGGTGTGCCATATGCGGGCCGCGGTCACCGATCACTCGACAACCTTGTCGGGATGTTCGTCAACACATTGGTGATGCGCACCCGGGTCACGGTGGATCAATCGTTCTCGAGCCTGCTGAACCAGGTGCGGCGCACAGATATCGAGGCATTCGACCATGCCGCCGTCCCATTCGAGCAGTTGGTCGAGGCAGTCAATCCCGCGCGGTCGACAGCCCATACACCGTTGTTCCAGGTCATGCTCGCCTACCAGAATATGGTGCAGGCGCGTGTCGAACTTCCGGGCCTCACCGTCGAGAACGTGGATCCGGGCGATAGGGCCGCGATCTACGACCTGCTGCTGATGATGACCGAGGGGCACGGCGCCCAGAACGAGCCGACCGGCATGACGCTGCGCCTGACCTATGCCACGGACCTTTTCGACGCGGACTCCGTGCGGCGTTTCGCCGAACAATTCGTGCGGGTACTCGACGCGGCCGCGATCGATGCCGAGGCGGCGGTCGGCGCGATAGAGCTGCTCGATGCCGCCGAGCGGCACCTGGTGCTGGAGCGATGGAACGACACCGCGGCTCCCGCCGCGGCAGGCCGGACCCTGGTTGACGCCTTCGACCAGCAGGCCATTCGCACTCCGGACGCTCCGGCTATCCGCGTCCCCGACGGCACCGTGTTGACCTACCGGGATTTCGATACCCGCGTCAACCGTGTCGCCCGATGGCTCATCGCGCACGGTGCCGGCCCGGAAAGTGTTGTGGCGGTGTGCATCCGGCGATCGATCGAGCAAATCACAGCGCTGTATGCGGTGGTGAAGGCGGGCGCCGCTTTCCTTCCGATAGATCCGGATCATCCAAGCGCGCGAATCGCTGATGTGCTGAACGCGGCGCGGCCGCTGATGGTGCTCACCACATCCGCCGACGGCGAGGAACTTCCGGATGGATTCGCGACCGCGCGGATCGATCGAGTGGACGTGGCCGGTCTTCCCGATGCCCCGATCACCGATTCGGAGCGCCGCGCGCCGCTGCGGCCAGCCAATGTGGCCTACGTCCTGTTCACCTCCGGCTCCACTGGTGTTCCCAAGGGCGTCGCGCTGACCCATGCCGCGACCGTGAGCCAGTTGGCATGGGCACAGCAGCAGTGGCCGCACGACGCCTCCGACATGATCCTGTACAAGACACCGATCACGTTCGACATCGCGGTATGGGAGTTGTTCTGGCCGTTACAGACCGGTGCGCAGATCGTGGTCGCCGAACACGACGGGCACCGCGACCCGGCGTACCTTGCCGGTGTCATCGCGCGACACCGGGTCACTACCGTGCATTTCGTACCCTCGATGCTCGACGTTCTCCTCGAAACCACCGCTGTCACGGAGCTGCCATCGATCCGGCGAGTACTCGTCGCCGGTGAGGCGCTGGCGCAGCGCACTGTCGACGCCGCGGCGCGCGTGTTCGCGAATGCCGAGGTGGTGAACTGGTACGGCCCGGCCGAGGCGGAAGTCGTCACGGCTGCACGCTGCTTGCCGGGTGTGACGACCCGTGCGATGGTCCCGATCGGTACGCCGGTATCGGGCATGCGGGTCTACGTCTTGGACTCGCGGCTGCGGCCGGTGCCGGTGGGTGTGGTCGGCGACCTGTACATCTCCGGTATCCAGCTGGCGCGCGGTTATCACGCTCGCACCGACCTCACCTGCAGTGTATTCGTAGCGAACCTGTTCGGTGCTGCAGGTGAGCGGCTCTATCGGACCGGTGACCTCGCCAGGTGGACGAAAGCTGGCGAGCTGGATTACCTGGGCCGCAGTGATTTTCAGGTCAAGGTCCGTGGTCAGCGGGTGGAACCAGGTGATATCGAAGCGGCGCTGTCCGCGCTGCCGGATGTCGCACGCGCCGTCGCTGTCGCCACGGCCGAACACATCGTCGGATACGTGACGCTCGTATCCGGTGCGGTGACCGATGGGCGCGCGATTCGCGACCAGCTCAACCGCTCACTTCCTTCGTACCTGGTTCCGGCCGCTGTACAGGTGCTCGATGCGATGCCGCTGACACCGAACGGCAAGCTCGATCGAGCTGCCCTGCCGCAGCCGGTGTTCGACGATGGCGAGGAATTCGTGCCGCCCCGCACCGAATACGAAGCGGCCCTCGCGGAAATCGTTGCCGCGCTTACGGATATCGACCGAGTGAGCGTGACGGCGAACGTTTTCGAGATCGGGGTCAACTCGCTTACCGCTGCCCGCATCGCGGCGCGAGCCGCCGCGGCGCTCGGTGTCGATGTCGGCATCCGCGATGTCTTCGAGGAGCCGACGATCGCCGGATTGGCCCAATGTCTCAGCGAGCGAACTGGTTCCACGGTGGTTCCGCTTGCAGCCCGGCCACGCCCGGCGGTGGTCCCGTTGGCGGCGGCGCAACGGCGGATGTGGTTCCTCAACCAGTTCGACACCGCTTCGGCGGCATACAACATCTGTTTCGCGGCGCGGTTGACAGGCCAGCTGAATGTCGATGCATTGCGGGCGGCATTACTCGATGTGGTATCACGGCACGAGCCCCTGCGCACGCTGTACCCCGCTGTCGACGGCGAACCGTGCCAGGTCGTGCAGGACATTGCGGCTGTGGCCAGGGGCCTGGTGTTGGAGCCGGAGTCGGTCGCCGACGAGGCGGAGCTGGCCGACCGGATTCGGCATGCCGTTGGGACGGGTTTCGATGTCGCGGAATCGGCGCCCGTACGGGCCAGGCTGTATCGCACCGGCACCGACGAGCATGTGATCGTGGTCGTGGTCCATCACATCGCCGCCGACGGCTCATCTATGGCCCCGCTGGCCCGTGATGTCTTCGCTGCCTACCAAGCGCGTGTGAATCACGAAGCGCCGCAATGGGAACCACTGGAAGTCCAGTACGCCGACTACGCGATATGGCAGCGCGAGATACTCGGCACCGAGGACGATCCGGCGTCGCTGATAGCGCGCCAGATCGCCTACTGGATCGAGGTTCTCGGTGACGCCCCGGAACTGCTCGACCTGCCGACCGATCGGCCACGGCCCGCCACCATGTCGATGGCCGGTGGCATCGTCCGCTTCGCGATGTCGGCGCGGCTGCACGATGACATCGTGCGGCTGGCACACCGTGAGGGCGTCACCGTGTTCGTCTTGCTGCACACGGCATTGGCGATCCTGTTGGCGCGCACCGCGCACAGCGAGGACATTACGGTCGGCACCCCGGTCGCCGGTCGAGGCAACCAGGTGCTGGACGATCTGGTCGGCATGTTCGTCAACACCGTGGTGTTGCGCACGCGTATCCGCGAGAACCTGTCGTTCCGGGAACTTCTGGCCCAGGTGCGCGATGTGGACCTCGAGGCCCTCGCGCACGCCGATGTGCCCTACGAACGACTGGTCGATGTCCTCGACCGTCCCCGGTCCACGGCGTATACGCCGCTGTATCAGGTGATGTTCGGGTTGCAGAACATGCGCGCTGCCCGGTTCGACCTGCCCGGTATCGATGTCGAACTGCTCGACCCCGGCTTGGCGCAGGCCAAAACCGACCTCACCGTGCTGGTGACTGAACGCGTCGACGGTGAGCGGCCGGCTGGCATCGATGGCGAGATCACCTATGCGAGGGACCTTTTCGTCGCATCGACTGCGGAGTCGTTCGCCGAGAGGTTCGTCCGGGTCCTCGAAGCGGTCGCCGTCGATCCGGGGCGCGCGGTGGGCGATATCGATCTGCTCGGTGCAGCGGAGGCCCAACGGCTGGTCCCGGCACGTGGTGGTGTGACCACGTCGCCGTGTCTGCTGCCTGAACTGTTGGCCGAGGCCGTGGCAACAGATCCGGCGGCGATGGCCCTGCTCGGGGATACTGAGACCCTCACCTACCTCGAGCTCGATCGCAGGTCCAACCAGCTCGCCGCGCACCTACTCGCCCGAGGGGTCGGACCAGGGGTATTCACGGCGCTTGCCGTGCCGAGGTCGGTCGACTACCACGTCGCCATGTGGGCGATAGCGAAGACCGGTGCCACGTTCGTCCCTGTGGATCTGCGATATCCCGTGGAGCGGATTGCGCACATGGTGAACGATTCCGGTGTCACCGTGGGGATCACAGTCGCGGCCGCGCACCCCTCGCTTCCGGGAGATGTCGGATGGGTGGTGCTCGACGACCTGGATTCGGCCGCCGAGATCGCCGCGCAACCGAGCCAGGCCGTCACGGATGCGGATCGCGCGCGGGCACTGCAGATTCAGGATGCGGCGTATGTGATCTACACGTCCGGTTCGACCGGGATACCGAAGGGTGTCGTGGTGACGCATGCGGGATTGGCCGGATTCGCGGCCGAGCAGCGTGCGCGTTATCGCGTGGACGCCACCTCGCGTGTGCTGCAAGTGGCGGCGCCCGCCTTCGACGCGGTGCTGCTCGAAGCGTTGATGGCGTGTGCGGCCGGCGCTTGCCTGGTCGTGTCGCCGCCGGAGGTGTACGGCGGCCCGGATCTGGCCGCACTTGTTCGTGCGCATCGGGTGACGCATGCGTTCCTGACACCCAGCGTGCTGGCGACGATGGCACCTGCGGACTTCGCGTCGGTGCGGGTGCTGGCGGTCGGCGGTGAGATGGTGTCGGCGGACCTGATCGCGGCTTGGGGGCCGGGGCGGCAATTGCACAATATCTACGGCCCGACGGAGACGACGATCGTGACCACGATCAGCGATCCGGTGCAGCAGTCCGAGGTGATCACCATTGGTGGTCCGATCCGTGGTGTCGAGGCTGTGGTGTTGGACTCGCTGCTGCGTCCGGTGCCGGTTGGGGTGACCGGGGAGCTGTACCTTTCCGGTGCCGCATTGGCGCAGGGCTATCTGAGTCGCCCTGCCGCGACAGCGGGTGCGTTCGTGGCCAATCCCTACGGCGAGCTGGGATCACGGATGTATCGCACCGGCGACATCGTGCGCTGGACGGCGAAGGGTGCGCTGGAATACATCGGCCGCATCGACTTCCAGGTCAAGATCCGTGGCCAGCGCATCGAACTCGGCGAGATCGACGCCGCACTGCTTTCGCATCCGAAGGTGGCTGCTGCTGTCACGGTGAGCCATAAGGGATCCGGTGGGCAACCGATGCTCGTCGCATACGTCGTGGCCGAACCCGCGTCCGTCGTCGAGCCGAGCGCCGTGCTCGAACACCTCGCCGCGGTATTGCCTGCGTACATGGTGCCGTCGACGATTACCGTGCTCGACCACATGCCGCTCGCCTCGACTGGCAAGGTGGACCGAAAAGCGCTGCCGGACCCCGTTTTCGAGATCGATGACGATGATGCCGTCGCCGCGGCGACCGAACTGGAACGCACTATTGCCGCCGCCTTCGCGGACGTGCTCGGCATCGCGTCGGTGGGCGCGACGACCTCGTTCTTCGCGCTCGGCGGTGATTCCATCATGTCGATCCAGTTGGCATCGCGGCTGAAGACAGCGGGTGTCATCGTGACGGCTCGCGATATTTTCGAGCGCAAGTCCGTTCGGGGGCTCGCACAGGTCGCCGCGGCTGCGGAACGGGTGACGCTGGCGGAACTGCCTGGCGGTGGCGTGGGCGAGATCCCCTTCACGCCGATCGTGTCGTGGTTTGTCGAGCGGCTCGGGCCAGCCGATCGGTTCGCGCAGTCGATGCTGGTGCGCTTGCCGAGGGACGCACGAGTCGGTGATGTGACCGCGACCGTGCAGGCTGTGCTCGACCAGCACGACATGCTGCGCTCGCGGCTGCGCGAACGATGCATGGAGGTGCTTCCCGTGGGCGCCGCCGATGCCGCTGGCTCGGTGTTCGTCCGAACCTTCGGGGTGCATGAGGTGCCGGGCAGCGACGGTTTCACCGCTGTGGTGGAAGCGGCGCTTGCCGAGGCGTCCGACCGACTCGATCCCGCCGAGGGCCGGATGCTGCAGGTCGTATGCCTGCTTCCCGCATCGGGCGTCGAAGCCGATGCCCGCGCCCTTATCGTGATTCATCACCTGGCTGTCGACGGGGTGTCGTGGCGGATTCTGTTGCCCGACTTTGTCACCGCCTGGCAGCAGATCAGCCAGGGACGCGCGGTCGAGTTGCCGACACAGGGCACATCTATGCGGCGGTGGGCACACGCGTTGAGCGCCGCCGCGGCTGCCCGCGGCGGCGAGTTCGAGCTGTGGCAGCGGATGAGTGCGGCGGCCGATCCGCTAATCGGGAGTGCGGAATGGGATCCCGCCGTGGACACCCAGGCGACGGTGCGGCATCTGACGGTGTCCATCCCGACCGCAGTGACCTCGGCGTTGCTGGACACGGTGCCGCGAGCCGTGCACGGCGGCGTCGATGATGCGCTGCTGGCCGCTCTGGCCGTGGCGCTGGCCGGTTGGCGCCGCCACCGCGGCATCACGCACCCGGGTATGAAAGTCCTCTTGGAAGGACACGGCCGCGAAGAGCAGATCGCCGCGGGCGCGGATATCTCACGCACCGTGGGCTGGTTCACCAATGCGTACCCAGTCGCGCTCGACCTCAGTGGAATCGACTGTGCGGACCTGCGCGTGGCAGTGAAGTCCGTCAAAGACCAGCTGCGCGAAATCCCCGACAAGGGCATCGGTTACGGCCTGCTGCGCTATATGAACACCGACACGGCCGACCGGCTCGCGTCGGCGTCCCAGCCGCAGATCAGTTTCAACAATCTGGGCCGGGCCGGCGTCGACCTCACATCGATGTCGGACCTCGCGTGGGTTCCGACCGACGAGCAGTTCGATCGGCGGGCCGCCTTCGATCCGGATATGCCTGCCGCAGCGGTGATCACGATCGATGTGAACATCGTGGACACCGCGGCGGGACCTGAGCTGTCGGCACATGTCGGCTACGCCTCGCGGCTACTCGAACACGACGACGTGGCCGAACTCGTCGACGGATGGGTCGCCGCCGTGACCGAGATCGCCAGCATCGCTCGTGCAGACGACGAATGGGGACTGTCGCGCGCAGATGTTGCGCTGGTCGACCTCACGCAGCGCGATCTGGATATGTTCGCCGACCGGTACGGTCGGCTGAGCGAGGTATGGTCGCTGGCGCCGCTGCAGGAAGGTTTGCTGTTCCACGCCGAATTCGCGGCGGGCCAACTCGATGTCTACACGGCGCAATCGGTACTCACTCTTACCGGTGCGGTCGACGAGAATCGGCTCGAGCGTGCCGCGAAAGCCTTGCTTGGGCGGCATCCCAACCTGCGGGCCGCATTCACACGAACCGCCGATGGTGTACCCGTGCAGGTTATTCCGGCTACCGCCACGGTGCGCTGGCTCAACGTCGATCACTGTGGCAACAAAAGGGAGTTGGATGAGCTGATCGAAGCCGAGCGGGCGGTCGTGTTCGATCCCGCCGACCCGCCGCTGCTGCGGTTCCTGCTTGTTGCCGTCGGGCCGCACGAGTTCCGGCTGGTGTTGACCGCGCACCATCTTCTGCTCGACGGCTGGTCCTTGCCGCTGCTGTGGCGTGAATTGATCAGTTTGTATGCCGTGGCCGCACAGTCGGAGCTGCTTCCCCCGGCGACCTCGTACCGCGATTACTTGGAATGGCTGAGCCTGCGCGATCGCGCCAGCAGCATCGAGGTGTGGCGGGACGCGCTGCGGGACTTCAGCGAGCCCACATTGATTGCGGATCCACACACGGCGACGACCGCGGACACCCCGATCGATCTGCCGATCGTTCTCGATCGTGCCGCGACGGCAGAGTTGGTGAAATTCGCGCGAGAACGAGCGGTGACGATGGCGACGATCGTGCAGTTCGCCTGGGCCGTGGTGCTGGGCAATCTGCTCGGTGTCGAACGGGTGGCCTTCGGCGGCACGGTATCCGGCCGCCCGGCCGAACTGCCGGGCGTCGAGTCGACGATCGGTCTGTTCATCAATACGATTCCGGTCGCCGCCGATGTGCGGCGGGATCTCCCGATCGAGGACGCGCTGCGCCTACTGCAAGCGAATAACACCCGCCTGCTCGACCACCACTACCTCGAACTTTCACAGATCATGGTGGCCGCAGGCAGCAGCCAACTGTTCGACACTCTGGTCGTGTTCGAGTCGTATCCGGTCGACAGCAGTGGCCTGGGCGATGCCGACATCGACGGTATGCGGGTGGTCGCGGCGGATGGCCGCGATGCCGCGCACTACCCGATCACCGTGCAAGCACACCACACCGACGAGTTGCACGTCCGAGTCCGCTACCAGCGGGCCCGCGTCGACGAGGTGACAGCGGCTGGTCTCGCAGCCCGTCTCGAAACTGTACTGCGTGCGGTGACGACCGATCCGACCAAGCGACTCGGTGCGATCGATCTGTTGTCCGCGGACGAGCGGCGGGAGCTTGCGCCTGGTTCCGGTGGCAGCGCAGTGGCACCGTGCGTAATGGCGGAGCTGCTGTCCGCGGGCGTGGCGGTCGGTCCCGATGCGGCGGCCGTTGTTTTCGGCGGGCGTACCGTGTCCTACGCGGAATTGGATGCCTGGTCCAACCAAGTGGCGCGGCAGTTGATCGCGTGGGGCGTTGGCCCGGGAGCTCAGGTCGCGCTGATGATGCCGCGGTCGGTGGAATTCGTGGTCGGCCTGTGGGCCGTGACGAAAGCGGGCGCGGCGTTCGTGCCCGTCGATTCCCGGAATCCAGTCGAGCGCGTCGCGCACATGGTGGCGGATGCCGAGGTGCAGGTGGCGGTCACAGTCGAGGCGTTGCGGGAGCTGCTGCCGGACACGGTGCGCCCGCTCGTCCTCGATGACGCGGACACCGCGAAGTCGATCGCCCTGAGATCGGCGGCCGCCGTGACCGACGGTGAGCGCATGCGTACGCCGCACGTCCGAGATGTGGCGTACGTGATCTACACCTCCGGCTCGACCGGAACGCCGAAGGGCGTCGCCGTCACCCACGAGGGGCTGGCGAATTTCGCAGCCGTGCAGCGGGACCGGTTCGGTGTGGACACTGGTTCGCGAGTGCTGCAGACCGCTGCTCCGGGCTTCGATGCGATGGTCCTCGATATGCTGCTCGCCCACACCGCCGGTGCCATGCTCGTGGTGCCGCCGCCAACGGTATTCGGGGGCGACGAGCTGGCCGAACTGATTCGCGCACAGCGGATTTCGCATACTTTCATTACACCGAGCGTGCTGGCGACGATGTCGCCGACCGGTATGGATTCGCTGCGGGTACTGATGGCCGGTGGAGAGGCGGTGACACCGGAAACAGTCGCGACGTGGGCGCCGGGCCGGACCCTGTTGAACGGGTACGGTCCGACCGAAGCCACGATTCTGGCGGGTATCAGTGCTGCGCTGCTCCCGGGTGGTGCGGTGACCATCGGCGGACCGATCCGTGGTGTCGAGGCTGTCGTGTTGGATGCGTGGTTGCGGCCGGTGCCGGTCGGGGTCGTAGGAGAGTTGTACCTCGCGGGTGTGCAGCTGGCGCGCGGATATGTGAACCGGGCCCCTGCTACAGCCGGTGCATTCGTGGCGAATCCATTCGGTGCGGCCGGTTCGCGCATGTACCGCACCGGCGACCTGGTCCGCTGGACACCGGAGCACACGCTGGAATACCTCGGACGGCGCGATTTCCAAGTGAAGATCCGCGGTCAGCGCATCGAACTCGGTGAGATCGAAGCTGTTCTGGCCGAACATCCCGGGGTCGAACACGCGGTCGTGCTGTTGCGGAAGGACCAGCGCGGCATAGATCGTCTCGCCGGTTACCTTGTCGTCGGCGAGGATGTGGATCCGGACGAGGTTCGGGCCACCGCGCGGTTGCGACTGCCCGCGCACATGGTGCCCGACGTGTTCATGGTGCTCGCCGAGATTCCACTCACAACGTCCGGCAAGCTCGACCGCTCGGCGCTTCCCAGCCCGGAATTCGCGGCCGGTCGGAAATGGGTCGCGCCACGCACTGACGCAGAGCGGCGCATCGCCCACGTGTTCGCAAGCGTATTGGGCGTCGACAGCGTAGGGGCGACGGACAGTTTCTTCGACCTCGGTGGCGATTCGCTGTCGGCGACACGGGTGACTGCCCAGTTGAGCACGGCACTCGGAGTGCGTATCGGGGTCCGAGACCTGTTCGAGGCACCTGTGGTCGCCGAACTCGCCTCCCGCCTGCAGACTTTCGACCACAACACCCGAATGCCACTGACGCCGCGACTGCGGCCCCCGCTCGTACCGCTGTCACCGGCGCAGCAGCGGATGTGGTTCCTCAATCAGTTCGACACCACGGTCGGCGCGTACAACATCCCGCTGGTGATCCGGCTGCGGGGCGAACTCGACACCGATGCGCTGCGGCGCGCGTGCGAACTGGTCATCGACCGCCACGAGTCGCTGCGGACCAAGTTCCCGATGACCAACGGACAGCCGTATCAGGTTGCGGTCGCCGCGGATGAGATCGCATCCGTACCGACTCCCGTCCGGGTGGACGAAAAGCATTTGCTGGAACGAGCGATCGCCGTAGTCTCGACGGGCTTCGATGTGCGCCAGGCACCCCCGTTGCGTATCGAATTGTTCTCGGTCGATGACCGGGACCATGTTCTGGTCATCTGCGTGCACCACATCTGCGCCGACGGCCAGTCGATGATGCCGCTCGCGCGGGATGTAGCACTGGCGTACGAGGCGAGTAGGCAAGGGACAGAACCGATGTGGCCGGCCCTTCCGGTCCAGTACGCCGATTACGCGCTGTGGCAGCGGGAGGTGCTCGGCTCGGCGGACGACCCGGACTCGGTCATGTCCCGGCAGTTGCGATTCTGGAAAGACACCCTCAACGGGTTGCCCGAGGTGCTGGAACTGCCGACCGACCTGCCCCGGCCACCGGTAGCGTCCATGCGCGGCCGCGCCGTCGATTTCGAGCTTCCCACGCAACTGCACGAACGGATCATTGCTGTCGCGCGCGCCGCGAACGCCACAGTCTTCATGGTCCTGCACGCCGCGCTGACCGTCCTGCTGTCCAAGCTGGCCGGCGTCGACGACGTCGCGATCGGCACCCCGGTGGCCGGCCGTGGCGAGCGTGAGCTCGATGATCTGATCGGTATGTTCGTCAACACGCTGGTATTGCGGTCACGGGTGCGGACCAGCCAGCCGTTCGCCGAATTGCTCGCCGCGACCCGTGACACGGACCTGGCCGCGTTCGCGCATGCGGAAGTTCCCTTCGAACAAGTCGTGGAAGCGATGAATCCGCCCCGGTCGACTGCGCATCTTCCGCTGTATCAGGTGACCCTCGACGTCCAGAACCTGAGCAAGGCCGCGTTGGAGCTGCCGGGCCTGCGCATCGAGCCGCTGGAAAACGGCTTCGAGCAGGCACAGGCGGATCTGAGCATGAAGCTGGTCGAGCAGCTCGATGATCGAGGCCGTCCGGATGGCGTGGTAGGTCGGCTCACCTTCGCTACCGATCTGTTCGTCGAAGAGACGATGACTCGGGTCGCACACGCATACATACAAATTCTGGAGGAGGTGACCGCGAATCCGGCGGGTGCGGTCGGCGATATCGAGATCGTCGATGCGAAGCAGCGCCGCGAATTGCTCGACTCGGCAGGGGAAGACGGCGTCGTGGTCGCCGACGCGACGCTCGTGGATCTGTTCGCTGCCCGAGTCCTGGCCCAGCCGGATGCGGTCGCGGTATCCGACGGTGCGTCACAGTTGACCTATGCGGAGCTGGATCGGCAGGCCACCCACGTCGCGGCTCGGCTGATCGAGCAGGGAGTCGGGCCGGAATCACTGGTGGCCGTGGCGTTGCCGCGCTCGATCGAGTTGGTCGTGGGCCTGATCGCGGTGGTGCGAGCGGGCGCTGGGTATCTGCCACTGGATGTTGCGTATCCGCCGGACCGATTGCGGTTCATGCTCGACGACGCACGTCCGGCCGCGGTGTTGACATCGGTCGAGATGGCATCGGCGGTGCCGCAGTACGCCGCGCCGGTGGTGCTCATCGAGGATAGTGCGGACGCGACAGCGGACGGCTGCGATCCGGTGCCGCCGAACCTGCGACTGGACAACGTGGCCTATGTGATCTACACCTCAGGATCGACCGGCCGCCCCAAGGGAGTGACGGTCAGCCATCGCGAAGTGGTCACGTTGTTCGCCAACACGGCCGAACGCTTCGATTTCGGCCCGGATGACGTGTGGACGATGTTCCATTCGTACGCCTTCGATTTCGCGGTGTGGGAAATGTGGGGAGCGCTGCTGTCCGGTGGCAGGCTGGTCGTTGTCGACTACCCCACATCCAGATCGCCGGAGGCGTTCGTGGATCTTGTGGCCCGAGAGGGCGTGACAGTGTTGAGTCAGACCCCGTCGGCGTTCTACGGGTTCGCTGCGGCAGAGCGCGAGTATCGCGAATCCGCTTGTAGCGCTGGCAAACTCGCTTTGCGCTACGTCGTATTCGGCGGCGAGGCACTGGATGCGTCCCGCTTGACCGGATGGTTTGCAGCGCACGAGCCGGGATCGCCGCGACTGATCAACATGTACGGGATTACCGAGACGACGGTACATGTCACGTTCACCGAGATCGGTGGGAAAGACGTGGCCGGGATCGGATCGCCGCTGCCGGGGTTGCGCGTATACGTGCTCGACGACAGGCTGCGCCCGGTGCCGATCGGCGTCGCCGGGGAGATCTATGTGGCCGGTGAGCAATTATCGCGAGGCTACCTGGGGGCCCCGGCTTTGACGGCGGGACGATTCGTGGCCAATCCTTTCGATCCACAGGGTGGCCGGTTGTATCGGACCGGCGATGTCGGCCGGTGGAAGAAGACCGCCACCGGGCTCGAGTTGAACTACGTTGGCCGGGCCGACGCACAGGTGCAGTTGCGTGGTTACCGCATCGAGTTGGGCGAGGTGGAGTCGGCGCTGCTGCAGCACCCGCACGTGACGCGGGCTGCCGGGGCGGTGCACCGCCACGCCTCGGGTGTCGATCAGTTGATCGGTTACGTCGTGGGCATCTACGGCCAACCGATCGATCCGGGCCAGGTCCGGGAGGTCGCTGCCCAGATACTGACGAGCTACATGGTGCCCTCGACAGTGATGGTGTTGCCCGATCTGCCGTTGACCGTCAACGGCAAACTCGATCGAAACGCATTGCCTGCTCCCGATTTCGATGTATCGGTGGACGAGTTCGTCGCCCCGCGGACCCACACCGAGAAAGTGATCAGCGACGTTTACGCGCAGGTCTTGAGCGTCCAGCGGGTCGGGATATCGGATGGCTTCTTCGACCTGGGCGGCAATTCGCTGCTGGCCACGATGGTGGTCACCGAACTGCGTGCTCGCGGTGTGACGATCGCGTTGCCATGGATGTTCGATGATGCGACACCGAAGGCCCTGGCGCGCAAGGTCGATGAGGCCGAGGGCGGCTCCGGTCTGGAGGTACTGCTTCCGCTGCGTGCCAGCGGCTCGAAGCCTGCCGTATTCGGTGTGCACCCCGCCGGGGGATTGGCGTGGTTCTACGGCGGCGCGGTCGAACATTTGGACAAGGATCGACCGGTATACGGCTTGCAGGATCCGCACGTCGTGGCGGGCGAACCACGCGCGGACTCTGTGAATGAATTGGCCGAGCGGTATGTAGCCGAGATTCGCCGAGTACAGCCGAGCGGACCGTACCACCTGCTCGGCTGGTCGTTGGGCGGGCAGATCGCGCATGCGATGGCGGTAAAGCTCCAACGCGGTGGTGAACTCGTCGGAACGCTGGCCATGCTGGATACCTCCGTCGACCCAGCGGATCTGTCGGCCGCCTCGACGATCACCACCGTGGACGAGCCCGCTCCGGGACAGCTAATGGCGGACCTGCTCGGCGGTTGGCGGGAGCTGTTCGACCTTGGTGACGCGGTGAAGGTGGACACCCATGACCAAGCGTGGGCAGTCATCCGTGACCAGGTGGTCGGCACTGGGCTGTTCACCGCCGAACAGACGGACCGAGTGATGGAGAGTTTCGAGACAGCGGGCAAAATCGCGGCCGATCACCGGCCAGAAGTTTTCGAAGGAGACTTGCTCTTCTTCACCGCGGGCAAAGACCGCATGGACCACGACGCTCTCGTGCAGGCATGGCACCCGTACGTGACAGGCAACCTTCACAACAAGGTCGTCGACGCACGCCACCTCGAGCTCAGCCACCCGCATGCTATGGCCGTCGTCGGCCCGATCCTGGAAAGGTTTATGAGCGAATGCTGATCACCGTCCAACCGGCTCCGACTCAACGCCGACGGTTGTAGTGATCGCCGAAGGACGCCATCGCTACGACTGGCTGGGTTCGCCCTGCAGTTGGATCACTGTTCGGTTTGGGCATTCTTCCAAAGGATCCGCTGATGTCTCTGATGTCTCGTCGGTCGAGTAGGTCGGCGAAGACGGTCAGCGGGGCCGCCCACCGTTGACCTGGCTGGTGACGTGGTGGTGGTCGTCGCGGATTTTCCTGGCATAGTTCCAGGAGCCGGTGGCTCTGGCGTTGCCCAGACGCTGACTCCGCAGGCGGTTTCTGTTCGAAACGCCAAGGCCGTACCTGGGCGGCAATAGGTCGGCTGATGCCCCGTCCGTTCATGTGGCGGGTATCAGTTTCGACGGCACTACCGGTCTACCGCCATTCGCCACGTGCTGGCATCGGCCACTGGCCGCTGCTGATCGCGTTGGCCGATCACTTCAGACAGGCCCCCTGGTATCTGACGGACCCCGGCGATGCGCAGCGAGTCATCGATACGTACAGCCAGTTGGATCTGCTCCGCGCGCTCAGAGAAGCCGGTGTGCAGCGGGTCCGATTACGCGGACGCCCCGGCACGCCGGACCGGCAATCTCTGACCGAGTCGCTACGTGCGCGACTACAGAGCGACGAGGATCTCTAGCTGCGCCGAGATACCTTCAGGCGCAACTGATCCGGCTTGAGGGTGATCGTTTCCTTGACTTTCAGCTGATAGTTCGGATCCGGAACCAGATCGTAATTGTGCAGGATGGTGGCCAGCACGAGCACGATCTCGTGGTACGCGAACTGGCGGCCGATGCACGCACGCATTCCCACCCCGAAGGGCCGGTACAACTCGGGGTGCCGGGCGCGAACACGCTCGGGCAGAAAGCGATCGGGGTCGAATCGCTCAGGCTCATCCCCCCACAGCCGGTGACGGTGCAGCTGCAGCAGCACGATGAATACCCACTCCCCTTTCTCGAAGGGGTATTTCCCACCCAGCATGGTGTCGTGGCGAGCCTTGCGGAAGTAGCCCGGCGCTGTCGGCCACAGACGCAGCGACTCGTCGACGATGCGGCGGACGTAGCGCAGCTTGGGAACCTGCCCGAACTCGAGCTCGTCGCCCGTCCACACCTCGGCGATCTCCTGGCGTGCCCGCTCGGCGATCTCGGGGTTGACCGACAGGTAGTGCAGCGCGAACGCCATGACGCCGGCGGAGGTCTCGTGCCCCGCCGCCAAGAAGGTCAGGATCTGGTGCCGGATGTTCTGCGCATCCAGCTGCTGCCCGGTCTCCGGGTCAGCCGCCGTCAGCATCCGGTCCAGCAGGTCCCCGTGCTCGCCGGCTCCTTCCCGTTGTCGCTGTGCAATCACCGCGTCCACTTCCCGGTTGACGAACTCGACATCGGCGCGATGCTGGGCGCGTTCCTTGCGGAAGACGGTGTGTTCCACCAGCGGGTGCGAATACGCTGACCGGTTGACGTAGGTGAGTATTCGCAGCATCGCCGCTACGATCGGGTGCTCGTCGGTACGTGCGAACGAGTCGAAGTTGTAGCCGAAGCCGGTGCGGCCGATGACTTCGAGGGCCACCTTGTTCGTGTCGCCGGGAATGTCGATCCACTCGCCATCGCGGTCGGCCCAGTGCTCGATCAGTTCGCCGACGCAGGCCTGCATGGTGGTGTGGTAGCTCTTCATCGCGGCCGCGGTGAACGACGGCGCCAGGATCGCATGAGCCTTGGCCCAGTTCGGTTCGCTGTTGTGGGCAGTGAACAGTCCGTCACGGGCTACCGAACGCAGATCACGGATGGGGACACCGAGGAACTTCGCCCACTTCTCGTCATCGTTGATCTCCCCCATCAACTCCGGTGAGCTCACATAGGTCACCCGCGCACCGAAGATGTTGCGCTCGTAGATATCTCCGTACTTCTGCGCGCCGCGCATTCCCCACTGACTCGAATCGGTGACGTGCAGATCCCAGACATCACCCAGGATCGGGAGCCGATACGGCGGATGCGGCAAGACACGATCGCTGGCTCGGATCCGGTCTGTGGTCGGTGTCGTCGTGGTCATCGTGCTCTATCTCCGTCCAGTGATGGAATGGCTTCCGGGCACTTCTGCGCTTCATTCCAGTGTTTGGTGATCTTGGGCAGGGCTCGTGGCTTCGTCGAGGACATCGCGGCCGGGCGCGGAGGCCTGCAGCCGAAGGTACTGGCCGGGCATCGCACCAGATTGCTTGCGCCGCAGCGCCCTCACAATCTGGACCGCTTCTCCGCCCTGACCTCCCATGTCGTCGGGTACGGGTTCGGCGGTGAATCCCTCGACGACGATGTGGGCCACGGCGGCGTCGGTGAGGACGGTGCGGGCGTCGTGTTCGCTGACTTCGTCGGCGGCTGGTCCCCACGGATTTCCGACCAGAAACCAGCTGAACTTGCCGAGATCACCACCCGGCGCGTGCGGTCGGTGCGGGACTGACGTCCTCAGACGCCGACGATCGGGCCGCAGCGGACGTTGAATCGTTCCCGGATGGTGTCGAGGGTCTGGCGGTTGTGTTCCCGGTCGCGCCGATGTGTCCGCATGAAATGCGCGGTGTTGCCCAGGCGCCGGTGTATCGGATACCACCGGTCGAAATCGAGTCCGCACTGCAGGAACACCGACGGCCCGAGCGCGTCGTAAATGATGCTCAGATTGTGTAGGTGCAGCGTCAGAGCGGTGTATGCGAGTGCGGCTGCCGTCGCTGTCTTCGTCCGCATCTCTTCTGCGTCGAGGGCGTACAACGGCAGCTCCCGGAGCTTGTCCCGGAACATCAGGTGGGTGAGGAAATAACCGCCGAACGAGAGGAACCCGAATGTCCCCGAGCGTGTCTGAATCGACAGCACCGAGCCGCTGGGGGACACGTAGGGCTCATAGGGTGTGCTTGCCTGCAGCAGGTACCCGGTACAGTTCACGATCCAGCTGCCAGCCCTGGTCGCCGCGGTATCGCCGCTACGGAACAGCAACTCGACGGCGCCGTCGCGGGCGACCGCATCCTGGAAGTGATCCATGACGACCGTGTTCAGGCCCTGCTGAATGATCTGCTGCTCTGTCTGCGACAGCAGGCCGGCGAAGAAGTTACCCGCTTCCGGGGTCACGGACAGTCCGGCGGTGGCCAGCAGCCAATCCTGGACCTCGGACTCGTTGGTTCCGTCGAAATGGCGCGTGATGTCGGTGAACAGGCGGTTCGGCATGACACCGGCCCACCAGCGGCGTACGCCGGGCGGCATGATCTGCTCGCGATTGACAAAGATGGTCCCGGGCCCGGCAACGAGGTTCACTTCCCGGCCCGGGCAGGTCGTGATCAGCGCTAAAGCAGTGTCCATCGCGGTTTTACCGCCGCCGATAATCCACACCGGTGTGTCACTGCGGGCTATCTCGCCGCCCCGCACGTCGCAGTAGTTGGGTGACACCGACCGCACCCGGTTGCTCGACACATGTAGCGGTTCCTTCGGCACGACGTTGGTGCCGAACGCTTTGATCAGCCTGGTTGCCGTGATCACGAGCGTGGCGCCGCCGGGGCCGGTGCAGGTGACGCGCACGCCGCCACCGGTTTCCTCGTGCGACTGGTAATCCCAGCCGAAGTGCTCCTCGACCTGGACGCGTTGTTCGATGACCTGCAGGCAGTGCTCCAAATGCTCCAGGACCTCGCTCTTCGTCGCGAGGTAGGAACGATCCTTCCGGATCGTCCACTTGATGTTGCCCGCGGTGAACAGCGGATGGGGCTGATGCAGCCTGACGTACGGATACGTGTCGACCCACATCCCGCCAGCCCGCGTGTGCCGGTCCACAAGGATGACTTTCTGGTCGCGGCTCAGATAACGGCTCGCGACGAATAGGGCATTCAGCCCTGCTATCCCGGCCCCTATAACGCACACATCGCATGTCTGTGTCCGCACCGGCTTCATGTCGGACCATTTCATGGCAAACCCCCTGCTACCGCTGATGCAACCACCACCGAACGCGGATGTCAACGAACGTTGAAACCGTAAGTTTCTTGTTGCCGCGTATTCACCCCGTGCTGGAAACCCGCTGGCAGGGCGGCTGTAGGTCACGGGAGCGATCACGATCCAGTTCTGCTCAGCGGCAGTCAGCACACGTCCCGTCCCAACGAAGCTCCAACAGAAAGACATCTCATGTAGCTAAGAGTCAAACTTCGACGGCCTCGGAAGGCGGTGGGAAGGCTCGATTTTCGTTGTAGGGTTGGCCGGTTTGCAGTCAGTGGTGCAGTTGGTCGAGGAACTTGTTGAACAGGTGTCGCTGGGCTTGGCGATGCCCAGTCACCAAACTGCCGCGGTTAATCCAGCGCCGCTTCACAATCGGATATTGACCGGATGCTCCCGCATCGATGTCCGGTGCGGGAGTTCAACTTTCGCGTTTCAGCTGACGCCGGCCACCCGCGCGATTATTGGCGATGAACTGCTCGAATATTGCGAGAAGTGCTGGGGCGTTCAGCTTTCGCCATCGTATGTGGCCACGGTGCGTCCGGTCTTGTTCTCGTGTCCACCGGTTGTGCCATGTCGACGGTCAACCCCGAGTCGCGCGAGCGGACACGAGCGTTTGCGCGGGTGATCGGCCCGCATAGGCCTATTAGGTCGATTCGGCCGCGCGGGTGCGGGTGGCGGTCGGTGTCTCGCCAGTGTGCCTGCGGTAGATGCGCCGGAAGGCCGCCGGATCGGCGTAACCCACCGCGCCCGCGATCACGTCGACGGGTTCGCGCGTGGTTGTGAGTAGGGTGGCCGCCTGCCCGACCCGGAGGCGATGGACGTACTGGGTGGGTGAGACGCCGACGCGGTCGCGGATGCGGCGGGTCAGAGTGCGCGGAGAAACCGCTGCGACACTGGCCAATTCGTCCAGCGATAGTTGCCGGTGCAGATTGGCGTGCACGTGCTGTTGCACGGCGCGCAGCACCGGGTCGGTGGCCCGTAGATGCTCGAGCACCATGTAGCGCGACTGCGACATGCGGGCATCGAGCACCAGGTAGTGAGCCACCTGCTCGGCCAGTGCACCGCCGCCGAGGCGGGCGACCAGCGCCAGCAGCAGATCTGTGTGGGCGAAAGCCGCACCGGCGGTGAGTATTGCGCCGCTGTCGACCACCATGCGATCGGAGTGCACGGTGACATCGGGGAAGCGGCGGGCCAACAGCGGCGCCAGCCACCAAGTAGTGGTGGCGGCGGCCCGGCCCGACAGCAGCCCCGAGGCCGCGAGCACGAAGACAGCCGAGCAGGAGGCAGCTACCGTAGCGCCGGAATCTGCCGCACGCCGGATGATTTCGACGGCCTGCATGGTCTGGGGTCGGGTCAGCAGTTCCTCGACACGCGCTTCGCTGGACGCGGACGGCCCGGGCAGCACCAGAATATCGCCGGGTTCGAACTCCGCCGCGCCGAGCGGGGTTTCGGTATCGACGCTGATCAGCCGCCCACCGCTGGATCGGACCGGCAGCCCATCGAGTGATGCGACGCGCTGCCGAAGCCGCCCGCTCGTCGTGTCACCGGCGATCCCGGCTGCCGTGTCGACGATGTCGATGCCGAGGCCGAGCGCACCTTCGAGCACACCGTCCAGCGCGAGGTGGGTAATCATATGGCGAGATTAGACCGAAGAGTGGCGATCTTGCCAATGGCGGTGTGCTGACCTGCTGCGGCAGGGTTTGGGGTGTGCAGCAACCTCTCCCACAGGATTCTCTCGACGACGACCTCGCCGATTTCGCACCCCGGTCGATCACGCTCGACGGAGTAGCCCACACGGTGTACGTCAGCGGCAACGGACCGGCGGTCATCGTCATGGCGGAAATGCCCGGCATCAGTCCCGATGTGGCTCGCTTCGCCCGCTGGGTGCGCGACGCCGGGCTCACCGTCTACCTGCCGTCACTGTTCGGCCGCGACGGTGCCTATCCGGAGGCAGAGGCCGGCGTGGAAGTCTTCAAACGAGCCTGTGTCAGCGCGGAATTCCGGGCCTTCGGCGCGGGCAAGTCCAGCCCGGTCGCGGTGTGGCTGCGTGCGCTGGCAGCCCTGGCCCATCGCGAATGCGGCGGTCTCGGCGTCGGCGCGCTGGGTATGTGCTTCACCGGGAATTTCGCGCTCACCATGATGCTCGAGCCCGCGATGCTGGCGCCGGTGCTGTGCCAGCCGTCGCTGCCACTGGATGAGCCTGGCGGACTAGAGATTTCGCCCGGTGAGCTCGCGGCCGTGCGGAAGCGACTCGATCGCGATGATCTCGTGGTGCGCGCCTATCGCTTCGAGGGCGACCGCTTCTGCACCGCGCAGCGTTTCGCCGCCTACGCCGCAGCGCTGGGTCCGCGTTTCGAGCCGAGAGTGCTGCCCGCCGACGCGGCGAACCCCTCTCCGCCGCCGTTCTTCTCGCAGATCGTCGGCTGCCCGCACAGTGTGGTCACCGCGCATCTGGTCGATACGGCGGGGGAGCCGACCGCCGCGGCCCGCGACGAGATCCTCGCCTTTCTCGTGGACCGGCTGACTGCGGACGTCCCGTTGCAGTGACATCGCGTCCACTGCTGGTCCAGCTTCGCGGCCACTTCCGACGTACAGGAATTCTCTAGCCCGCAACACGTTCTCGGCTCAGGTCCAGGCGTGTGTCCATGTCGAGCCGGAATCGGCCATAAGGGTTGATATTCGACCAGAACAACGGCGACATCGCCCGGCGTTCGTTGTCGCCGATCAGGTCGTGGAATTCGGATTAGATCGTGCGCACCGCCCGTCCCAACTCTTCGAGGGCTTGATAGGTGGGGTGTTTCGGGCCGCCGCGAGTGAATCGCTGGACGACCCTTCGCACGCAAGATCGCATAGCAACGCCCCGCCCGATCCCCAGCAACCCAGCTGCATCCCTCACCGCAACCCCGGCATCGACCAGCCGCGCCAGCTGATCACCGAACCGAACCACATCCTCCGAAAACGACACGATCGCCGCAACCTCTCGAATCGAGAGTGTTGCGACGATCGTGTGAACCCAAGTTGCAGGGACCGGGGCCGAGGTTCGAATGTATACGCACCCAACTCAATTGGGGCACCGACCACACTACGGCTCTGCGGGTCCAAATCATCGAAAAGTCTCGTTGAGCGGTTTCGCTATCAATGGCCGGGCGATGGGCGGCACACTACGGCAGATAATTCGCGGCGGCTGGAAGTAGGGATGGTGCGGGTTCGGGAGGTGGCTGAGCAGGCGATCCGGGCCGCGGTGCAGATCAAGGACAATCCGGCCGACGGCCCAGCCGCACCAGCCGTCAGACGTAGGTGTAGGGCAGTGAGTTGCTGGTGCCGTCCAGCTCCACGGTGACGGTGACGTTCACCGTGCCTGTCCCCGTCGGGGAGATGGCCGTGATCTGAGTGTCGGAGTCGATGGTGAATGTGGTTGCCTGGCTACCGAACCGCACGGTCAAAGGACCGACATTACTGAACCCGGAGCCGGTGATCACCACAGAGCTGAAAACCGTCGCAGGGCCGGAAGAGGGTGTCAGGGAGGTGAGAACAGGTGCCATTGGTATCAATCCAAACGGAGAAGGTGAAAAAGGGTTGTACTGCAACGGTGTCGCAGATGACCTGTAGGCCCGGAGCTCCGGATCATCAGGTATTGGGGCCGACCAAGCATCCGGGGTGTTACCGGCAGTATCGGCACGCATGTTCACACCAGTAATTTCGCGTCGCCTACATTTCCCCCTCGCATAAATGGGATCAAATATAGACCCATCCACAAAGATACGTTGCCGAAGATCTCAGCACAACAGCCTTCTTTGGGCTACATCATCAAGTCCCCTATTAACGCCGGAATTTATTTCTTGAATTTTGACGATGTTTACTCACGAATCCCGGAAGCGTTTTCTCGAGAAGCTTGATCGCGTGTCCAGATCGAGTTATTTCGATGAGCGCCGCCGGAGGGGTACAGGTTCCGGATTCTGGACATATGTTCAGTCGCTGTGCTTCTGGGCTGCTCGATGGATGCGGAAGAGGTCGACCGGCGAGCCCCAGTTGTCGAGCAATTGCAGCTGAGCAGGCTCGATGAACATCGGCAGTGAGTCGCAGCTCGGGCCGATCAGTGGGGGGTCGTCGCACACAGGCTCGACTTTCGACATCTCAGACGTCGGCACGCTCCTTGTCTACGCACTCTTATACTCTTTACAGTTACATCATTAATCAACGGTGATGCCTGAATCCGTAAAATCTCGACTCCTCAACACGCCCGTCGAGATTCGTGAGCAACCGCCGTCACAATTAACGAACAATAGACGAGCCCAACCCGCACGACCAGATTCAAGTGCTCGAGGGCCGACCCGCAGACTCGGCAGATGCCCCTTCCGCTTACCGACACTTTTCGGCTCGCTGAACCCCGCGCGGGTACCCCTTCCATGAGCCGCGCGATATTCACCGCCATGTAGCGCCATCGCCGAGTCCTCCCCAGCGAAAGTCAATGCCTCCTTGATGAATTCGACCCGCAGACCCTTGCCGGTCAGCAACCGCACCAGGTGGTGCAGATCGTCGAGGTTGCGGGCGAGCCGGTCCACATCGCTGGACCGTCGCAGCAAGCGCCATCGCGCGTGATGTTGGGTTGCCGGCGAGGCCGCAGCGGTCGTGGTGGTGGCTCATGGTGGCCACGGTCCACTCCGGACAGGATCTCGATCGCGGTCGGCTGGATCGAGCTGTCGTTCCGGTAGTCGATCCTTGTGGCCACCGCGCGCCGTGGGGCAATCGAATGCGGGCCGCAGATTGTTCATGAGTAGGCCAAGGGTGAACTCGAACCGGTCGGGTCCGGTGCCGGAGATCAGCTCGGCGGCATGACGTCGAGTCAGCGGGAATTTCTCGGCGGGCAGGGCGGTGAAGCGGTCCAACAACTCCTCGTGGCTGAGCACCCATTCCTGATCCTGGCGTCGGCGCCGTTGCTGAACCAGCGACTGTTCGAGCGCATAGGCGCTGACGTAGAGGGAGAGCGCGTCGCGGGCCCATCCGGCCGTCCTCGGCTCGATGCCACCCGCGAGCAGGATCGCCAGGATTCCTTCGCCGACGCGCAGTGTCTCGAGATTGGTCGGCACCGTGGCCAGCGCGGCACGCGAGACGCCGGGGTATTTCAGGTACTGGTCGCGGATCTGCGTGTACACCCCGAGTAGCTGCTCGCGCCAGGCAGTCGGGTCCGGTTCGGGGAGCGCAACCTCTGCGTAGAGCCTGCCGATCAGCAGATCGGCGATGTCGTCCTTGTTGACGATGTGCGCATACAGCGACGACGGACCGGTACCGAGCACCGCGGCGACCCGGCGGACGGTCAGGGCGTCATACCCCTCGGTGGCGACGACTTCCAAGGCGGCGTCAGTGATCCGTTCGACGGTGATCGGCTGCTTGCGTGGTGCTGCCGCGACGGACCCCGCTGCGGGCTGGGCGTGGCGAGCGGCGCGGCGTTGGCGGGGAGCGGCGGGCATGCCGGAACTCTACCTTGACACGATCTAAGTTCGTTAGATAGAACTTTGATCGTAATAACGAACTTAGTTCGTATCGATGTTCGCGGAGGTGTGCGATGCGAGTTGCCGTTGTCGGAGCCGGTCTGGGAGGTCTGGCGCTCGCGCAGGGCCTTCGTGGTGCCGGGATCGAGGCCGAGGTGTTCGAACGCGACCCGGGGATTGTCGCGCGGTTCCAGGGCTATCGGCTCGTGCTGAACCCAATCGGTTTTCAGGCGCTGCGCGACTGCCTGCCGACGCGCTGGCACCCGCTGCTGAATGAGATCGTCATGGACGCCTCCGCCGAGCAGCTGATCCTGGACCCGCAATTGAACGAGATCGGCAGGCTCGGCGCGAGCCGGACTGGCATCGTCGTCGACCGCCAAGTGCTACGACACCTACTGCTGACCGGCCTCACCGTGCACACCGACGCCGCGCTCACCGGCTACGACGTCCTGGCCGGTGGCAAAGTCCGAGCCCAGTTCGCCCGCCGCGACCCGGCCACCGCCGACCTGCTCGTCGGCGCGGACGGCATCACCTCCGCGGTCCGCGGGGTGCTGTCGCCACAGACCACCCCGACCGACACCGGCGTCCGGTTCGTCATCGGCCGCACCCCACTGACCGACGAGTTCGCCGGCCTGTCCAAGGCCTACGGATCGAAGATCACCGGTGACGGCGTCAGCCTGCTGCTGGGCGCGATGCGTTTCCCCACCCCGCCCAAGCAGGCCGCCGAACAACTGGCCCCCGAAGTCTCACTGCCCGACATCGGGGACTACGTGCGCTGGGCCATGATCCTGCCGCCCAACGGCTCGCTCGAGGACCTGAGCGCGCAGGACGCCGTCCTGTCCAGGATGCAAGGTTGGCACCCGCGGCTGCGCGCGCTGATCGAACAGGCCGACCCGGACAACAGCACGCTGCTGTCCATCCGGGTGGTCGAGCCCGGCCAGCGCTGGGCGCCCGGCCCAGTCACGCTGCTCGGCGACGCGATCCACGCCACCTCCCCGACCGGCGGCAATGGCGCGAACACCGCGCTGCGCGATGCCGACCTGCTGCGCCGCTGCCTGATCGAGGCCATCGACGACCGCCAGGACCTGCACAGCGCGGTCGACGACTACGAGCGGCAGATGTTCGACTACGGCGCCGAGGCCGTGCGCAGCAGTCTCGAGAAGCTGCCCGCCTTCGCCCCCGAAGCGAAACTGTCCTGAGCCGAAATTTCACCTCGCAGAACAGCACTGCGGTCTTTCCTCGCATCGAAGGACTCATCTCGACTGGCTGGGGTGCCCTCAGGATTCGCCGGTCAACTGCGTCAGGATTCACCGATGTAGCCACCTCGGACAGCGGCGCGGGCCCGTCAGGCGAGTTTCGCGTCGATATGGCGCAGGGTTTCCTGCAGGGCGCTGACCTCGCCGAGCCACTGGCGATGACGGGCCTCGTCGAGGCAGGCGCGGGCATTGTGTTGCATTTGTTCGAGTCGGGGGCGTTGGGTGGGGTCTAGTCGCAGGAATGGGCAACGCACGCAAGCGTGTTCGTGGATGCAGGGTGTCCCGTAGGGGCGGAAGCAGTCGCCGAGTTCGACCCGGCGCAGCAGGAAGTGCTTTTCGAACTCGGTCCATTCCTCGGGTGTGACGTGGCGGTATTCGTCGGTCGCGAGGGCGCGGCGGTGTGTGATGAATTGCTGGTGATGCCTGATGACATCCTCGGCGAAGACGGCGGTCCAGCCGCGGGTGGTGTCGAGATCGAGGTGGCCGAGTAGGGCCGCGGCGATGTGCAGCGGCAGCCCGGATCCGACGGCCTCGGTGGTGAACATGTGGCGGAAGTCGTGGGCCTGAAAATCAGTGGGTCGCCGTTGGGGTCGGTGAGCTGGGTCGCGGCGAGGGCGTTGATTAGCAGCTTGCGGATCGCGGTCGGGGTATAAGCCCGGCGTTCGTTGCCGGTTCCGCGCTGGAACAGCACCGGCGCGGGCGGGTTCCAGATTCTCTCCCTGACGTCGTAGGAGACGACCAGCGGGATCGAGCCGTCCGAATTGCGCAAGCGCTGGACGATGGTGCTGAGAATGTCGGCCAACTCCGGGCTAACCAGTAGCACGACGCTGTCGGCCTCGGCCGATGCCGCCTCGACAACTGTGGTCTGGAGGAACCACTCCACAGCGATGTTATGTCCGCGAACCAATTCCGCGAGGCGCTCGGCAGGTGCGTGCGCGGTCGTGGCGATCGAGAAGGAATGTGATGACGGTGTGCAGCAAGTGCACAACGGTGTCGATCTGGCCCAATGAGATCCGACGAGTGACCGCGTCATCAACATTGTCGAGCGCCCGCGTGATGTTCGGCCAGGCGCCGATGATGGCTCGGATATCGCCGGGGCCGGTCCGTGGCCGTCGTCGAGCGAGTCGTATAGACGCTGACCAGTTTTCTCGTGTTCATTTGGCTCGGTGGCTATTTCAGACTCGATTCGCGCGAGCATGGCTTGCACCGGACTGGCTTGGGCGGGTGTCAGCCCGTCGAACACCGGATCGGGAGGCCGCGAGTCCTCGATGATTGCCCGCAGGATCACGCTGTTCGAGGTTCGTTCATCGGTCGGCCTCGCTGTCGACCAGGTGCTGTACGCCTCCGCCTTACAGCAGTCTCCTTCTCGGCGGAAGGGGCCACGTCATCGTCCGAACTGCCTGGCGGCACAGGATCGTCGTGATTTGCCACCTGCCAAGCGTCCCAACTCCCAACGCTTCTGGCGCAAAACCGCAGAGGAAATCCTCGAATCACTCGCTAAATATCTTCAACGCATTTCAGGCGCAGGACACTAGATTGTCACGGTATGGGTGATGTCATCTATCCCGCAGTAGTTCTCGCTGTCAGGGTGGCGTCTCGCGCGCTGGGGCTGCGGATCCGAATCCGTGGCGACGTGAACATCCCCGCAACGGGCGGCGCGGTGATCGTCGCCAATCATGTGTCCTACCTGGACCCGTTCGCAGTCGCTTTGGGCGCAGCCGGGCGCTGTGTGCGGTTCCTGGCGTTGCAGGAGTTGTTCGACCACCGGGTGTACGGGCCGATGATGCGCGGCCTGCGACAGATTCCGATCCGGCCCATGAGCGGAGGCGCGGCATATGACGCAGCCACGGACGCACTGAAGTCCGGCGAGGTGGTCGGCGTGTTCGCCGAGGCCACTATTGCCCGGTCGTTTACCGTCCAGCGGCTGCGGACCGGCGCAGCCCGACTGGCAGGCGCGGCGGGTGTGCCGCTGATCCCTGTTGCGGTGTGGGGAACGCACCGGTTGTGGACCAAGGCCCGGCGTGAGCTGATCCAGCCACTGCTGCCGATCACCGTCCTCATCGGCGAACCATTGCGCCCGACATCCCAGGACGATCCCGAGGAGGTCACCGAGCAACTGCGCGTAGCTATGCAGGCACTACTGGACTGCGCACAACGCGAGTACCCGTGCTCTGGTACCGAGAAGTGGTGGCAGCCTGAGCATCTCGGTGGCACCGCACCCGGCCCTGAGGAGGCCGCGGCGCGGGACGCCGATGAGAACGCTAAGCGCCGTGGGCAGGTCTCGTGAGCTCGACCTGCGTGTTCCTGCACGCCCATCCAGACGACGAGTCCCTGTTGACCGCGGGCACGATGGCGCGCCTGGCCGCTGAGGGCCATCGGGTCGTCCTGGTGGTCGCCACAGACGGTGAAGCGGGACTCACGGATTCGCCTGCTGGGACCGAACTCGGCGCGCGACGGCGGCGGGAAACGATGGACTCGGCTGCCGCCCTCGGCTGCGCGCGGGTGGAGTTCCTCGGCTACGGCGATTCCGGATCGGATGGTGCCGCACCGAACTCGTTCTCCGCCACGCCAGTCGAGCAGGCTGCGGAGCGGATCGCCGCACTCCTGGTCGAGGAGCGCGCCGAGCTGGTCACGTCCTACGACCCGGCGGGGGGCTATGGGCATCCCGACCACGTTCATCTGCACCACGTGGGTTCGCTCGCGGCGCGGATCGCGGGAACCCCAGTACTGCTGGAAGCCACCGTCGACCGCGACATGTTGCTGCGGGCGATCCAGATCGCCGCCCTGTTTCGCCTGACACCGACCGGGCTGACGCCGGACCGGCTCGCCAGCAGCTACTCGCCCGGCAGCGCGATCACTCACCGGGTGAACGTACGCGGCTACGCAGCAGGCAAGCGGGCGAGCATGGCCGCGCATGCCAGCCAGGCGGCTGGCGGTGACGGAGTGCGCACGTTGGCCGCTCTGCTGCGGTTGCCGCAGCCGCTGTTCCGATGGGTACTCGGCACGGAATGGTTTGTGCGGCGCAATGTTTGATCTCCGCATCGAACGCGATCTGTCCATCCCGATGGCTGACGGCACGCTCTTGCTCGCCGATCTCTACCTGCCTGCCAACAGCCCGGCACAGGCGACAATCCTGGTTCGGTCGCCGATGGGCCGCCGCCCGATGGGCATCCTCTACGGCTGCTACTTCGCTCGACACGGCTTCCAGGTCGTCGTGCAGGACGGAAGATCCTGCGACGAGGTGTTGCCTTTGAGCACCGAGCGCGAGGATGGCCTTGCCACAGTGGCGTGGCTGCGCGGACAACCCTGGTTTCGCGGGCCCCTCGCGTTGCACGGCATGAGCGCGATGGGGTTCGCACACTGGGCTATTGCGGCCGACGTGACCGAATTACGCGCGATGTCGGTGCATGTGGCGTCGTCGTCGATCGCTGACACGATCTTTACCGGCGGGTCGACCGCACTGGAGTCGGTGCTCATTTGGTGCTCCAACCACAGCTTCACCACCGCACTGCTGGCACCCAGGCGGGCGCGCCGCGCCATTGCGTCCGGTCGGCCCGCGGCCGAACTCGACGTGGCGACCGGAGGCAGAGCGGTACCGTTCTACCAAGCCGTCATCGCTGACGGAGGGCCAGGCAGCCCGCTGCGAGCAAGATTGGATCACAGCCATGCGCCCCGATCCGGCGTCATGGCATCGGTGCATCTGGTCGGCGGATGGTATGACATCTTCCTGCCCGGCCTGATTCGCGACTTTCTCGCGCTGCGGGCGGCGGGCGCCGCACCACACCTGACGGTCGGGCCGTGGGGGCACTATCACCCCCAGCTGTTTCTCACCGCGAACCGCGAAGCACGGCAATGGTTCCGGGCGCATCTGTGCGGTGACCACGCGGGTTTGCGGGAGCTTCCTGTCCGGCTGTTCGTCACTGGGGCACGGCAATGGCGCGACTACGCCGACTGGCCCCTGCCCGGAACCCGCCCGGTCCCATGGTTCTTGCGCACGGGCGGGCGATTGGCCCGAAATGGCCCTGACGAGTCTGGTGGTGACCGTTACCGCTATGACCCCGCCGACCCAACCCCGGCACCGCGAGGGCCGGTGATCGTTGGCCAATCTCGACCCGAGGACTGCCGGAGGATCGAGACCCGCGCAGACCTGCTGACCTACACCAGCGAACCGCTGAGTGCTGCGGTTGAGGTAATCGGCACTGCGGCGGCGCGGCTGTATTTCCACAGCAGTCCGCCAACGGGCGCAGACTTCGTGGTGCGGCTGTGCGATGTGCATCCCGACGGTCGCTCATACAACATCTGTGAGGGCGTGCGTCGGGTCGGCCACGAGACAACGGGCAAGGTCGAGGTCGAATTGTGGCCGATAGCCCACCAATTCGCGGCAGGTCATCGACTCCGAGTGCATGTTTGTGGTGCCGCGGTGCCGCGCTTTGCCCGCCACCGCGAGGTCGTGGAGCAGAAGGTTTTCCACGACCCGCAAAGACCGAGCGCGGTGGTGCTGCCGATCGTCACCACCACGTCTTGAACGTCTCGAACGCTACCGCCTCGTTGTGGCCGGAGCGATTCACCGTGTGATGCAACGCTCCCACGAACGCACCAGTGGATTCGAGTGGCGTGCCGCTCACGGGTACCACGAGCCGCGATATTCGCCGCCGGGCCAGATGCGCCGAGATCCACACATCATCCTGCCACCGCACCTCGCCGGGCCAACCTTCGAAATCATGCACAGCCTCGTCCAGCGATCCGGGCGGAATCAGATATCCCCACATGCCCATCAACACGTCGACCGGGACGTGCTCGAGTACCGCCGTCCCGCAAACATGCTCGAGATACCTTGGGTCACAACCGAATCGGACATGCTGGCCGCGCAATCCCAGCGCTGCGGTCGAATCCTGGCGATGGGCGGCGAGCAGGTCCTCGAGGAAGGTCTCAGGGTAGATCGCGTCGTCGTCGACGACCACCAGCACCGCGTTCGGCTCCGCCCGCAGCGCGGGCAGCAACTTCGTCGCCGGACCTTCGTCCTCGCACCGCACAATGTCCACCCCGGTGGGCAGCGACGGCGGGTCGGGGTAGGCAACCCCCAACCGGAGCGAATGCCGCGGCCAGGCCAGCAGCAGCCGATCGGCGGGGACGGTCTGGTCCAGAAGGCTGCGCAGGACCGGGCGCAGGTGCCTGCGTCGTCGCGGCACGGTCGACAGTGTCACGACGACGCGTTCGGCACGCGCAGGCACCATCCGCGGAGCCGGGTCGTTCCGCAGTAATCGGGCCGCCCGGGTCACATCGCGAGTCAGGCTGGCAAGGGTGGCGTTACCGAACCGTTTGCGCAGATGATCAACGTTGCTCCAAGAGATCCGGGCAACATGCACAGGCGAAATCATCAGGCGGCCTTCCCCGCCGTCGTAGCGCGGGACATGCACGCCCGACGTTCCGCCTCGTCATAGCAATGGCGAAGCCGATCCAGCACGACCGGCCAACTGTGTTCCGACGGTGCCACCGTGCGGTTGTGCGAGGTCATCCGGTGGTGCAGCTGCATATCGCGCCCGAGCTGCACCAACGCCGTCACCAGCTCGGCTGCCGTGTCGCCCAATAACCCCTCACGCCCGTGCTCGACGAAATCGGCCACTCCCGTACCGGATCGGGCGACCACCGGCAGCCCCGCGGTGCGCGCTTCCAATGTGGCCAGCCCGAACGCCTCGCGACTGGTCACGTTCAGGTAGACATCCGCGGTGGCCAAGAGGTCACGGATGGTGTGCTGATCCTGTACCCCGACCAACTGCACCCACTCGGTCATGCCATGCCGATACAGGTACCGCCGCATCGCGTCCGTCCGTGGACCGGCGCCGACAACGGTGGCTTGCACCGCGACCTCACCATCGAGCCGTTGCTGCGCCATCCGAAGAACTTTCAGCAGGATCAACGGTTGCCGACGGGTCACCAACCGGCCGACGGAGACGACATGTAGTTCTCCCGATAGGCGAGAGGTGTTCTGCTGCAATGCCGGTGAAATGCCATTGGGAACAACAACGGTCGCGATCCCGGGCAACGCGCGGGCGACCTGGTCGGCGACCACTGTGCTCACCGCGGTCAGCACGAACCGACGTCGCCAGTCACCGGCCCTTCCGATCAGGCGATAGCACGCTCGCACGGGCGCGTCCCACATACTGTGCACTGTCATCACGGTCGGAATCCGGAGCAGCCCTAGCTGTCTCGCGGAGCGCAACGCGAACGGTGAATAGACGCTCAGATGCACATGCGCCACCTGTGGTCGTAGGCGCAGCAGCAACGAACGCAGGTGCCCAGCCCGGGTGATGCGATGCACCCTGTACGGCATTGCCATATCGCCGTCGGTCCCGCTGGTCACAGTGATCACATGGACTTCCTCGCCCGCAGCTGTTTGGGCGCGCGCCAGCCGCTCGATCTGAACCTCGATGCCACCGACGCGGGGAGTGAAGACATCAGTAAGGTGCACGATCACGCGTCAACCCCTCGACTGGATCCAACGCACCCACTGTGCGCTGATCATGAATCATAGCGAAGGTAAATTATAATGATCAGTGTTCTTGCGGCACTGAGGCAAAGGTGGCGGCGTGAACGAAACTCGGGTGCTCGCCGACGATGGCACCGGACTGCATGTCGAGCTCGATGGCGATCGCGACGCCAAGCGAGTCATCATCTTCGTCAGCGGGATCAACACTGCACTTGTCTACTGGAGCCGGCAGCGCAAGACACTCGCGGATCTGGGCGCGATCGTCCTATTCGACCATCGCGGTCACGGCCGCTCCGACGAATCCCCGGTCGACAGCGCTACTGTCGGCCAACTTGGCCTCGACATCGCCGCGATCATCGACTCCGTCGTGCCCGATCGACCGGTAGTCTTGATCGCGCATTCGTTGGGAGGTATGGCCGTATGTGCCTTGGCTGCCCATCGGCCGGAGCTCTTCGGCACCCGCATCGTGGGCGTCGCATTGTTGGACACCGTCCCATCACGATGGGGTGAAATCGCGCTGCGGCTGCCCGGTTTCGTGACCCGCGTGTTGGTCCGAGCGCTCTGGCGGGTGGTACCTCCGCTGCGCCGGCTGCTCACCGATACCAGCGAGCGACGACACCCGACATACGACTCGAGCAGCCAGGCGCGTACCGGTCCGCGTATGCGGCTCGCGCACATCGACCGTGCGCGCCGGCTCGTCACGTCAGTGCGAACCATGAGTCTGCTGGCATTGATCGCCGACACCGCCCTGTGCGACCACAGCGCAGGGTTGGCCACACTCGGGACCACTCCCGTGTTGGTGGTTGCGGGAGATGGTGATCGGTTCATCCCGCTTCGGTACAAAACCGATGCCGCCGCGAGTATTTCGGGTGCACAGCTCGTAATCATTCCCGACGCAGGACATCTGAGTTCGATCAAGAAGCCCGAAGAGGTCGACCGGCACCTGCGTGCTTTCATCACGAGTCTGGATCTCGCAGAGCGCCGGGCATGAAGACCGCCTATCTCGTCCTGGGTCCGGAGAGCAGCGGGACGCGCATGTTGGCGCGGGCGTTCGTGGCTGCGGGCTGCTTCGGGGACGGCGGCAGCGGCGCATTACGGGGGGACACGAAGACCTCCGGATCGGTGAATGCGTTTGCTTGGCAGCTCCCACTTCACCCGGAGGTCTTCGCCAGGTCAGCTCGCCACGCCGTTACCAACGTCCATGGCAGAACACCTAGGCTGTGCTCCGGTATTTGTTGCCTCGGATGAACTTTCGTGACTATCGATGATCGGGCCAGGCGGCGCTACCTCGTCTGTCACACAGCTTGGTGGTGCGACCGTCGCATGGTCGACAAGGAATTCGTGGATATCGTTGTTCAGCTGCTCGGCGTGGGTGATGTAGAGGCCGTGCCCGGCGGTCGGGTATTCGCGGAAGTCGGCGTGGAGCAACAGTTTCGCGACCCGCCGACTGGTGCGATCGACCGGCGCCGACTGGTCGACACCGCCGTGCACGATGAGCGTGGGCACGCTCAGCTCGCGCAGGTCGGGACGGAAGTCGGTGGCGAAGGTGGCCTGCCACACCGCGGTCAAGGCAAACGGGGCCGCCGACAGGCAGCGGCGGACCTCGTTGTCGACCACCGCCGGAGACACGGCGTTGAACTGGGTGGCGAAATAGGTTTGGGCGCGGCGGGCGAACCAGTTGGGGCGGTCGCGGCGCAGCTCGGCGACGGTGGCATCGCACAGCGCGGCGGGCACACCCTCGGGATTGTCTTCGGTCAGTTCGAGATACGGCAGGGTGGTGGCGAGCAGCACCAGTCCGGCGACCCGGTCGTGGCCGTGCCGGGCCAGGTAGCGAACGGCTTCGCCGCCGCCTGCCGAGTGCGCGACCAGCATGATGTCACGCAGGTCGAGGTGATCGATCAAGGTGGCTGCGTCGTCGGCGCGAGTGTCGGCATCGTATCCGCTCGACGGTCGATCGGAACGGCCGTGCCCGCGCCGATCGAGCAGTACGCACCGGTACCCCTGCTCGAGGAAATAGGGGACCTGGTATTCCCACATTTCGGCGTTGAGCGCCCAGCTCGCCAGGAACACCAGCGGCGTGCCGGTGCCGTAGTCCTCGTAGGCGAGTTCGGTTCCGTCGGCGGCGGTGAAGTAAGGCATGGCTACTCCGTGTCGGCTCAGTGTTATGCGGTGACAATGGATTTCGACAGTAGGTACGCCCGGGCGGCGGGGAATCTGCCGTCTGTAGGTAATTCGGGCCGGGGGCTACCCACCGACGAGCCGCGCGGCGATTGCCGAGCTCGTTGTCGACGGCGGAGCAGGGCGCGGCGACCGCGACCGTTCGCTGTGCCGCGACCGTTCGATATTCTGAGCCGCCCCCGGCATGCTCAGCGCCCGAGAACGCATTCGGCTGTTCAATGATGTCCGGCGGCGACCGATTCGAATTCGCGGTAGTCCGTCAAGCTGATGGCGTCGGCCTTCTGAAGCGACTTGGCCATCAGTGCGCGCAACGGTGCGGAGGTCATCGCCCGGACCGACAGGTTACGCATGGCGATGGCAGCGCGACTGGCGGGCAGGAAGCCGTTGACACCGCCGGGCGGCAGCTTTTGGCATTCGGTGACGTAGGGGCGCAGTACTTCCTGATAACGGGTGAACGCGGTTGAATAGTCGTCGCGGCTTCGAGCCAGCTCCCCGGCCAGGACATACGCTCCGACCATCGCCATTGCCGTGCCATTGCCGGACAGCGGTGAGCCGCAATACCCAGCGTCCCCGATCAGCGCGACGCGTCCGCGTGACCATCGATCGATGCGGGTCTGACTGATGCTGTCGAAGAAGAAATCCGGCGCCTGACCCATCGAACTCAGCAATTGCGGTGTGTGCCAACCCATTGCAGCGAACCGCTCGCGCAGAATCCGCTGCTGGCCCACCCGGTCGTGGCGGTCGTAGACCAGATCGGTCGCGGTGAAGCCGAACATGGCCTTGGCGCTGTCGGGCCCCTCGGGCCGGATCGCGGCGAGTAGGCCGCCGGGGGCGTTGTGCATGACAAACCAGTCTTCGAGCTGCAGCCCCTCGACCTGCACGGTGAAGTACGCCAGGTACGCACCCAGGTGGTGGACGAATTCGGACTCAGGTCCGAAAGCCAGCTTGCGCACGTTCGAGTGCAGGCCGTCAGCACCCACGACCAGGTCGAAGGCGCGTGATGCGTGGCGCTGGAAGTCGACCACGACGCCGTCGGGTGTTTCCCGCAGTTCGGTGATGGAATCACCGAACAGGTACTCGACGCCGTTGCGACTGGACGCGTACAGAATATCGGTGAGATCGCCGCGCAGGATCTCGATCTCGGCGACCGCGCCCGCACCGTCGAACAGTTCCGCAGGCATGCTCGCCTTCCATTTACCGTCGGCATCGACATAGGCCAGTCCGCGCTCGTGCACGCGCGCTCGTTCGATGGCAGGCAGTACACCCATCCGCTCGGCGACCTCCTTGGCCACGCCGCGCAGATCGACGGCCTGGCCGCCGGGACGAGGAGCGGGCGCTCGTTCCACGACGGTCACCTGGAATCCGTACCGGCCCAGCCAGTGGGCGAACGTCAGCCCGGCGATGCTCGCGCCGGAGATCAGAATGCTGCGATGAATCATGTTGTGAATCTCCTGAAGTCAAGGAAAGGGCAGTGGAGGTAGTAGGGGTGGCCAGCCGAACTCCTGAGTGCGGCGGCGCACCGATTCGGCGAGAGCACCGCCCGAGCCGCGGCCTTCGACGAGCAACCGGGCCGGGTCGGCGTCGAGTGCGGATGCGTGGTCGGCGGCCCACTCCAGGGTGTGCATCGCATCGGAGACGATCGCCGGATCCTGTCCGGAACGCGGCCCGTAGCGCACCGACAGCACGACGAAACCGTGGCTGCGGCAGAGTCTTCGGCACAATGCGTCGAAATCGTCTGCTGGTTCCGGGCCGCCGATCTCGAATTGCAGCAGTAGCGGCCGCGGCGGCGGGCCGGTGGGACCGGGCCAATAGACCTTGGCGCTCCGGTCTTCGACGGTGGTGCGCAGGTGCAACTCGGCGACCCGGCACGGTGCTGGTGCGGAAGGCATAGGCCAACGTTGGCACCCCGGGAGTACGGCAGGGAAGGTCCGAATGCGCATGGCAGTCTTGCGAGTACGGCATGACCGCGGCGGCGGTGAATCGGCAATACTGCTGAGATGAGTTCCCAGTCGGATGAGAGTATGTCCGTTGCGCCGACCACGCTGCCGACCACGCCGGACGCGATCGAACTGCGCCACCTCCGGGCGTTCGTCACGGTGGCCGAGGAGCTCAACTTCGGCCGGGCCGCCGCCCGGCTCTACGTTTCGCAGCCGGCCTTGAGTAGGCAGATTCGCGCGCTGGAACGACTCATCGGCTGTGACCTACTGCGCCGCACCACCCATCAGGTGGAACTCACGCTGGCGGGCGAGGCGCTGCTGGACCGAGCCCGCCGCATCCTCGAGGGGGTCGACGAGGCGGTGGTGGCGACGCGAGCGGTCGGTGGAGAACTGCTGGCTCACATCACCCGCTACTGGGAGCTCTTAGGTGCGGCCGACGCCGAACTGCACGCGATGCGTACGGCATACGAGGATCTACACGCGCAATTCCCGGCACCGCCGGAGATTTCGATCCGGCCGATCACCGCCGGCGGGGTATCGAGTCTGCTGCTGACACCCGCTCGCCCCGATGCCGGGACCGTGCTCTATCTGCACGGTGGCGGCTACATCGCCGGATCGGCCTTCGGCTACCGCGCGCTCGCGGGTGCGCTGACAGCTGCCGCCAACACCACCACCCTTGTGCTGGACTACCGACTCGCACCCGAGCACCCCTACCCGGCTGCGGTTGAGGATGCCCTGCGCGGCTACCGCTGGCTGCTGGAAACCGGCACCGATCCCGGCCGGATCACCTTGACCGGCGATTCGATCGGCGCGCACCTGATCCTGTGCGCCTTGCTCCGGATCAGGGAAGAGCAGCTTCCGATGCCCGCCGCGGCGGTACTGCTCTGCCCCGGTATCGATCTGCATTGTCCCGAGCCCTCAGAGTCCGAGCCTGCACCCGAACCTGCGCAGGCCCGATTCCATCAGCGCATCATCGGCGACTATCTGGCCGGGCATTCCGACGACAACCCCTTCGTGGCCCCACTGCTCGCCGACTTGACGGGCCTACCGCCCATGCTCATCCAGGCCAGTACCGGCGATAACCATCTGACCGACGCGCACCGGCTCACAGATCACGCCCGCGCCCACGATGTGGCCATCAGTTTGGAGCTCTACCCCGTGGATACCCACAACTTCCACATCTTCTGGTCCTTTCTGCCCGAAGCCGCCGACGCGCTCCGCGCCGCGGGCCGCTTCATCCAAGACCACACTGCCGATATTCACGCCCACCCTCGTGTTCGGCCGAGCGCTTAGGCTGAGTGTCCGCGTTCCACACCTCCCGGCACGGAGGCGACGAGTGATCACATCGCATCGTCGCCGCGGCGTGGCGTCGATGCCGTCGAGTCATTCGACCGGTGAGATACGCTGTCTCGCCCACGGGCCGGTCGGGGTTGGTGGTGGTCTTGCTGAGCTGCGACCAGGGCGGCGAGTTCGGCTCGGGAGGAGACGCCCAGCTTGGCGAACAGGCGGGTGAGGTGGGCTTCGATGGTTTTCTCGCTGACGTAGAGGTCTTCGGAGATCTGGCGGTTGGTTCTGCCCAGGACGATGCGGTTGACGATCTCGGTCTGTCGCTCGGTGAGATCGCCGAATCCGACGTTGGTCGCACGGGATCGGCTTCGGCGGCCGGACACGTGTCGCTCGCCCACTCGGCGCAGCGCCAGCCGCGCCTGTTCGGCCAAACGTGCGGCGTTCTGGCTCTCGAAGATCATGAGCGCGCTGTCGAATTCGCGTCTGGCGGCCTGCTTCCCGCCCAGTTCGGCGAGGGCATGACCGAGCAACAGACGCGCCCGGGCGACTTCGAGCGAGCATCCGCTGCGTTGGTACTCGGCGACCGCTTGCTCGGCATGGGCTGCGGCAGCACGGAACTCGCCTCGCGCGAGCAGTACGCGGGCGCGGGTACTGCGGGTGTGGCCGATTCGCATAGGCAGAAACGGCGATGCATCGGCGATGCGCTCGATCTGACGAGTCGCGTGCTCCGCGGCGTCGATCCGTCCGAGTGCCAGTTCGGCCTCGACGAGATACGGATGGAATTGCGGGATCAATGACGGGTAGATCTCGAATTGGCCCCCGGCGCCCAGGACCAGCCGACGGCCACGTCGATACCGACCGGCCTGGATCAGGACCATGCCGTATATCAGCGGTGGGTAGTAGGAGTAGCGGCCTCTGGGCAGTTGTTCGGTGATACGGACCGCGCCCGCACCGGCAGTGAACGCTTGATCCGTGTGGCCCTGCAGGGCCAAGATCCAGCAGCGTGTCGATTCGGCCATCGCCACCATCGGCGGGTTATCCAGCATCAGCGCTACCTCAACGGCCTCGTCGGCTACCGTGAGCCCGCGCTCGAGCTGCCCCTGCATCAGCAGAGCCAATCCCTGCAAATGCAGGAAGTCGACCAGACGTCTGCCATGTCCGGTTCGGCGGCAGAGCCGGATTCCCCGAGTCGTGTACTCGACGGTCATCGTGAACCGCTCCAGGGAAATCGCGGCGATCACCACATCGGCCAGTCCGTCGATCAACGCGAGTGGTATTTCGGCGTCGGTGAGGGTGTCGAGGGTGCGCACGGCTTCGTCGAGGTCGGAGCCCGCTTCCCGCAGGATGTCGCCGAGCTGCGTCGTCTTCAGGAACGCGCTTGCCGCAGTACCCAGGAAGTCCAGGTGTCGGTCGCCTCGCTTGCGCGCTGATTGGCGCACCTTCGCCGAGACGGCCACAGCCTCGGCCCAGTCCCGCATCACCAGGTCGGTTTTGGCGAGTTCCAGTTCGAGCGCGGCTGCCGCCACACTGTCGGGTGGGACGAGGGTGAGCGCTGTCGTCAACAGATGCCGACCCTCGACGGCGTTGCCGAGCCCCTGTTCGATCACGGCGAGCATGGCCATCATGCGGGCGCGTTCACCGGGGTCGACGGGCGCGGTCAGTTCCAGAGTCCGGCTCAGCACTTCTCGGCTCTCCCGAAGCCGACCGCAGGCATTCAACACCTCGGCCAGCGACATCGACAGGGCGAGTCGGCGATCGACGGATTCCTCGTTCGGCAGCAGATGCAAGGCTGCCCGAAACCACCGGGCCGCAGCGACGGGAGCTCGCTGCGAGGCAGCTTTCCCAGCGTCGACGAGTACCGTGATGGCCTCTTCGTCTCCTGCCTCGCCGCAGTGTTCGAGGTGGTGCGCTCGGATCGACAGGGTGGTGCTGCGGTTCGCGAGCGCCTTCGCTGCCCGCTTGTGCGCATTTCTGCGCCAGCCATATCCGCTTCGTTCGTAGACCGCACGTCGAATCAAGGGGTGGCGGAAGGCCAATCGCCCGGGAGTTTCCGTTTCGTAGATCAACCCACTCGCGACCAGCTCGTCCGTTGTCTGGAACATTTCGGTTTCGACCAGTTCGGCAATATCGCTCGCCAGCTCGAGATCGAATGGCTCGCCTGCTACCGCAGCGGCCTGCAGCAGGTTGCGTGCATGCGGGGACAGGGCATGTATTTCCTGTTCCAGAACATCATGAACGATCGTGGGAATACCGTACGAATCACCGATGCCGGTCCGATGCCCGCCGAGAAGGCCGTCGAGGCGAATTCGCGCACGCGAAACTTCCTGTAAATAGAATGGATTTCCACCACATTCGCGATAAAAGTCGGACAGGTCGGCCGTGTCGACATTGTCCGACAGTAGTTCGGCGGCTTCGGCAATCGACAATGGCCCGAGTTCGAGTGATGAAATGGTGTCGTCGTACACGGCTCGAGCCAGCGCTGTCGCGTGTGCAGTGGGGAGTTGCCGGGAGCGGTGTGCCAGCATCAACGCACATCGCGGCACGGGGTTTCGCAGCAGGTGTGCGATCACCTCGAGCGAGGCGTGGTCGACCCAGTGGATGTCGTCGAGAACCAACAACAGTGGGCGCTGGGCCGCCAGCCGTTGCAGCACCATCCGCACACTGCGGTGACAGCGGTGCCGGTCTATTTGGGTGGATCCTGTCGGTGACCCGCTCCATCGGTGCAGGGATGGGAGAATTCGACTCAGTTCCGACAGACATTCCTCGCCGAGCGCCTTCAGGCTCGTTCGGGACAGTGAGCCGAGCAGTTCGTCGAATGCATCGATCACGACGGCGTAGGGAAATTCTCGCTCCAGTTCGGTGCCTCGGCCCTCCAGCACCTGGAAACCCTGGGCGAGTGCTTCTCGGCGGATCTCCTGGAGGAGGCGGGTCTTGCCGATACCCGGCTCTCCGGTCACCGCGATCGCGGATGTTCGTCCTTTCCGCGCGGCAGTGAGGACTCGGGTCAGCTCGCGCATCTCCTCGACCCGCCCTACCAGCGGCCGGGCCGCTCCACCCGCCGAGACCCCTGACATATCACCTTCCAGGCACTGACAGCCGGGTTTCGCGGGGCATTCGCGAAATCTCCGGGCTGCATCGTAGCCAGCTTCAGCACCGGTGTCTTGTCGATTGCGGAGCCCGATCCCGCTACGATCCCCGTCTCGGAAACGTTGTCCTCTGGTATACGTCGGCAACCGAACCGAGAAAGGTGATCGACTGTTGTCGACCTATAGGTGAGCTGAATCGTCCAGATGTGCGGGCGGTGCGGAATCGAGTCGCTAGCCGGCGTCAATCCGTGCTGAACAGCTTCTCCACTCGCCTGGCGAAGAGGACATCACCCTTGACACGCAACTTGCCGGAAAGCATCGATTTCGTCCCCGACGCCTGCCCGGACAACAATCGGAGGAACAGGACATCTCCCAGCGTCAGGGACACCGTCGGTTTGACACCTGCCGTCGCCTTCGTCACGGTGCACGCACCGTCGCGAATCGTCACCAGCCACTCGTCGGGAGTCTGTCCCACTCGCCATAGCACGGTTGCATCGACACCGCGTGCTTCGTCAACACTCAACCGGTCCGGCATGCGCGCGAAAACGGTGTCGAGCATGGTGTTTCGTATGTTCGGATCAGCCAGCGCGGCGCGCAATTTTTCATCGGACGTGTTGGCGATGAGGTTCTTGAACTCACCCGGTGAGACTTGCTCGGGGTCGATCTCGGTGATGTCGTACATCGGATTCCCTTCATCGGCCGCCGAATGGTTGTTGCCCGTTCGTCGGCATGGTGTTCGTAGCTTGCCGACCGCAAGCTATTGGCGGGGATCGGCGACATGTACGGGACGGTTGACGGCGCTGACCGTCAGGTCGAGCACGGATTGCGATGCGGGATCCCCCTGACCGATCACCAGCCGGGTCGCAACCGGCTCGTGTCGGCCACCCACTTTGAACCACACGGTCAACCTCCCGTCCGTGGTCACGCTCGGCACCACCTGTGCAATGTCGTGGGCCGCAACGAGTCCGGTGACGCGGAACGCTTCGACGTCGGCGATGGTCTCCTTTGCCTCGGTCTGTGCCGAAGACATCGATGTCAGGAGGTTCGCGACTCCTCGGTGCGGGTCTATCAACGCAGTGGGTAACGGATTAGCCGACCCGTTCTGTTGTGGTGGCGCCGGCGCGAATCGGCCGACGGCGTCCTGGGTATAGATGGTCGAGTCGATCTCGACGAAATCAACGTGGGCGTCACCGAGTACCGACGGCACCACCAGCTGTCCTTTCGCTCGCGCGTCACCGTCACGGACCACGTCGGCCGACATGGCCCGCACACTCACTCCGCTCAGGGGCGCGCCGCTGAGCTGCAAGGTGATGTGCGCGCTTGTCGTTGCACGCGCCGCCGCCGCCGCGTTGCGGAGCAACTGGGCAGAACGTGGCAAACCACCATCGGCGGTGCAGGCGGTGCCGCCGATCGACAACAGGAGGACGGTCACGGCGATACCAGCGCGTCGGCCGATCATCGGACCAGGTGGGCGGAGTTTGTTCGGCGCACCTTGCCCGACGGTGTCTTCGGTATCGAACCCGGTGCGACAACGGCGACCGAGCGCGGTGTTGCCCCCACGCTGTCGCGGACGGCGCGGGTGACCTCCCGTTGGATACGTACGATGTGCTGGTCATCGTTCCAATCGGCGGACTCGACGGCGACCGCGAAACTCTCGCGGATTTCCCCCGGCTCGAGTCGCACTGCGACGGTGTTGCCCCGTCGGACACCCGCCACCGTCGCGGCGGCGCGTTCGATGTCGGTCGGGAAAATATTGCGGCCCGCGACGATGATGGTGTCCTTCTTGCGCCCACAGACGACGATCTCACCCGATTCGGTCAGGTAGCCGAGATCACCGGTCGCCAACCACCCGCCCTCGTTTCGCGCTGAGCTGTAACCGTTTTCGGTGAAGTAACCATCGGTAACCGTGGCACCGGAGATCAGGATCTCACCGACCGTTCGGGGCTGTGCAGATACTCCGGTGTCGTCCAGCACTCGTGCCTCGACACCGGGAACCGGTGCCCCTAGCGTCACCAGCAGCCGGGCGTCCGCACCCTCGGCCGGCGTCGCGGCACCGGTCGTCTCGATGGCGTCGGGCCGCACCGCATCGGTTTGCACGCCCTTACCGATCGGACTGAACGACACCGCGAGCGTGGCCTCCGCCATGCCGTAAGCGGGCACCACTGCACCTGCGGACAAACCGAAACGCGCTCCGGCCCTGATGAATTGGGCGACGGCGGTCGCATCAATAGGTTCGGCACCGTTCAACGCGAACCGCATACTGGACAAGTCGAATGCCCCATCCGGAGCCGACTCCATTCGTCGTGCCACGATCTCGTAGGCGAAGTTCGGCGCGGCGGTCATCGTGCCGTGATGTCGAGTGATGAGTTCCATCCATACCAGCGGTGAACGTAGGAAATGCGTCGGACTCACACACACCACCTCGACCCCGAACTGCAACGGCGTCGCCACGAACCCCACCATGCCCATATCGTGGAACAGCGGTAACCAGCTCACCCCGACATCTCTGGCCGGATCCATATCGGATGCCCGCGCGATGGCGTGACCGCTCGCGTACAGGTTGGCATGCGTGATGGCAACAGCTTTCGGGCTGCCGGTGGATCCCGACGTCAGCTGCAGTAGCGCCAAGGTGTCATCCGGAACATCGGTGGGCTCCAACGGTGTCGACGAATCCAGCCGGGCGATCGACACACTGAGCACATCGTGCTCGGCGAGGATGGTCGCCGCGCTGTCGAAGGGGGGTCCGATCAACACCAGTTTGGCGTCGATGACATCGAGGGATCTGATGGTGTCACGCGCCCAGACAGTCAGATCGGTTCGATGCGTCGGTTGATGCAGCATGGTGGCCGAGGCGCCGAGCAACCAGCAGGCCAGTACCGCTACCACGACGTCCTCGGGTTCACCGGCAAGAATGGCGACTCGCGAACCCATGGTCACACCCTGATCGGCCAGCGACTGCGCAGCACATCGACTGTGCCGCAGCAGCTCTGCCCAGGTCTTCCTGCGCAGCGCATCGGGATCGCCGTAGGAGAAACCCCGCTCGGAGGCACTGCTGGCCAGTACGTCATCGATAAAGCGCGACATCTAAGCTCCTCGTGGTTGATCGGCCGGTTGTCGGTCCACGCCCAACAACGTTGGTGGCGTGAGCCGCTCGCGTAACCGGCGGCGCCATTGCTCGTAACCGGGCTCGCCCGTGCCGAACGGTTGTGTGCTGGCCTCGTCGACGACCGCGACGACCGCATCGACATCGGAATTACAGAGCACTCGTGCTGCCGAAACCGAGCAATCCGGTAGGTACCCGGCATGAGCTCGCGCCTTTATCGCGAACGCGGCGCCCTGTGCCATATCCGCGACCGCGGGCCCGGCACGACGCTGCGCTGTGCGTATGTCGCTCTCCGCGACTCCACCGAGATAGGCGATGGCGGCACCGATACCGCTCCACATGTCGGCCCGACGGGCTTTATCCATACGCTCGATCCGGTTGGCGATCGCCTCGAGATCCGCGTCGTTGACGAAGTACAACGCTCGCCCGACGCCCTGATCGACGGCGCGCAGGAAGTAGGAACTGTCACCTTCCCACGAGTACGGTTTGGGCCGCCACTGCCTGTCGACCCATCGCTGCGTCTGGAAAAACGCGCCGTCGAAACCGTATCCGTCGGCCGCCAGCCAGGTCAGATGCGACAACACCGCATCGTCGCCGAGGTTCGGCGTGCACCGTCGCCAAAGGAACCGGGGCAGTCGCGGCATCAGTAGCCCATAGCCGACGTAAGCCATATAGGCGTGTGGGGCACCCGGACCCTCGACGAATTGCCGGGCCAGGTGACGCCGCCGAAGGTCGATGAGGTCGCGGGTGACGAGCGCGGTCACCGCCCCTTCGTAGGCCAGGCTGCGATAGAACGGGTCGATATGGTCGAGAGCCGCTGCGAGGTCATCGATGTCGGCAATGTCTGCGCCCATCTCGAAACCCCGGATCACCTGCACGCCAACCTGTTCGAGTGTGCTGGTGATCGGTGCCGATGTCGGGAACCCACGGCGTGCGAACAAAGCGTCGGCCTGAGTGGGTACCGGCAGTATTCGGCGAAGAACGCGAAGTGCTGTCACGTGGAAGCTCCTGCTGCGATCGGATGGTTACGAACTGCGTCGGCGTAGCGTTACCGCACCGGTGAGCAAGGAAGCCGCAGCGAACGCTGCCACGACCACCAGGTCGATCCACATCGTGGTGGTCGGGTGTGGATACGTGCCTATCTCGGTGAGCCCCTGCGCGGCGTAGCGCAGCGGCACGACGTTGCTCAGCCCTTGCAAGAATCCGGACATATCCTCCCGCGGCCAAACGAGACCGCAGAGCAGCAGCTGCGGGATCACCAACGCGGGCATGAACTGCATGGCCTGGAACTCCGATTGCGCGAACGCACTGGTCAGCAGACCGGTCGATGAGCCGAGCACGGCCGTCGCGATGACGATCAGCAGCACTGCGGCGATGGACCCCTGCGATTCGAGCCCCAGGAACTGGTAGGCGACCGTGGCGGCCACCGCGGCCTGCACCACGGCGACCATGGCGAAGGCCAGTCCATAGCCGAGCAGTAGATCCATCTTCGACAGTGGCGTGCTCATGAGTCGTTCCAACGTGCCGGTGGTGCGTTCACGCAGCATGGCGACGCTGGTGACCATGAACATCGACACGTACGGAAAGATGCCGAGCAGCATCAATCCCAATTGGTCGAAGATGTCGGGGCGACCGTTGAAGACGAAGCGCAGCAAGGTCAGCAGCACGCTCGGCACCACGAGCAGTAGCCCCACCGTGCGGCGGTCGTGGCGAATCTGGGTGAGCACACGCGCGGTCGTGTGCAACAGCATGTGGGCATTCACAACGAAACCTCCGGCCGGATCTCTTCGGAAACCTGGTGAGTCGAGAGGTGTTTCACGGTGGTGGACGATCGTGCTCCGTCACTGGACTCGATCAGCCGAAGGAAAGCGCCCTCCAAAGTGTCGGCACCGGTTCGCCCCAGCAAGCCCGCGGGGTCGGAATCGGCGAGCACGCTGCCCTCCCGCATGAGCAGGAGCCGATCACAGCGTTCGGCCTCGTCCATCACGTGGCTCGACACCAATAACGTCGTGCCGTCATCGGCCAGGCTGTGAAAGGAGGCCCACAGGTCACGACGCAGCACCGGGTCGAGGCCGACCGTCGGCTCGTCGAGCACCAGCAGCTTGGGCCGGGCGATCAGCGCGCACGCCAGCGACACCCGTGCACGCTGTCCGCCGGAAAGCTTGGCGGTCAGCGTGTCTCGGTAGGTGAGCAGCCCGACATCCTCGATGGCCCGATCCACCGACTCGGCCTTCGTCCCGTACATCACCCCGAAGTAGCGGACATTCTGCCGAACGGTCAGATCGTCGTAGATCGACGGCGACTGGGTCACGTAGCCGACGTCACGGCGCAGCCGCCGATGCCCGGCCGGCTGACCGAGCACGGTGATCGTGCCTGACGAGAACTTCTGCACGCCGACGACGGTGCGCATCAGTGTTGTCTTTCCGCATCCACTTGGCCCGAGCAAACCCGTCACCGAGCCCTGGCCGACGGTGAACGAGATGTCGTCGAGGATCGTTTTCCGCTTCCGGCGCACAGTCACCGATCGGACGTCGATCGCACTCGACGACGAGTTGGCATCCGATGAATTCATCGGGCCGATCACCTCACTTTCAGACAGAGGAAGGATGTGACACTGTGCGAGGCCGGTCAGTTCGGATCAGGTGATCCGGTAGAAGCGGTATTGCAGACCGAAGCCTTCGGTAAATCGGCCCTCACCGACGAAAAGCGTCTGGTTGACCCATTCGTAGTCGGGATCACCGCTCTCCAGGCGCGGCAGCACCCGGAAGTATTGGTCCTCGAATGCGGTGGGCACCCCGTCCGCGAACGCTGTCTGCACGGCGTCGGTCATCTCGATCAGCCCATCGAATTGGGCGTAGATGATCGCACCGTCGTCGGTCTCGAATTGCACGCGTACATCGGCGCGCGCCCACTGATCGGTGCCGATCAGCACCCAGTCACCACCGCCGGGCAGCACTCGCCCGTTGATGCGCTCACCCTCCAGTTTTCCCTCACCGACTTCGATGAACATACGAATTCCGTGCGGGGTATTGCCCACCATGCGAGGAGGATGCAATGAGGCGGTGACTTCACCTTCGAGCTTCAGTTCCACGAGCTACTCCTCTGTGCGGTAACAGTCGTTGCGACGCAGGACCAATGACGAGTTGTGTCCGCCGAATGCGAAGGAATTCGTCAGCACGGCAGCGACATCGGAGTCGGTCGGCGCCGAGATGAACGCTGCGCCTGCACAGTCCTCGGCCACCTGGTCGAGATTGACCGACGGCGGGATCATCGATGTCTTGACGGCCAGCGCGGCAATGGCGGCCTCCAACGCGCCTCCCGCGCCGAGGAGGTGACCGGTCATCGACTTGGTAGAACCCACAACGGTTTTCGCGAGATCGGCACCGAAAACAGCACGCAATGCGGCCATTTCCGCGCGGTCATTGAGGACTGTGCCCGTGCCGTGGGCGTTGACGTAGTCCACATCGGTTGCCGAGATGCCCGCGTCGCGCAGCGCGCTGCGAATCGACCGAGCGGCGCTGGAACCATCGGCCCGCGGTGCGGTCAGATGGTGGCTGTCGTTCGTTTGACCGTAGCCCGCGATTTCGGCGTATACGGTCGCCCCCCGCGCGAGAGCGTGATCCATGTCCTCGAGCACCAGCACCGCTGCGCCTTCGCCCAACACGAATCCGTCGCGGTCGGCGTCGAAGGGGCGCGCGGCCTGCTCGGGACTGTCGTTGCGCCGCGACAGTGCCCGCATACTGGCGAAGCCCGCCAGCATAACGGGATTGACGCAGGCTTCGGATCCACCGACGACGCATGCGTCGGCGTATCCGTCTCTGATCATCCGCATGCCCTGGCCGACGGCGTCGGCCGAGGACGCGCACGCGCTGCTCGGCGAGTAGCTCGGCCCTCCGAATTCGTGGCGTTGGGCCACCACCGAGGCGGCGACATTGGACATTGATACGGGGATGAAGGTCGGTGGGATCCGTTCACCGTCCGGGTCGTTGCCGACTGTGGTGCGAATCGTGTCGGCCCCGCCGAGTGCGCTGGCGATGATCACCGCAACGTCCGACGGATCGGCGCTGAGCTCACCGGCGTCTTTGAGTGCCAGGTCGGAGGCTGCCATCGCGAGCTGACAGAAACGATCGAACCGGATGGCGTCCCTGCGTTCCATCCAGTCCGTCGCCGTGAAATCGTCGACCGTCGCGGCGATCCGGACCCGTTTGTTCGCAACGTCGAACGTGGTGATGGGGCTGACGCCCGAACGACCTTCGAGCAGGTTGTCCCACAGCACGCCGGGATAGTTTCCCACCGGCGACACCACACCGATCCCGGTGATGGCGACCCTGCGCCGCGCGGTCACCGCGCGCGGCAGGCTCGGCGCGCTCATGACGATGTCGCATTCGGCTCGAGATCGAACAGGCGCTCCATCTTCATCGCGAGCTGCACGTTGCCCGCCACCCGCAGATCACCCCGCGACATCAGTTCGACACCGCGCGTCGCACCGCAGGCCAGCGCGACGAACGCCGACGCGGGTGCGGTAAGTGTCGCCGCCGGTTGCGCGGAGAAGGCGCCCTTTTCGCCGATTGTGCAGCTGTCGGGGGTCAGCTCGACGTCGCGTTCGAGTTTGCCTTGCGAGCGCCGGGTCACGGCCCAGCGAATCACCACACGCTCGGGCAGACCGCCGCGATAGAACGTCGGCATCAAATCGAATGCCGCGACCAAACCCGCTGTGCCGGTGTCGGTCTCGAGATGGTCCGCGAGCCGCTGTGCGGAGATGCTCTCGATCGCGCGCTTGACCCGACCCCGGTCATTGCTGAGCAGATCCGCGGCGAGCTGCGGATCGACGCCGGAGGTGTCGTCCTGGGAAATGTCGGTCATGCGGTCACTGCTTTCTCGCCGAGTATCGAGTTGAGGTATCGGGCCAATTCGCCGTGCGGATCCGCACCGGGCAATATCGCGCCGATGTGGCCGTCGGGACGCACGACGACTGCCGCCGCGTCGGACAAACCGAAGACCCCGATGGCGTCGTCGCGGAAATCGTGTAAGGCGTCCGAACGCGGTACCGGGGACACCGGCCATACCCGCAGCGGTATGTCACCGAGCACCGACGCCCACGCGCCGAACGAGTCCCGCCATTCGGGCGCGGCTTCGACGGAAGTCAGCAGCGCGAAGGCCCCGTCGGTCAGATCGGCGACGGCCGTGCGTCGGCCATCCTCTTCCAGCCACAGATGTGGTGCGACGGCACCGACTATCACTCTGGGGTGATAGTCGACCACGTCCGCGACAACCGGTTGCGGGTGGTCTTCGTCGGTGGAGTAGACGAATCCCCTTGCCTGACCGTAGAAGTCGAAATGCGGCCGTTGTCGTTCGATGCCGTCGGCCAGTGCGGCGGCCTCGCTGATCTCGGGGTCGGATCCCTTTCCGGATCCGATCAGCGACCGTGCCGATGTGAAGAACTCGTCCATGGCAACGGCGTTGTGCACGCTGCGCGCGGCGTTGAAGTCCGCGACGCGGCGGCGCTCGGGTTCGTAGGTGTTCAGCAGCCGCGGACTCGACCAGCCACGCAGCACACCGTGCAGCTTCCACGCGAGGTTGTGCGCGTCCTGGATGCCGGTATTCATGCCGAAGCCACCGGTCGGCGGGAAGCTGTGCGCCGCGTCGCCTGCCACGAATACCCGTTGGTGGACGTCACTCCACCGGTCGACGGCCGTCGTACCCATCGCCCACGTCCGGACCGACTCGATCGTGATGTCGATGTGGGCCGCACCGATCGCCATTCGGACCAGGCGCTCACATTCGCTTTTGTCGGGCATCGCCGATGGGTCGATGTCGATGCCGGTCAGCTCGAGCAGCCAGGTACCGCGCTGCGGCGAGACGGTGATGAGCACCCCCTGTATGTCATCGTTGATGACCCAGTACAGGGCGCTCTGCTTGCCTGCGACCGCCGAGCCGAGATCGGCGGTGAAATGGATGTCCAACATCGTTCCGAGCGGTGCGCAGGCCTGGACTGTAATGCCGACGCGCTCACGCAACCGACCGTGAATTCCCTCGGCGAGGACCACGTAGGAAGCGCGTAGCGCGGAATTGTCCGCTCGTACCGCGCCGACCCCATCGGGGTCGACGATCAGATCGGTGATCTCCACACCCGACTCGACGCTGACGCAGGGGTAGTTGCGTAACTCACGCAGCAAGAGCGTCTGCAACTCGTTCTGCGGACAGATCAGCGGCAGCACTGGACTCGCCGACACCGTCCGCATGAGTTTCTCGGCATCTCCCACCATGTCGATCTCGCCGAGTTCAGCACCGACCAGGGTGGTGTGGAAACTGACCCGACTGGACGCCTCCAGACTGGTGCCGACCTCCTGTGCCGGACCGAGCAGTTCGAGGTCCCGCAGTATTTCCGCGGTGCGAACATTGACCATCGTGGCCCGCGGATGTGTGGACGCACTCGATCGGCTCTCCACCAGGTGGGTGCGAATCCCCGTGCGGCCCAATAGATGTGCGGCGATCAGGCCGGTCGGACCACCACCGACAATCAATACCTCGCAGTCGTCGACACTCATAGTGGCACCTCGTGTCGAGGCCGCACGGGCACGCCGTCGTCGGCAACCGCGTACAGCGTGCGGTCGAGATACTTAGTGATGGCGGCGTCCACTCGATGACGAAAAGCGATGCGCGCCACTGTGGCTACCGGCAGGCCGATTGCGATCGCCGAACCCAGCGCGCTGACGAAAACGGCCAGTGCTGCTTTCTCACCGACCCCACCGGGCCTGGTGTGGCGGCGGATCCGTCCTGCCGCGAATCGAAATGCCGCGCCGGCCAGCAGGTCCGGACCGATCACCGCGGCATTTTCGCGTGCTGATTCGGCCCGCACCAACACCTCGGGCATCACAGCGGTGACCCGCTCGCCGCTGGCAGCGCCTGCCTCGACCAGTTGCCGACCGAGCCGACGCAGCCGTTGATGCTCGGCATCGGGCACACCGGCGGCACGCAGACCGAACGACGCCTCCCGCCGGCCCAACAACAACCACCGCAGGGTGGTGAACAGTGACACAAGTTGATTGGCGGTATCCGTAACCGCGATAACACCGATTTGGCGAGCACCCGCGGCGGTGAGCATGGTGCGCATACTCACCGCCGCGGACGCCCACATATTGCGGCATGCGATGAACTGAACGACCGGCAGATCGGTCACCAGATCGGGGTAGCGCCGCACCAGCGTTCGCATCGGAATCGACGGGTTGAGGTACCACACCTGGTGCGCGACGAGCACGAGATCTACATCATCGCCTGCTGGTCGACCGCCGTCCTCGATGGAGATGTCCACGGTCGCCTCGGCGTCTGCGGCCTCCGGAAATACCCCGAAGAAACGACCGAGTGACCACGGAAACGGAAAGTCACCGGAGGTGGTGACTTCGATCCACCGGACGTCGCAACCGGCTTCTACCAGTGGCTCGAGAAAATGTTCGAGACACTCACGCAGTTGTCCGGTCTGCGAAAACCAATACACCGCGATCACAGCCGGTTCGGCGCCGACGTCCCGCACGGGCAGATCCCGAGGCGCAGCACTCATGAGCCCGTGCCGCCCACTGCCGTGAGATGCATGTACGAAATCGCGAAACGCCCGGATTCCGGGACCATGCACAGCAGCGTGTCGCCCGGCGTGATGAGCTCGTCGCGCAGCATTTCGTCGAGGATCACGAAAATACTTGCGCTGCCGATATTCCCGACACGGGTGAGATTGCTGTACCACACTTCGGGCCCCGGCCGTGGAACGTCGCGCCGCGACAATTCGCCGAGCACCATCGACTTCATCCGCTCGCTCGAATAGTGCGCCGGAATCCATTTCAAAGTAGTCGGGTCGAATTTCCCGTCGTTCAGCAAACGCTCATACTCGTCGATACCGACCTTTACCAGATGTGGTAGCAGCGAGAGTCGCTGTCGTGCGACCAGAGCACCGGCGTCAGCGGCTTCCGTTGCGTTCGGATAATCCATCCAGGTCTTCTCGGCATCGTTGGACTCGCTGCCGAAATACATGCACGCTTTCTCGGTATTGGCGTACGAGGTCAGCGAAATCCAGTCGATGCGTAGGCTCACCCCGTTCGATCTCGGCTTGTCCTGGACGACCGCCGCTCCCGCGCCATCGGAGAGCATATACCGCAGAAACGCGGTCTCCATGGGCAGCGAACCTTCCTCGGTCCGGCTCTCCAGCGACTTGTATCGGCTGCTCTTGAATCCACGAGAAGCGAACTCGCTGGCGACCGCGACAGCGGCTGCCTTCTCGCCGATTGCCACCTGCAAGTAGGCGTTCTTCAGCGCCATCATTCCCGAGCTGCAGATGCCGTGCGCGGTGACGATCTCGCACGGCGGATATGCGAGGCGGCCATGGACCATACTCGCGTGACCCGGTCCCATCAGGTCCGGTAGCGTCGTGGCGGCGGCAAGTAACTGTAAATCTTCCGCAGCGATCTCCGATCGCTCGACGGCATCCTCCACCGCCCGAGCGGCCAACTCCGTATTCGAGAACACAGTTCGCTGTTCCCGATCCAGGGCGTAATAGCGAGTTTTGATACCACTATTGGCGAGAATCGTGTCCCGAAGAGCAGAGCTCGCGTTTCCCGCTTTGCCAATAAAGTCTTCGATTTCGTCGTTTGTTACCGGCTCGCCCGGAAGAAAGCGACCAGTACTGGTGATATATGCGGTCACCGAATTCTCCAATGCTGTCGAATGTGACACTCGGTCCTCTATAGGGACTTCGCGCTGGATTCCTCCGAGCGTGACCGCACGGTATCGACGAGTTCGCCGAAAGTCTTGATACTGGCGATTCGCTCGTCATTCAGCGAAATCGTGTACTTTCGCTCCAATATGTCCGCAATGCCAAGCAGGCCGAGCGAATCCAGACCCAGTTCCTCGAATGTCGCGGAAGGGTCTACCTTGTCGATCTCGATGCTGTAGTGGTTTTCCAGATAGTCGGCGATGTCGCCGTACACGTCCGTTTCGAGGCTCATCAGGATCTCCGATTCACTGTGCAGATACGGCTCTAGCGGGCCAATTATTTGCAATGAACGTAGCGACAGCATTGTCGAACGCGGCGACGGCAATGTCGCGTTCAAGTCGACTTTCTTCCAGGCGCGGCGTTTCCTTACCGCATAGTCACCGTATGCACAACACAACAAGTGCTTCGAGGATCTCCCCTATCCGGCCCCGCCTGACATCGCGCAAGTCGACTTGCGTATGACCATAATCGGGTCGGCCCAACTGCGCAACACGAGTTGCTGTGACTCAACTCATCCATAGTCAGACGTAGTAGGGGGTTGCGGTTTGGGGTCGAAACCTGGTGGTGGCGAAGCGGATCCACCTGGGAGGGGGCGTAGCGCCTCGCGCATACCCGCGTTCTGCGCGCGATCCTCGAGGCTCTGCACGCGGCAGAACGAGCATCGCGACGACCTGCCGACAGCGATGCGGTCATCATCTGTCGGGTGCCATCCGGTGCTGAGTGTCATCCGGCGGACCCTGGTGCAGAGCATTCGATGCGCCACGACAAGATCGGCGAGCGCTTCCTCCAATCGGTCCGGATCTACTTGCCCACAATCGAATTCGAGATCCAGATTTCTTCCGACCCGTCCGGCTCGACGCGCCGTTCAACTCCAGTCCCATTCGGTAAAATCTCAATAAAATCCCACTGCCGGGCAATGCGCTCTCGCGTCGTTATACTGCGCGAATGCCTGAAGAGTTGAGCGTGTCATCCCAGGTCAAGAGCACGACAGACATCGTTACTTCCGTCCGTGACGCGGTGCTGTCGGAAATCATGAATGGCACCCCGGTACACGCTGTGTCTGTCGCGGCGGTCGCTCGGCTCGCCGGCGTACACGAGACATCGGTCTATCGTCGCTGGAAGACCCGCGAACGCATGATCCTCGACGCGCTGACGGCGCGTAGCGAGGCGTCGCTGGTCGTACCCGACCACGGCTCGCTCCGCGAAGATCTGACGGATCTCATGAAACAGGCGTGTGATTATCTCGGCAGTCCGGTCGGGCGATCTCTTTTGCAAATGAGTGTTGTCCCGACGGACAACCCCGCTGTGGTCGAGGCGCGGCGATTGTATTTCGACACCCGGCTTCGGGCGATGGCGCCTGTCGTCGAGCGCGCGATCACCCGCGGTGAGGTCCGGCCCGGAATCGCAGCCGTTGATGTACTCGAGCCATTATTCGCCTCGATCCAATTGCGTGTGATCTTGACGGGCAGACCGATAACGCCGGATCTTCCCGAAAAGTTGGTCCGCGTCGTGGTCGACGGAGTCCTGTCCGGAAGTTAGAGCCATGGCGCCATGCCCAAGGCGCGCCATCGCGCCAGCCGCGGCTCGAACAATCACCCTGCCGTCAGTGGCAGGCCGGTCGGTTGTGGGTCGAGGCATTCGCGATTCATTCGCTGAGCAGTAGTGCAGCGACGGCATCCGGGGCCTCATGCATTGCGTCGTGGCCGGTTGGGAGGTCGTGGACCTGCCACTCGGGATCGGCTTGGAGTCGGGTGCGGAGTTCGGCGAACGGCGTCGTGTCTTCCCATCCCGAGCAATAGATGAACTCCCTGCGAGGGACCTGGGCGAGTGCGCCGGTGAGCCGGACCGTTTGCAAGAACGAGGCGAGGGGATGGGGACGGCGGCGAGGATCGCCGCCGTCCGGCGGTCGGACGGCGTAGCCGGTGCTCGCAGCGCCGGCGGCGAACACTTGTCGGTAGCGCTCGGTCGTTGAAGACCAGCACGACTCGCCGTCGCGCGGGACGTATGCGTCGAGATGCACCAGGCGTGAGACCCGGCCGCGGGCGCGGTCGGCGGCGGCAGCGATCACCATCCCGCCGTAGCTGTGACCGACCAGGGTCGCGGTGGTGATGTGGGCACGATCGAGGAGCCGCAATACGTCGTCGGCGTGCGTGTCGAGGTTGGCGGTCGCAACCGACGCGTCGTCGTCGTCTGACCGCAGACCGGTCAGGGTCAGGGCGTGAACGGCATGACCGGCACGCTCCAACAGCGGAACCACCGCCTCGAACGACCAGGAACCGTGCCAACCGCCGGGCACCAGGACGAACGTCGCCATGCGTTTCTCCTTCTCTCTCGAGCCGCGGCGTCGAGGCACGCTGTCTCGATGACATGCGGTTCGGTCGGGTGCTCTGCGTGACCGAGGACCACTCCGCATGAAGACAGTGTCACCAGATCAGGGTGTGGCTTGCTACCGATAGAATGCCAACAGATACCTGTTCGCAGCCAACCTCGCTGTTGAGGCTCAGTTCAGCCCGGCGATGAAGCGGGCGGTGTTGGCGCGGTGCGGGTACTGGTTCAACTGATTGATGTCTGTCGGGCGCGATCCGGGCAACTGTGCCTACTCGATGCCGAAGTCCTTGATCCTGCGGTAGATGGTCGCCCGCGATATCCCTAGTGCCGCGGCGGCTTCGGCCTTGCTGCCGCTGTTCTCCTGCAGGCTGCGCACGATCGCGTCGCGTTCCAGTGCCTCGATCCGGCTCAGTTTGCGCCGGGTCAGCGAATGGCATTGTGGTGGCAGGCTGTCGATGTGGATCAGACCGGATCGTTGCTGTGAAATGGTTTCGGCTAGCACCCGGCGTAGTTGGGCGACGTTGCCTGGCCACGATAGCTTGTTGAGCTGGCGCATGGCGTCCGGGGCAAGCCGGACTTCGGCGCCGTTGGTCAGCTCGCCCAGCAGGAAGGGGACCAGCTCTTCGAGGTCTTCGATGCGGTGCCGGAGTGCGGGCACGCCGACGGTCTGGCTGAACAGTGGCAGCAGCGAATCGAGAGCCGTAGCGGGCGTGGCCGAATGCATTGTTGCCGCGATCCATCCGCGACCGGCACAGGTCTGGAGTATGTCCGCGATCGGCTCGATCGCCTCGGTCGGCAGGCGGTCCATATCTTTGATGACAACGTTGAAATTGCTGTTGCCGGTTTCGGTGCGCAGCGCGGACAGCAGTCCCTCGGTGTCGGCGAAGTCGGCCGTCCGCAGCACCCGGGCCATCTTGCCGGGGCTGACATGCGCGACGACAGATTTCGCGAGTTTTGTTCGTCCGGAACCCTTTTCGCCATCGATGACCACCCATTCGCGATTCCGGCAGCAGCGTTCGACCTGCTGGCAGCTACGCCGCCACGAGCTGCTCCTACCGGCGATGCCGGGCAATGCGAGGGTGCCGTGTGCGATCGGGTGGTCCACGGCGCGGTCGATGAGCAGCTGAACGTGCAGGACTGTGTTGAAGCTGCTGCCACGTATCGAAATACGTTCGACTGCTGTCACTTTCGCGGTCTGCCCGCTCGGCAGCGGGGCCAGGAGGGCGCCGACGGCCCCGGGACGAACCAGGTCGGTCGAATATTGCAGCAACGCTCCTTGGTCGTGCGGGTCGAGAGCCTGGCGCAGGTAGTGGTTCATCAGCACCACGTCGCCACCGATCGCGAGCACGCCGAGCGGATACTGGCGGCATTGGCGCAGATACGTCTCCAGCAGCGCGGTCTCGGTTTCGCTGGCGAGCGCGCGGAGCCGGTCCTGGATCTGGCTGCTCGCGCTGTTGGCGAGGGCGAGCAGCAGCGGATCTGATCTGCTGGCCCAGCAGGTGAGATCGATGACGCCCAGCATCGAGCGCGTCAGCGGGTGGCGAATGGGCGAGCCTGCACACGCGAGCCCGCCGAGGGTGCCGAGATAGTGTTCGCCGCCGCGAATGAACGTCGGGGTGGCTGTTTCCAGGGTGGTGCCGATTCCGTTGGTGCCGACGAAGTCCTCGGCATAGCTGTAGCCGGGAGCGAGTTGCACACCGTCGAGTGTGCGCATGATTGTGGCATCGGCGGCGTAGCGCTCGAGCAAGAGCCCATCCGACGAGGTCAGGATGACGCTGACAGCCTGGTCGGCCAGGTCGCTCGCGAGCCGCCGCAGTACCGGCGCAGCGGCGCTCACCAGCGGGGAGTCGAGATTCGGGTCCCGCACATAAGGCAGCTCCACACGGTCGGGATGGATCTGCAGCGCGCGCGATCGGTACCACGAATCGAGCACAGTGTCGCGCACCGGCGGGAAATCGAGCGAACCCACGGTGAGGAATTGTTCGCGCGCCTTCTCTAGGCTCACGGCGACGTCGGCTCGAGGATCCGGCATCTGCTCATACCTCGGTGCTTGTTGCTCAACCCATGGTGGCGGCCATCTCAATGGATGACGCGCGTCTCAGATTGAGACCGTCAGTCTATCGCTTCCGCTGTGTTATGGGCACAAGGAGATGTGCTTCGCCCAGCAAAACCAGGAGGAAGACGTTTGAGCCCCCAGAGCCTCAGCAAGGCCCATCGAAAGATCACCGACCTATCGGGGGAGCCGACCTTCGCAGAGGTCCGATCCCGCGCCGAGCTGCCGGATGAGTTCTTCGCACTGTTCCTCGACCCGACCCTTACCCCTAGTCGCGCGTTCTGCCCCCAGCCAGACGACACCTTGGAACGAGCCCAGTTGGCGAAGATCGACCTCGCTCTGGCCCAGTGCGATCTGCGGCCGGGGATGACCTTGTTGGACGTCGGTTGTGGCTGGGGTTCGACCATGTTGCGCGCTATGGACACCTATGGGGTGAATGTGATCGGGCTGACTCCCAGCCGTGACCAGTACCGGTATGTGCGGAATCTGCTGGTCGACCGGGTGATCCGAGGGCGCCCCTATGGTGGGGTGCGGCTGCAAGGCTGGGAGGAATTCGACCGCCGCGCAGACCGGATCGTGTGTATCGGCGCGTTCGAACACTTCGAACGAGACCGCTACGGCGAGTTCTTCGAATTCGCCTACCGCACAATGCCCGCCGATGGAGTGCTGCTGCTGCAGGCAATCGTCGGCGACAACCGCGACGAACTGCGTGGACACGGAATTCAACACACCAGCATCGATGACGCGTTCATGCGGTTCCTCACCGAAACCATCTTCGGCGGCGGCCCGCTACTGCCCCCAAGCGGACGCGATCCCAAAGGTGTCACCGCATACGCCGAAGACGCCGGATTCACCGTTACCGACATGCAGTCGGTGGGACCGCACTACGCCACCGCCCTCGACCATTGGGCCGATGCATTGCACAAGCACCGCGACCGCGCCATCGAACTCGCCGGACCCGATACCTACAACGCCTGCATCCGGTATTTGACTGGATGCGCCGACTACGCTCGCTGTGGCCGCATCGACGTCATGCAATTCGTCTGCACCAAACCCGGTACACCGCAGTAGGTGCCTAGCCCTGCGCCCACGCGTGGATCCGGGCGCCGCGGCACCGGGCGTGTTCCGCGCTCTCGAGCACGAACATGCCTGCCCCTTCGCCATCCATGCCGCCGCAGTCCGCGTCGAGCGGGCGGCAAGCCAGCCGGGGATTCGTCGTGGGCGCGCCCAGTAGCCGTAGCGCGCGTAGGCGCTGGCCGGCACGAAACCGTCGTCACCGACACCTCAGGCGAGGCCCGCCTTCCGTGCCGCCGACGAGGGCAACGTCCACCTGGCCGGAGGCAATCTCCGCGCGTCCATGCCGATCGCATCCGATGACGCGCAGGCCGTGCTCAGCGTCAGACATGGGCCGTGTGGGACCAGTTCATCGCGATCTGCGCGGCCGCCATGTTCGGCTACACCATGATCATCAACTTTGGCGCGGCCGCGGCCGCGGCCGTCCGTGCCGTTCGACATCGAACTGGGCCCGTTCCAAGGTCTGACAGCCGACACTCCCGCCGACTACAACCTGGCCAAGAACCCGATCATCGACGAGATCTGCCAACGAGCCTTCGACCAGGCCACATCGACAAGCGTCGGCGCCTGGAACCGCATGGACTGGTAACCACCGCGTTGTGCGCGCTCGCCAGCCTCGCCACTCTTCGGGTTGGTCGGCGACGCCGTGCGCGGGTGCGCCCGGGCCGAGTTCGCCGATGGCGCGATGCCTACAACCCGGGCAGGGCCGCAGCAGACGAGGAGCCGGCCCGGTCTGCCGCGAGTGCCCCGGCCAGCGCCCAAGTGCGATGCTGATCGTCCGGGCCGGCCAGATCCGTCGTGGTCAGCACGACCTCGGTGGCGCCTGCGTCGTAGTAGCGCTGGATTCCGGCGGCGATGGTTTCCTCGTCGCCGATGAGTGCCAGTTCCGCTGCCCGCGAGGCACCTTCGAGTTCGATGACCCGGCGATAGGACGGCACCTGCTCGTAGAACGCCAGCTGTTGCACCGCCGTCGCACGGGTGCCCTCGACATCGGCGGTGACGACTGCCGGGACGAAGGCGACGATGCGCGGTGCGGTTTCCGACGTCTGCGTGATCACCGGCACGATGTGCTCGCTCAAGGTCTTCGGGCCCGCCAGATACGGCAGGGTGCCGTCGGCGAGTTCGCCGGTGACGCGTAATGCTTGCGGCCCCATCGCGGCCACCAACGCCGGTACACGCGGTTCTGCCCCGGGAACCGCGGTCGGCAGCGGCGGTGTGACCGTCAGCAGTTCGCCGTGGAAGCCGGCGGTGCCCGTGTCGAGCAACTCCCGCAACCCGATGAGGAACTCGCGCAAGCGGGTAATGGGCCGATCGAAGGCTGTGCCGAACGCGCTGGCGGCGAGCGTCGAACCGACGGCCAGACCCAGGTGATAGCGCCCGTGCGTCGCGGCTTGGGCGGTCTGCGCCTGAGAGGAAACCAGCAGCGGATGGCGGCCGACCACGGGGATGGCCGAGGTGCCGACCTGTAGGCCCGGCACCTCCCGGCCGACGATGGCGGCGAGGGCGGGGGAGTCGTAGTCCATCCGCTGTCCGAACCACACCGACCCGATACCCAGCTCGGCGACCGAGCGGGCCTGCGCCACGATCTGGTCGACGTAGTTGCCCGAATTCGAGGCAGCGAGCGCAATTCCGAGAGTCATGCCAGGGGCAACCCGCGTGCGTGCGCGCCTGTTCCTGAACGGTGAGATGAAATCAGCTTGATCACAAGGATTTTCGTCGTCTGGGAGACTGTGGGCCGATCTTCTGAGGAGGGGACGCGCCGATGTGGTAATGGTGCCAACCTGGTCGTTGCCACCGGACCGTCGACCTCTCGCGTCGAGGACTCGCTGTCGTCAGTCCGACCGCCACGCGACGCGCGTCCGGACCTGCTGGAGCGGTCGTCGACGGCTCGGTACCGGTTAAACCTCTGACAGGGAACCTCATGGATACCTTGCACGGCAATGTGTTCGGGTGTCATTCGCCGGTCTGGTCGGCGGCGAAGCGGGTGGCGATCTCGGTGGCGGTCACTTTGGCCAGCTCGACGAGGAACGGGAGTCGCTCGGGGATCATGAGTGTGGTGGGGCCGCGCAGGCCGAGGGCAAAGCGGGCGTCGCCAGCTGGGGTGAGGATCGGCAGGCCGATGGTGCGGAAGTCGGGGTCGAGTTCTTCGTCGTTGTAGGCGTAGCCGCGGGATCGGGTACGGGTGAGTTCTTCTCGCAGTTCGGCGGGGGTGGAGACCGAGCGGGCGGTGCCTTCGTCGTAGGGCAGGGTGGTCAGGAAGTCGTCGGGGGTGTCGGACCAGGCGAGCAAAGCTTTGCCCAGGGCGCTGGCGTGCAGGGGAAGTCGAACGCCCATGAGGCGGTGGCCGTCGCTGTCGCGCCAGCGGCTGGTGCCCAGCAGTACGGCGTGGATGCTGTGGCGGATGGCGACCGAGGCGCTGGCGCCGGTGGTGGTGGCGAGCTGTTCGAGGCTGGGTTCGGCGAGGTAGATGCGGTGCTGGCGGTAGGCGATCTGGCCGTATTCGGCTAGGGCGCCGCCCATGCGGTAGCGGCTAGAGGTTTCGTTCTTGTCGAGGAATCCGGCCTGCACGAGGGCGCTCAGTAGCCGGTGGGTGGTGCTGACCGCCAGGCCCTGCTGGCGGGCGATCTCTGATACGCCGCGTTCCTCGCCGCCGCGGAAGCAGTCCAGCACAGACAGGGCACGGGCGACGGTCTGCACTCCGGAAGCTTCCACGCCGGGGACGGTAACACGGCGCGGCGGTGCCGCTGGGCGACAGTCCTTTCCGATATGTGGAAACAGTGGCGTTATCTGGGTTCTGCTCACGGCGAGCGAAAAGCGCGGCGGCAGCTTATATTTCGCCCGGTCGACCGAAAATAGGTGTCCAATAACGCCTCCATTGTGTACGTGTCAAGCCTTCCGATCCTCGGAAAGCATTACCTCGCAACGCCGCGGCTGCGCCCCTACTGTCGCTGCTCATTGATCGGCTTCGATCCCTGACTCGGAAGAGGTATTCCACGATGTTCTGCACGCGCAGGCCAAGCCGTTGGCGTCTCGCGCTCGCGCTCGCCCCCGTCGTTGCTCTGGTGGCGGCGTGTAGCTCGGGAACCGCCACCGAGGCGGGCTCGCGGGCGGAGCTGGTACTGAAGGTGGCCGACCCCGGCAATTCCGGTCCGCTGGCGGTGGCCAAGCGCGACGGTACCTTCGACAAGGCGCTCGCACCGCTGGGCGCGAAGGTCGAATGGGTCACGACCACACCGGGATTCAGCTCCATGCTGAAACTGTTCAACACCAAGGAACTCGATGTCTCCGGTGCCGCGTTCAGCCCGGTGGTCGGTGCGCTGTCCAAGGACGTGGCCGTGCGTATCGTCGCGGTGCAGGACCCGGCGGGCAAGGATCAGAGCGGCATCATCGCCGGCAAGGATTCCGGCATCCACTCCGTCGCGGATCTGGTCGGCAAGCGGGTCGCGGTGAACCCGGCTGCCAAGGGCGAATACATCCTGCTCAAGGCACTGGCGCAGGCCGGTATCCCGGCTGACAAGGTGACGCGAGTTCCGTTGCAGCAGAAGGACGCCGCCTCGGCGTTCGCGACCGGCAAGGTCGATGCGTGGGCGTCGTTCCTGGTGCCGTATCAGGAGGCCAAGGCCAACGGCGGCGTGGAGATCGCCACCGAACAAAGCATCGGCTCCAAGGACAACTCGGTGGTGGTGTTCCGCACCGAGATCCTCGACAAGCGGCCCGAAGTCGCGGCCAAGTACCTCGAAGTGCTGCAGAGCCTGACCGCTCAGCAGCACGACAATCCCGCCGGGTTCGAGAACGTCTTCGAGCAGACCGGTCCGCGCGCGATCAGTGGTGCGCGCCTGGCCGACGCTCTGCGGGTCGGGGCGGAGGCGACCGTGCCGCGGCTGCCGGCCGACTCCGATGCCACCGATCTGGCCGATGTAGTAAATCTGTTCGCCGACAACGGCGTGATTACCCGCAAGATCAGTGCCTCCGACATCTTCTACGACCTGAAGGCCAAGCTCACTCCTGAGCAACTGGCCGCACTCGAGACGGGTCACTGACATGGCTGTGCTCACAGTCCCCGTCGCCGAGGAAGACCTCGGTGCGTTGGCTCCGCCGCGGACTCGGGTCGAGAAAGCACATCCGGCTTGGCTGTCGGTACCGCTGCGTGTGCTGCTGCCCGCGTTGATCGTCGCCGCCTGGTGGATCGGCTCGGCCACCGGTGTGCTCTCGCCGCAGGTGCTGGCCGGACCGCCCAAGGTCTGGTCGGCGTTCACCGAACTGCTGGGCAATGGCCAGCTGCTCGACTTCGCGGTGGCCTCGTTCACCCGGGCCGCGTTCGGTGTCGGGCTGGGCGTCGGTGTCGGGCTGCTGCTCGGCCTGCTCGCCGGATTGTCCAGCCTCGGTGAGGAATTGGTGGACTCGACCATGCAGATCGTGCGCGCGGTGCCGTTCCTGGCGCTGGTGCCCTTGTTCATCGCCTGGTTCGGCATCGACGAGCTGTACAAAGTGGCACTCATCGCTGTGGCCACAATCGCGCCCATGTACGCGTACACCTATCTGGGAGTGCGCAATGTGGACCGCAAAGTGGTCGAGGCTGCGCGCGGATTCGGTTTGAGCGGGGCGCGGCTGGTGCTGGAGGTGATCCTGCCCTCGGCGCTGCCGGGGATCCTCATGGCGCTGCGGGTGTGCTTGTCCATCAGCATCACCGGCCTCATCGCCGCTGAGCAGGTCGGTACCACCGAGGGTGTGGGTTATCTGGTCACGTTGGCGCAGGAGTACAACCGCACCGACTACATGGTGCTGTGCGTGGTGCTGTACGCGGTGCTGGGCTTGATCTTCGACGCCGTGGTGCGGTTGGCCGAACGGTATGCGATGCCCTGGCGGCGGCAGTTGGCAATCCGATGACCGCCGTCGAACAGTCACCGCGTGCCACCGCGCCGGTCGCCGTGCGGATCACCGGACTGCGCAAGGCCTTCGGTGACAAGATCGTCCTCGACGGGGTCGATCTGACCATTCGCCGCGGCGAGTTCGTGGTCCTGCTCGGCCCCAGCGGCACCGGCAAGACCACCCTGCTACGCCTGCTCACCGGCCTGGAAACCTCCGACGCCGGGCAGGTACTGGTGCCGACGGTGCGCACCACCGTCTATCAGGAGCCGCGGCTGATCCCGTCCAAGCGGGTGCTGGCCAATGTGACGGTGGGGCAACGCCGTTCGAAGCAGACCCGGGAGGCGGGCCTGCGCGCGCTGGCCGAGGTGCATCTGGACGGTAAGGCCCGGCAGTGGCCGTCGACCCTGTCCGGTGGTGAAGCCCAGCGTGCGGCGCTGGCGCGGGCGCTGGTGCGCGAACCCGAACTGCTGTTGCTGGACGAGCCGTTCGCCGCGCTGGACGCGCTGACCCGGTTGCAGATGCAGGACCTGGTGGGGGAGTTGGTGACCCGCCATCACCCGGCGGTACTCATGGTGACCCATGACGTGGACGAGGCGGTGCGCCTGGCCGACCGGGTGCTCATTCTCGATCACGGCCGGTTCGCGGTGGACACCGAGATCGACCTGGCCCAACCGCGCGACGGCAACGACCCTGCCGCGCTGCGCTATCGCGCGGCCTTCCTCGCCGAACTCGGCGTCGGCACCGCGCCCTCGAAGAACTCAGGAGCTTCCCAATGAAGATGTCAAGCCCGGGAGGTGAGTTTCGGTGATCAGGTCACGCAGCCGCGGCAAGGGGTGGCAGCGGCTCGTAGGGGCGCTTCTCACGGATCAATGCCCACAACACGTTGACCCGCCGCCGGGCCAGGGCCAGGACGGCTTGGGTGTGTTTCTTGCCTTCGGCGCGTTTCCTGTCGTAGAACCGGCGCGATTCGGGACAGCAGCTGATGGAGACCATCGCCGAGATGTAGAAGACACGGTTGAGTCCGCGGTGATATCGCTTGGGCCGGTGCAGGTTCCCGCGTATCCGCCCGGAGTCCCAGGGCGCGGGAGCGAGACCGGCGAACCGGTCCGGGCTGCCGAAGAAGTCCATGTCCGCGCCGGTGGCGGCGAGGAATTCCGCGCCGAGCAGGGTGCCGATACCGGGCAGGCTGACGATCACCTCGGCGAGTTCGTGGCGGTGAAATCGGCCCTCGATGAGCTTGTCGACTTCCTTGATTCGCTCGTTGAGGGCCATCACCTCCCCTGCCAGGCCGGCGACCATCAACGCGGTAAGCTCCTCGCCAGGCAGACGGGTGTGCTGGCGGTGCGCGGCCTCGACCGCAACAGCTGCGATCTTGCCGGGGTTGCGGACTTTCCTTGTCCGCAACCAGGATTCGAGCCTTGCCGTGCCGATGCGGCGCAACGCGGCCGGGGTCTGGTAGCCAGTGAGCAGCGTCAGCGGTCCGATCAGGACGAGGTTGTCGAACGCGCGTTCCAGGGCCGGGAAGATCCCGGTCAACAGCCCCCGCAGCCGGTTGACCGCCCGGGTGCGGTCGGCGACGAGGTCAGCGCGTCGGCCGGTGAGCAGCTTCAGTTCCACCGTGATCTCGTCGCCGGGCCGCAGTGGGTGCAGGTCACGGCGCATCCGGGCCTGGTCAGCGATGATCGCGGCGTCGCGGGCGTCGGTCTTGCCTTCGCCGCGGTAGCCGCCGGCGGCCCGGTTCAAGGTCCGCCCGGGCAGATACAACAGTGGCTGGTCGGCCGCCACGAGCAGCCCGATCAGCAGGGCCGCGCCACCGTCGTTGAGGTCGATCGCCCAGGTCACGGTCTCGGCCAGCCCACCGACGTCGTCGAGGAGCTTCACCAGCTCGGTTTCGTCGTTGGCCACGCGCCGCGACAACAACCGCTTGCCGTCGCTGTTGATGACCACACAGTGGTGGTCGGTTTTGCCGATATCCACGCCAGCCCACATCTGGGCCATGCCCACCTCCATCAGCTCGTTTCAACCAGGTGCCGCAGACGACCGCGCCGACGTTGCCCTACACAGCGATTGATTCGCACATCCCAATATGCAGCCGGGTCGCCGCGGGGAACCGGGCGGCCAAGCTCCTGGAGCCATCAACGGCACAGAGATGAAAGCCACACCCGGTTCCCCTGGGCCGCCGGGATATTACCGACCCAACCGACCCATGAAGAAAGGTAGGGCATAGATGACCAACACAGCACAGCCCGATCCCGCCGGCACCCTCTGGTACACCCGCTGCCCGGTGCCGACCGCCAGCGGGCTGGCTCACAGTCTGGGCTGGCTGGGCGAGATCGCCCGTACCCACGGCCTGGACTTCGGGGTCCTGCAGGACGCCGGCCCGGAGCTGGCCGCCCGCCACTTCGACCACACTCTCGAGGGTTTGGTGCGTGAAGGCGGCAACGTGCCCGCGCTGGCCGCGCGCGCTCAGGGCTCACCGACCCGGCTGATCGGGCTGACCTGGATCGACGAAGCGCAGGCCATTCTGGTCGGCCCGCAGTCGCCGGTGCGTTCACCGGCCGAACTGGCGGGGCTGCGGATCGGCATCCCGGCCTGGGCGCAGGATCAGGCGCGCAGCTTCCCGCGAGCGATGGCACTGCACGGGTTCAACAGTGCCCTGCGACTGGGTGGGCTCACCTTCGCCGACGTGCAGGTCGTAGAACTGGGTGTGGAGCGGGATCCGCAGGTGCGCACCGAGGTTCAGCAGCGTGCCCGGTCCATCACCTGGGGCGCCGAGGAGTTGCTGCGGGGTGAGGTGGACGCCATCTACGTCAAAGGTGCCCGCGCTCAGGAAGTCGCCGCGCAGCACGGGCTGCGGGTGGCGGTGGACCTGGACGCCACCGACACCAAACGTCTGCGCGTCAACAACGGCACCCCGCGCCCGATTACGGTGCATCAGGATCTGCTCGACACCAACCCGGACGCGGTGATCGGGTTCTTGGCTCAAAGCCTGCGGGCCGCGGACTGGGCGACCGACAATCTCGACGGTGTGCGGGAGGTGCTGCAACGCGAAACCCTGTCCGGGCCTGAGGGAGTCGTGGCCGCCTACGGCACCGAGTTCCATCGTGGTCTGCATCCTTCGCTGGATCCCGAACGCGTGGAACTACTCGGGGTGCAGAAGCAGTTCCTCTATACCCACGGTTTCCTGGCCGCCGATTTCGACCTCGACTCCTGGGTCGCCCACGAGCCACTGGCGCGGGCGCGGGAGCTGGTCGCCACCGGGAAGGTCGCGGCATGACCGAGTCAGGGCCCGGAGGAGGCAGCGCGCGTAACCACGGAGGGCTCCTCGGGCATGCCAGAAAGGACACCGCATGACCGAGTCAGGGCCCGGAGGAGGCAGCGCGCGTAACCACGGAGGGCTCCTCGGGCATGCCAGAAAGGACACCGCATGACCGAGTCAGGGCCCGGAGGAGGCAGCGTGCGTAACCACGGAGGGCTCCTCGGGCATGCCAGAAAGGACACCGCATGACCGAGTATCTGTGGCGGCTGCCCAGCCATGGTGACGGCCGCCGAGCTCGCCCGCAGTTACGTCACCGCGGTGGATTCGGTGACCCGGTCCCGACACCGGCCGGCGGGCCCTTCGGTGCGCGCCCGGACGACCGGGAACCGACCGATGTACGCCCCGGGCACTTCGGGCCTTTCGACGATCTGCACCAGGTGATCGACGCCGCCGAGCTGGCGGGCCTCGACGGTGTGCTCGCACCGTACGACCCGCTGGGCGAGGAATCGTGGATCGTGGCAGGCGGTGCATTGCGCGCCACCCGCCACGCGCGCGTGATCGTAGAATTTCAGCCTGCTTTCGGCACTCCGGTGTACGCGGCGAAGGTCTCGGCCACCCTGCAACGGCTATCCGCGGGACGGTTGAGCTGGCGGCTGGCCGTCGACACCGACGCCGAGGATGCGCGTACCCGCGGCGACCGCGTCAGCGGGGACGACCGGTATGCGCGGGCAGCAGAGTTCCTGACCGTGGCGCGGGGTGTGTGGAATGCCGACCCGGTGCCCGGCGCGGGATTCCAAGGCACCGGGTTCGATTTCGCGGGCGAATACTACGACGTGATCGACGGCGGCTTCCGCGGCATCCTGTCCGGGTTGCCCTTCCCGACGGTGTACCTGTCGGGCACTTCGGGGCCGGCACTGGATCTTTCGGCCCGCCACGGTGATGTGCACCTGTTCACCGAATCCACCGACGGTCCGGCCGCAGCGCTGGCGCAGCTGCGAGAGCGCACCGCCGAGACCGGTCGCCGTGTGCGTGCGGGGCTGGAGCTGCCGGTGATCGCCCGCGAAACCGAGGACGAGGCATGGGCGCGCGCGGAACGCCAATGGCGCGAAGTACATCCCGACGGTCCCGGCGCGCGGTCGCTGAGTCTCGACGGTGCCCGCTGGGCCGGGTTCACCGAGCTCGGCTACCCGCAGCCGGTCGGCCTGGTCGGCAGCTACGAGGACGTGGCCCAGCAGTTGCAGGTCTACGAGGCCGCCGGTTTCGACAGCATTGTGCTGTCCGGGCACCCGCACATCGAGGAAGTGCACCGCGCCGGTGAGCATTTGCTGTTCCTGGCCGATCCGGCCGGCCGCACCCTGCAGGAGACCACGGCATGAGCATCGACATCTATTGGCGCATCGGCATGGAAGGCGACCATGCCTCCCTGCGTACCCCGCGCCGCTACAACCGCGGCGACGCCAACGGCTACGGCCCGGGCAATATCGCCCCGGCCGTGCGCGGCGGCGCACTCGATGGCTACAGCTACATCGACCACGTCGCCGCTGTCGCCAAAGCCAGTGAATCTGCCGGATTCCTGGGCGGTCTGTTGCCCTCGTTCCCAGTGACCGAGGACCCGTGGGCCTTTGCCGCTGCGCTGGCCCGCGAGACCACCACCTATCGGTTCATGGTCGCCTTCCAACCCGGGTTCCTGCATCCGGTGCAGGCCGCGCGCATGTCGGCCAGCCTGCAACGCGCCACCGGCGGACGACTGGTCTACAACATCATCAGCGGAGGCGGTGGCCCGGCCCAATTGTGGTGGGGCGACAAGGTATCCCACGACGACCGCTACGCACGTACCAGCGAATTCCTCGACGTGCTGCGCGGGGTGTGGGACGGACAGCCCTTCACCCACGCCGGCCGGTTCTTTGGCACCGACGCCGCCGCCCTGCCGCCAGGCCTGGCAGGGCAACCGTTCCCGGAGGTCTACTTCTCCGGGTCCTCGGGTGCAGCAGTGCAGGCCGCCGGCCGTCACGCCGACTACTATCTTTCCTGGCTCGAGCCCTACGCCGATCTGCGCGCCAAGTTCGATGGGGTGCGCGCGCACGCCGAAACGATCGGGCGCACCCCGAAATTCGCGGTCCGCATCGACATCGTGGCCCGTCACACCGAGGAAGCGGCCTGGGCCGAGATTCGCAAAGGCTGGGCCTTCGTCGATCGCGACGCTGCCAACCGCGCCGCCCGAGGTGATTCGGTCGGTGCGGCCCGCATCAAAGGCTGGGTGCCCGAAACCATCACCGGCTACCGCGATCTGGAAGTGCAGCCCAACGTCTGGTGCGGGTTCAGCCTGATTCGCGGCGGGCCCGCCTTCGGTCTGGTCGGCAGCTACGAACAGGTCGCCCAACGCCTCGACGAGTTGATCGATCTCGGTGTCGACGCCTTCATTCTGGCCGGTAACCCGCATCTGGAAGAGGCCTACCGGATCGGTGAGGAAGTTCTGCCGTTGCTGGGTCGCACCCGTCTGACCACCCCGAGCACTCCCGTCCTCACCCACGCCTGACTAGGAGAAGCCATGACCACCACCGAGATTCGGCTCGACGAGACCGTGCAGGCCTTCGTCGTCGCCGCGACCCGTGACGCGGAGAAGGCCTTCCGAGTGCTGCGTGAGACCGGCACCGTCACCGGCAACGGCACCGTCAATTTCGTCGAACGCGTACCGGGCACCGAGATCGCCGTCGCCCTCAACGAACCGGGCCCGTGGGCCGAGGACCGCACCGTCGTGCCGGTCGTGGCCGGCTTCGACGGAGACGTGCTCTCCGGCACCGGATCCGCCGGGTTCGTCACCGGCTATGCCAAGGTGTTCCGCGCGCACCCGGAGATCACCTCCGTGGTGCACGTGCACAGCCCGTGGCTGGGCGGCTGGGCCCAGACTCACCGCGTGTTCCCCATCCGCTACGCCGCGGTGCAGCGGCTGACCCTGTCGCGGCAGATTCCGCCGCATATCGACCGCAGCATCGGCGCCGGCGATTTCATTCTCGACCAGCTCACGCGGGACCCCGACCTGATCGCCATCTTCGAAGCCAACGGCGGCGCCAACGTTATCGGCCGCGCCGGACTGCTGGAGCTGGCCAAGCTGGTGGTCCTGCTCGAGGAAGGCGCTCAATATCAGGCCATCGCCGAAACACTCGGCGGCTCGGTTGATTTCGACAAATCCAACCTCGCCGTCCAGTGGGGTCGCACCGGCCTCGCTGACGAAGCCCGCCGCCGCGGCCTGATCTGACCACCACTCCCCAGTATCCCCAGGAGCCTTTCCATGACCGTTCGTGTCGGCTACTTCCCGCACAACAACTCCCTGTTCGTCCTGCGCCACCGCGGCATCCTCGAGCGGACCCTGCCCGAGGTGGAATGGGTGGACCTGCGCGCTCTGCCGCAGCCGGAGCGCGTGGATGTGAAAACCGCACTGCCGTCGCTGCATTCGGACTTCTTGTTCACCGATCCCGGCTACGACTTCATCGGCACCGGCTTCACCCCGCCGGTCACCGCCTTGGCCCACGGCCGCGACATCGTCTACGTCGGCATCTCCGGTCCGCGCATCGAGAACGGGCGCCTGGTCACCAAGGCCGACAGTGGCATCGAATCGGTCGCCGATTTGAAGGGCAAGCGTGTCGGCATCGCCCACGGCTCTTGGCAGACCACGCTGCTGCTGTTCGCGCTGGAGAAGGCCGGACTGGGCTGGGCCGATATCGAACCGGTCGATACCGACGTGCACGACGGTGGCGCCGCGCTGATTGCCGGCGACCTCGATGCCTGGGTCGGCGCCTACCCGGGGTTGACGGCCGTGGAGGCCGTCACCGAACTGCGGACGCTGATCGACACCGAATCGCTGTTCAGCCATCCTTCGCTGTGGTTCACCCGCCGCGACTTCGCCGAGAACAATCGCGAAGCCCTCGCGGCGATCATTGCCGCGCTGCAGGAATCCGATGCGTGGATCGTGCAGAACCCGCGCGCGGCCGCCCAGTACTTCGTCGACGACATCGTCGCCCGGGGTGGCAGCGCCGATCTGGATGCATGGGAGGCGGCGCTGCGCGGGCGGCCGTTCGGCATCGGCCCGGTGACCGAGGAATTCCTCGACGAACAGCAGCACGCCGCGGACCTACTCGCCGCGAACGGGCTACTGCCCCAGACGATTCGCACGCGCGAAGCGGTCGACGCATCGATCGGTGAGTTCGTCGCCGCGAGCCGCGAACCGGCGACCGCCAACTGACAAGCTTGATCCGGCCGCCCGAGTGAGCGGCCGGACAGCATCTCGGTGCAACCGTAGGCAATTGGGTGCTGAGCGAGGATGCTACGGGGCAGCTGACCCCGACCACGAACCGCTGCCGTTCAGATAAGTCGACGGTTCCGTAGCAGATTGCAACAGGTGCTGTGTAACCACGACGATGACCGTGCTGCCGATCTTGGAGTTGAGGGTGGCGGTGCCGTGCACCGAGTGCCGCAACCACAACCACTCCGGCTCCGTGATAAATCCATCAGTATCGCAAGGGTGATCCCGCCGCCGCTCGAACTCATCAAGGTTACCCAGAGGGTTGAACCCTTTCCTGTCCGGTTGTGTCAACCAGGATTGTTTGCGGGGCAATCTATTTCGAAGTCAGGAGTTTTCGGGGTATCTACTTACAGGCCGCGCTTGGATCCGAAAGACGCCCGGCCGTTGCGGCGTAGCAGCGCGAGAGCAGTGGCGATGCGACCCCGATTCAGATCCGGCTCCAGACCGGCACCCACACGGTGCAATTGGTCTGTGTGCCAGCCGAGGTCGAGAAATCCGTCGAGCCCCTTGATATCGGTGACCTTGCTCAGGACGCCGCGCATTCCGGCTTGTATCTGGTGCGCGGTGAGGGTCTGCGCGCGCCCCGCGAGGATTATGTCGGCGGCGTCGGGCGTCGTCGCGGTCGGTCGGCCGATGCCGACGACATCGCACTCACCGGAGCGGACCGCATCGTCCATCGCGGTGCGGGACCGGAAACCGCCCGTGACCGCCAGCGGGATATCGCCGACGAGGGCGCGGACCGTGCGGGCGTACTCCAGGAAGTAGGCCTCTCGAGCCCGCGTACTGGCCGCGGCCGTGCCCATCATGGCCGGCTCCTCGTAGCTTCCACCGCTGACCTCGATCAGGTCGAGGCCCTCGCGCGCCAGTGCCGCCACGACGCCGCGGGACTCTTCCTCGGTGAAACCGCCGCGCTGGAAGTCGGCCGAGTTGAGCTTGATGCCCACCGCGAAACCGGGTGACACTCGCGCGCGGATGTGGCGGACGACCTCGAGCGCGAAGCGCATGCGTCGTTCAGGGTCACCACCCCAGGCGTCATCGCGCTGGTTGGTCAACGGCGAAAGGAACTGTGCCACAAGATATCCGTGCGCGCCGTGCACCTGTACGCCGTCGAAGCCCGCCGTCTCGCATACGGCCGCAGCGGCCGCGAAGCGCTCGATGATGTCCTCGATCTCCGTGGGCGTCAGCTCACGAGGGATGGTCGCGCCGGGCAGGTTCAGGGGGATCGGGCTGGGGGCGACGGGGGTATGTCCGAGTGCGAGGGGATTCGACTGGCGTCCGGGATGGTTGAGCTGTACCCAGATCGGGACGCCCGCGTCCTTGGTCGTCTTGGCCCAGCGGGTCAGCGCGTCGAGGTCGCGCTCATCTTCGATGACGACGTTGCCCGGCTCGCCGAGTTGCGCGCGATCGACCATGACGTTGCCGGTGATGAGCAGCCCGTACCCGCCTTGGCTCCAGGTCGCGTAGAGCTGCTCCAGGCGGCCGTCGGGGGAGTTCTGCTTGTTGCCCAGCGCTTCGCTCAACGCGGCCTTCATGATCCGGTTGGGGAGAACCTGGCCGCAGGGCAGTGTCAGCGGGTCGTGCAGGGCGGTCATAGAAATATTCCTTTCGATCAGGTCGGCCTCGAGCCGGATTCTTGCGCGGGTAGAGGCGCGGCCTCGCTGATGGCCTCTGGGTCTCGGGTCGAACGTTGCGAATGAGCGCCGCTGGCCGGGCTGTCTCCTGGCCGGGACCTTGCAGCTTTCCCGTGCGCTCGCCGACCGACAGCTCGCTGACGACGTGCTGGCGGAGGGCATCAGGAATGTCCTCACGCTGTTGGACATCGCACATTAAAAAATGCCCCGCCGCAGGATCCTGTGGCGGGCACCCTCGCAGCACCCCGCGAGCGTGACGAGGTCACGATCCAGCGGCTCGAGCGTGGTCTGTCCGTAGTGAGACCTTGTCGATCTTGCCGACCGCGTTCTTAGGGATGGCATCGACCACCAGGAACGTGGTAGGGCGTTTGTAGTGCGTGAGTTGCCGGGAGCACAGCTCTTTCAGAGCCGCGGGATCGATCGTCGAGCCCGGGCGAGGTTGGACGTAGGCGATGACGATCTCGCCCCATTTTTCGTCCGGTGCGCCGATCACGGCCGCCTCGAGTACCGAATGGTCGCCGACCAGGACGTCCTCGATCTCCTTGGGGTAGATATTCTCGCCGCCGCGGATGATCATGTCCTTCGATCGCCCGACCAGTGTCAGATAGCCCTCCGCGTCGACATGGCCGACGTCACCGGTATGCAACCAGCCGTCGACGATCACGCGCGCGGTGTCGTCCGGACGGCCGAGATAGCCGCGCATGACGTTGGGCCCGCGCACGACGAGCTCACCGTCCACTCCCGGCGCGACCTCGGTGCCCGAGTCGTCGACGATCCGAATCTCTTGTCCCGGGAACGGAAGTCCGACTGTCCCGGCGCGGCGTGGACCCGCGAGCGGGTTGATCGTTGTGCCGCATGTTCCTTCGGACAGCCCGTAGCCCTCGATGAGGGGAAATCCGTATCGGGCCTCGAATCGGGTCAGTAGCTCGGCCGAGGCTGGTGCCGCGCCACAGACGGCGAAACGCAATGACGAGGTATCGGGCCGGACACCGTCCGGGAGCGCGGCAAGAATGCTGTAGATCGTCGGCACCCCGCTGAAGAAGGTGGGACGCTCGGATTCGACGAGGTCGAAGAAGGTTCGGGGATCGAACCGGCCCGCGATGACGACACTCGCACCGGCGAGCAGCGGCGTGAGGATACTGACCACGATCCCATTGACATGGAACAGTGGCAGGATCAACAAGCACCGGTCGGTCGGTCCCACCACCAGTGCCTCGACTCCCATGAGCGCCATGGCATCGATGTTGGCGTGATCGAGCATCACGCCCTTTGGAACGCCCGTGGTGCCACTGGTGTAGATGAGCAGGGCCAGGGCGGACGAGTCCACCTGCGGCTGCTGGACCCACTCCAGCGCCGTTCGATGCAGGAGGTCCAGTGCGGACGTCGGCTCAGGGATATCCGCCACCTCGGTGGGCAGGTCACCCACCGCGAGTGTGGTGATGCCGCCGACCGGGGTTATGTCGTCCTCCACCACCAACAGGCGGGCATCGGAGTCGTCGAGCTGTCGAACGACCTCGTTATCGGTCAGGCTCGGATTGACCGGGGTGATGGTGGCGCCGAGCCGCCAGGCCGCGAACAGCAGCAGCACGAACTCGAGGCGGTTGCGCAACTGAAGAGCCACGACGTCGCCGGGGCCGATCCCGAGCTCTCGAAGGTGATGAGATGCCGCTCGAACGCGGTCCAGCAGCTGGGCATTGGTCAGCGACTGGGACCCATCGGCGATCGCGGGCCCATGCGGGTCCAGCTCGGCGCGGCGGTCGGGCAGAGAAGCAAAATTCATCGCGAGCGTACCTACCTTGATGTGACGCGATCCGGTTCGGGAATCGAAGGGGCGGGCGCCGGGGCGAATTGGCGGGTCAGGAACTCGACCTGGTCACGCACCAACGCTTCGAAGGCATCGCCGAGGTAGAAGTCGAAGTGGCCCGCGTCGTAGGTCTTGATCTCCCCTCGGGGCGCCGTGCGCGCGTATCGGAGGGTCTGCGTGGGTGGCGTGACAGTGTCGGTGTTGCTGACGCAGAACAGGATCGGGATGGTTATCTTCTTTGCCGCGCGTCCGGGTCGGTAGGCGGCGATCGTCGGAATGACCCGCGCGGCAGCCTCGTTCACGAACGTCGTCCCGTTGGGGATCAGCGCCTGGTAGCCGGGTAGCGCGTCCGGGGCGTTCATCAGGGCAGGGGAGCCGGGGGGTGCGGCCAGGGGGATCGTCACCGGTGCGCGGCCGAGGATCATGGCCGTCAGGTCTCGGACCAGCACTGGAGCAAGTTTGAGCGATGCGACCGGGCCCAGCGCGAGCGCTGAGGCCAAACCGTCGGTGAACGGGCATTGGGCCACGGCCGCTCGCAGTTCGGGATGGCGGGAAGCGACGGTGATGGCGTGGCCGCCGCCAAAGGAGCTGCCCCAGACCGCAATTCGTGTGCCGTCGACGTCCCGGCGAGCCCGGGCGTAGTCGATGGCGGCATCCCAGTCGGCGAGCTGCCGCTGGATCGACAGCAGTTGGCGAGGTTGGCCACCGCTGTCACCGAAGTGCCGATAGGTGAAGGCCAGGCAGGCGATCCCGGCCTTGGCGAACCGCTCGGCGAAGGCGTCCAGCCGCATCTCCCGGGTCGCGCCCAGGCCGTGACCGAGGACGACGACGGGTGGCGCGGTGACGCCGGTCGGCAGGTAGAGCCACGCGCTACATGTGCTGGTGCCGGAGGAGAAGTAGACGTCCTGACGGGTAAAGGGCTTTTCGGCGGCCATGGGTCGTCTCATCGTCCGTTCGTCGAGCGACGCCCGGGCACAATGCCCAGTTCGAGCGCTTGCTTGTAAATGTCGGGGTTGTAGAGGGGGAGTTCACCGTTGGATTCAGTGCTCTGCATGTAGTCGAGCATCAGTTCTTGACCGTCTTTCGACAGTGCGGTGCCCAGGAACTCGGTGCGCTCGACGTGCAGGCCGTCCGTCAGCGACATCGACCCGCCGAAATACACCGCTCGCTTGATGGCTTCGACCGATCCCTTTGTCCGCGAGCCGAAGTGGGCTGCGAGTTCGACCGCCCGCGCGACGACCTGGTCCTGTGGGACCACGTCGTCGACGGCCCCGTTGGCGAGTGCTTGCGCGGGTGTGAACGGCTTACCTTCGAGGATCGCGACCAAGGACTTGTGCGTGCCGATCAGGCGAGTCAGGCGCTGGCTGCCACCGCCGCCCGGCATGATGCCGAGGAGGACCTCCGGTTGGCCGATTAAGAAGTCGCCGTCGGCCATCACCCGAAGGTCGTTCGCCCAGGCGAACTCCGCCCCGAGGCCGAGTGCCGAACCGTTGAGAGCGGCGATGAAGATGACGCCACTGCGATTCATCCGAAGGAACGTCGTGTGCAGGCGCTCGAGTTCGACCGCGGGCCCCATCGGGGTCCGGTTTACCAAGGGGCCCAGGCGGGCCCGGTCCACATTCTTCGCGGTACGCGCGAGAACGGAGGCTCCGAGTCGGTTGACCGAGGGCACCGCGGCGCCTCCCTCCTGCAGCCAGCGGACATCGGCGTGGCTGACGAACCGCTCGGGATGCGCCCCGGTGAAGACGACCGCGTGCACGTTCGGGTCGCCGTCGACGCGGTCCACCAACGCTTCCAGCTGGTTGGCGATCTCGAGGCCGAACAATCCATGCGGGCCGCCGTCGACGCGGGCGATCAAAACTGCGCCGCGGTCCTCGATATCGAGGTGGCCCTTGCTGTGTTGTCTCATCGACTCTGCCTCCGTAATGCAAGTGGATTGGGATCGGCAGGCCGAGCCGGTGCCTGGCCGAGCTGCCAATAACGAAGTTACAAGGCTAATATAACGAAGTTACATGATGTGTGGCAATAGTCGTACCGTCGCGGGGCGGGCGAGCTGTGGAGTCGGGTGGAAATATGAGGAACGTGTCAGAGGATTCGACCAGCGAAAGCGTGCCGGAGCGGCTCGTCAAGGCGACCATCGGTCTGCTGGCCGAGCAGGGTCCTTCGGCCATCAAAGCGCGGACTGTGGCGTCGGCGACCGGACTGTCGACGATGGTGGTCTACAGCCACTTCGGTGGGATCCCCGAACTCGTTCGAGCTGTCGTCGACCGGGGATTCAAGGACCTCGACCTGGCATTTTCCCGAATGCCGGTGACCGCGGATCCGATCGCGGATCTGTTCACGATGGCGTTGACATGCCGGCGCGTCGCCCGGGAGAACCCCCACCTCTATGACCTGATGTTCGGTCTGTCCACACGCGCGACATATCGGCCGATGGGGGATTCCGACATACGTTTCAGCGGGCGGTCGCCGGCCTTCCGGGACGCCTACGCGCACATGGTCGAAGCGTGCCAGCGGCTCCTGGACTCCGGCCGAATCGAGCAGCAGGAACCCGAAGTCGTCGCCGCCCAGTTGTGGAGCTTCGTGCACGGCTATATCACCCTCGAGCTGGCCGAGCACTTCGCCGATTTCAGCGACCCGGTTGTGCAGGTGATGCTGCCGATGGGCGTGAACCTTTCGGTCGGGCTCGGCGATGAGCGGGAACGGGCACACGCCTCGCATGAGGCGGCACTGCACTCTTGCGACGCGCTCAATCCTCGGCCGATACATCCTCGATGAGCAGGGCCATCGGCGTGGCCTCGATCGCATAGTCCGTAGCCAGGCGGCAAGGGCGTCACTTTCTGATGGTTACGGGTGTTGTGCCGGACGGGTTTTGTCGGCTCCCGGCGTGAGTTGGTCATGACGCCCCAGTGCCGCGACCTCACGCTCCATGGTCGGAACCAGTTCGGCCGCGAAGCGCCTCGCCCAACGCCAGGTCAGCGGTGAGTTCACGGCGCCTTTCGCCCAGTTGGCGACGGCGACCGCGCGCGGTACGTAGACGCGGGCACGCCGGCGCGCGAGTCCATCGACGATCGCGGTGGCTGCCTCATCGACGCTCGTGGTGACATTGCCCGGATAGGGCAGCTTTTCGCGTATTCCCTGGAAAGAGGGGAGGTCCGCTTCCGCGCCTCGGACGAGATCGGTGTCGATCCACGAGGGGTGGACCACGCCGACCGTGATACCGAGGTGCGCCACCTCTTGGCGGTACGTCAGGGTGAGTATTTCGACTCCGGCTTTGCTCGCAGCGTAGGAGGCCATTCCTGCCAGGGGCATGAAGGACAGTGCGGACGCGATGACCAGCACGTGGCCTCGGGTGCGCTCGAGATGCGGTGTCGCGTGCTTGAGGGTGCGGAAGACGCCGTTGAGGTTGATGTCCAGAACTCGATCGAACGACGCCTCGTCCATCTGCCGCACGGTCCCGTAGGCCGCTACTCCGGCATTGGCGACAAGGAAGTCGATGCCACCCATGATCTCCGCGCAGTCATCGATTGCTGATCGCAGCGCGGTGCCATCGCACACGTCGGCCTCCCGCCAACATGCGGTGGGGCCCAGGTCGGCAGCGAGTGCGCGCAATTTTTCGGGCTCGAGTCCGATCAAGGCCAGGCGCGCGCCGCGGGCGGCGGCAAGACGTGCCACCTTCTCCCCGATGCCGCGTGCTGCTCCGGTAACTACCAGTCGTCGTCCCGCCAAGCTTCGTTGCATCAGCCGAGGATAACTTCGTTATAGACCGAAGGCAATAGCGCCGACGATTGCGGTGTCATGGTCCGATGCCGATGCCGATGCCGATGCCGATGCCGATGCCGATGCCGATGCCGCCGTCGTTCGGTGGCTGTCCGCCTATTTCGAGTCGGTGCTCAGTGAGCGCGATGCGGCGGTCTCGGAGGCATTCGCCGACTCAGTCGTATCGCCCAACCCGACCAGCAGGTTCACTGTCATCGGTTGCAGTATCAAGCGGACGGGGTCTTGGACGTGGGTGAAGGAACCGCCCAATTCCAGCGTGATGAATCCGTGAACGCAACTCCAGAGTTGGGTGGCGATGGCGTCGGGGTCCTCGTCGCTGCGAACGCGGCCGCTGCGTATGAGTCGAGTGCATGTCTCGACCAGATGTGCGTAGTCCGACTGGAATTCCTTGGAGCGTCTGATGGCGCCGGAGTTCGAGGTTTCCAGTGCTCGATAGCTTCCACGTGTCGAGAGGCCGAACATCGCGTCGTAGAGGTGCGGATTGTCTTGGGCGAACCCGCGATAGGCCAGCGCCATCGCGAACAGATCGGTGACCGGATCTTCGCTCGGTGGAACTGCGACGAGGGTTCGGCCGAGGTCTCGGAATCCTTGCTCGACGACGGCTCGGAGTAGCTCGGGCACGCCACCGAGGTGGTAGTACACCGCCATCGTCGATACCTGCGCGGCCTCGGCCACCGACCGTGCCTTGATCTGCGACGGCCCCTTCTCGGCGAGCAGTCTCGTGGCCGCCTCGACCAACCGTTCGACGATCTGATCTGGCGTCAATCGAGTGGCGGCTTCCTTGCTTGGTTTCGGCATCGGAGCCGCGCACCTCCCTGTTCGGACTGCCGTGGGTTTGTGAAACGAGGCTACCGGGCATCCGTGCGAAGGATCGAGACGGCGAACACGGCGCATCATGGCGGCGTCGTATCCGCCGGGCCGATACAGCGGCAACTCACCGCTGTCTGCGGTCTATCGGTGACCTGCTCCTTGCCTTGCCGGTCCCGTCCCATGCCCCGTCTCGGTGGCAGCGGTCGTGCTCGAAATCGCCGGAATGCCGATCATGCTTGCCTGGCAGAGGCGCATCTCCTCGCGTTGAGCGAGATCGGCAGATCGATATCAGCGAGTTCGAATCGACCGGTGGTGGGATCTGGCGGTTCCGCGCGATCATCGACTTCGCCGCAAAGTATTGCCTGGCGGTGACAGTCACGCGGACTGCCTGCAGGGCGGACGCGCTGGCCTGCCAAATGGTGGCAGTTGAGGAGGCGGGCGGGTCCTCGGGGCTGTTTGCTGAGGCCGCAGCTCAGCAACGGGCGCTGCGAGCAGCGCTTGCTGCTGCTGTCGCCATCGTGGGCGGCGATCCACAATCGTGACGTGCGCCCATCGAGACGTCGCCGGGCTGCGTCTGCCCTGTATGCCTCGACTCCGGGCGGCGGACACGGGTCGTGGCGCTATCAGGATCCGGAATGGATCAGGTGAGCTCAGCGGTTTGTTGCTTGGCTGATGAGAGCTTCCGCCGCTCCCCGGGCATGTGCCCAGGGCGCCGGATCGTCGAGGGATGTGGACACGGCTGCACCCTCGAACAGGACAGCGAGCTGGTCGCCCAGCAGCTGGGGGTCTGCCGCGCCGGCTTGTCGGGCCAACTCGGCGAGTCCGTCGATGTAGTTCCGCTTGTACGCGTGGACGATGGCTTGAACACCGGGCATGGTCTCGGCTGCCTCAACCGCCGCATTGTGAAACGGGCAGCCGCGCATCGGCGCATCGGCGACATCTGGGCTGTCGAACAACGCGAGCAGCCGCGAACGCGGATCCGAATCGGACTCCCGCGACGGCGTGTCCGTGATGTCACCCGCCGCTTGTCGCAGCATGCGCAGATACTCCTCCACCAACGCGGTCTTACTCGGGAAGTGTTGGTAGAGAGTTCTTTTCGACACAGATGCTTTGGTCGCGATCAGTTCGACACCAGTGGCGTTGATGCCCTCGGTGTAGAACAGTTCGGCAGCTGCGTTCAGGATGCGCTGACGCGCACCACGCCCTCCTCGACGGGGTGATGCCTGGGTACCGGTCAGCGAAGCCATGAGCTAAGTATACCGATCTGTTTACAAGTGAGGCGATGTCGGCTACCGTCGTCCTCAAAGGTACACCAATCGGTTTACATTAGGAGGAAGTCATGACAGACCGGCGATCCACTCAGCGTGTTTCCGACCGTCATCAGCAGGGGTGGAGTGTTCGTGTGGGCGGCACGTCGTATGCAGATGCGCCGTCGAAATCCGTGCGGGTCGGTACAACGCGGTTCGCGTACCGCGAGTTGGGGCCCGATACCGGCGTGCCGGTGATCTTCTTGAATCATCTGGGTGCGAATCTGGACAACTGGGATCCCAGGGTGGTCGATGGCATCGCATCCAGGCATCGCGTGATCACCTTCGACAACCGTGGGGTCGGCGCATCCGAGGGCACGACACCGGACTCGGTCGAGGCGATGGCAGGCGATGCTGTCGCCTTCATCCACGCACTCGGTTTCGACCAGGTCGACATTCTGGGATTCTCCCTGGGCGGCTTCGTCGCGCAGGTGATCGCTCGCGAAGAGCCCGAACTGGTGCGAAAGCTGATCCTCGCAGGCACTGGCCCAGCGGGAGGTGACGGCATCCTCAACGTCACCTCGGTGACCTACCGCGACACATTCAAGGCAGTAGCCACCCTCAAGGACCCGAAAGAGAATCTGTTCTTCACCAAAACCGCGCACGGCAAATCGGAGGCTCGCGCGTTCGTGAACCGGTTGAAGGAACGCAGCGTCGACCGCGACAAGGCGATCACGCTGCGCGCCTTCCGCACTCAACTCAAAGCCATCCACGCATGGGGCGCACAAGAGCCAACCGACCTCGGCGGTATTCAGCACCCCATCCTCGTAGCCAACGGCGACGACGATCGAATGGTCCCGACCAGCAACTCCTTCGACCTACAACGACGCCTGCCGAACGCGACGCTCCGCATCTACCTCGACGCCGGACACGGCGGCATCTTCCAATACCACGACAGGTTCGTCGCAGAGGCACTCGAATTCCTGGCTTCCTGAGCCTCGGGCGCATCGGTTTCGCACTCGGTTCGCCAGGCCGAAAGGGGATTGGCGCAGGGGCCTGCATCAATCCTCTTGGTCTTTCTGCACAACACATATCGCGGGAATGGCCCCTCGAAGTCTCGCGCCTCACGCCACGAACGCATACGTAAGCACACCGATTGGTTTACATCGCGGCGCTGGACGGCGTACCGTCACACAAAGAAGTAAACCAATCGGTACACATCAGCGATCGATGGTGCATCGATCATCGGCCCGAGCAGCCTGACCAGTCGACGTTCGACGACGAGAGTAGGAAACGCATGCCTTCTGTATTGATTACCGGCGCCAGCAGGGGGATCGGTCTGGCGATCACCGAACACATGAGCGGACGAGGTTGGGAGGTGTATGCCACGGCTCGATCCGATGCCGCCCTCGAAAGTCTCGATCGCTTACCCAATGTGCACGCGATCGGTCTCGACATCACCGACAGGTCCGCCATCGCTACGCTTCCCGATCGACTCCCCGCTGAACTGAATGGCGTTGTCAACAATGCCGGCATCATCGTGAACGGACCGGTGGAGGGGTTGGCCCTCGATGAGTTGTCACGGCAACTCGAGGTCAACGTGACAGCCCAGATCGGTGTGACGCAGGCGGTGCTGCCGAAAATACGTGAGGCACGTGGACGGGTGGTGTTCATGTCATCGGTCAGTGGGTTGATCACCACGCCGGGTACCGGCGCCTACAGCGCATCGAAGTATGCAGTCGAGTCCTTGGCTGATGCACTCCGAATCGAGCTGCGCCCGTGGCGGATCCCCGTCTCGCTGATCGAGCCCGGGCCCACCCGTACCGACATGTGGGGTGGCATGCTCGACGAGCACGACCGCATGACCGCGCAACTGACCGACGAGCATCGCGAACTGTACGCATCACACCTTGCTGGGAGTCGGAAGCTGTTGGGCCGCATGCAAAAATTCGCGGGCGATCCCCAGAAGGTCGTGAAGGCCGTCGACCACGCGCTGACATCGAAACGCCCGAAGCGTCGATACCTGTGCGACAACGCCAGTCGGGCGCAGAAGTTCGTTGTCTCGATAACTCCTACAGCCGTCAACGACGCGGTCCTGTCAGCGGCCACCACGTCGAAGTGAATCCTTGCCGGTTGCCCGGAACCGGCCCGAGCCACCCGGGCAACCAACTCGCCGCGCTCGAAGAAGGCGCGTCGGGCCGGCTGCAGTGGACGACTCCTAATCCGCGGCGCCGATCTCGGCGGCCATACCGGCAATAGATTCGCGGCGCCGACGGGGCCGCCGCGTTGATATCAGCGCTGCTCGAGGACGAGCACGGGGATTTCGCGGTCAGTCCAGCTCTGGCGCGAGTCGAGGTCGGCGTAGGCCGCAACAAGTCGTGGCCACTGCCGCGCTCGCTCCCGCTTCGATCGCGCTCACCGCGCGGCGAGCGCCGCTGATCTCGATATGGGTGTCAGGATGTGCCGGCAGGTTGTAGTTACCACTGCGGGTTCTCGGGCGATCCAGCGGCCGACGCGACAATGATGATGTTGGGACCGTCGGTGATGTAGACGCGTCGCCCTCTACTCAGGCGTCGAGCAGACGCTTGTGCCGCAAGATTTCGAAGCTCAATGGCGAATCGGGCGGCCCACCGCTCCGCGACGGGCGGCGAGCTCACCATCAGGCGCGCGATCGGCGATCTCCTCAGTCGACGGCACCGACGGCGCAGGTTGACCCACTTTGATAACTTCGTTATTCTAAGTCCATCGTCCATGCCGAGGCGCGCCGATTGCAGGTCGCAATCATGTTGTGGACACACTTCCGCGCAATTCCATAAGTGGCCGAGCACATGCTCCGGGGCCACCAAACCGCGCATTACCCGAGAGAAGAGAAGGTAGGTGACATGAAGGCGTTCATTGTCGAGTCCTACGGCAAGGACGGACTACGGGCCGCAGACGTGCCCGAGCCCAGCGTGGGCCGTCGTGACGTTCTGGTCCAGGTCCGCGCGGCCAGCATCAACCCGCTGGACAAGATGGTTCGCAACGGCGAGTTCAAGCAGCTGCTGAAGTACAAGCGCCCGTTCATTCTTGGCCACGACGTCTCCGGTGTCGTGTCGGAGGTCGGCTCGGACGTCCATGCCTTCAAGGTCGGCGATGAGGTGTATGCCAGGCCGCGAGACCACCGGATCGGCACCTTCGCCGAGTTCATCGCGATCGACGAGGACGATGTAGCACTCAAGCCTCGCTCCTTGTCGTTCGACGAGGCCGCTGCCGTGCCGCTGGTCGCGCTGGCCGCCTGGCAGGCACTCGTCGACCTCGCCGAGGTCAAGCCTGGCCAGAAGGTCCTCATCCACGCCGGTGCGGGCGGACTCGGCTCGACCGCCATCCAGGTCGCCAAGCATCTGGGCGCCTACGTCGCCACCACAGCCCGCACCACTGACGTCGACAAGGTCCGCGCCTTGGGCGCCGACGAAGTCATCGACTTCACCAAGCGGGACTTCTCCGAGGTACTCACCGGATACGACGTCGTACTGGACTCGCTCGGGGGCACCAACCTGGAGAAGTCCCTGACCGTACTCAAGCCGGGCGGACTTGCCATCAGCGTAGTCGGCCCGCCGGACCCCTCCTTCGCCGCGCAAGTCGGTCAACCGCTCCTCGCACCCGTCATGGCGCTGTTGAGCCGCAAGGTCCGCAAGCAGGCGAAGAAGCGGGGAGTGCGGTACTCATTCTTCTTCATGAAGGCCAACGGCGCCCAACTCAACGAACTGGCCACGCTATACGACAACGGCACGCTGCGGACGGTGCTCGACCGCACCTTTCCTTTCGATCAAACACTCGAGGCCATGGCGTACGTCGAACAGGGCCGCGCCAACGGCAAGATCGTCGTCACGCGATGAGTGAATGCCTGAGATAGCTCGATGTCGAGGCATGGTCCAGCGGATCCTCGGTGCTCTCGCTGACGATGACGAGTCCATGGCCCGGCTGTGGGAGACGCTGCGGAGATTGCTCGATACGCCCGGTAGTTCCACCGACGACCCCCTTTCGCACCGAACCTTCGCTGGCGAAGCGAGATCACGGCCAGTTCCCGCGCCAACCTGTTGCACTGGGCTGCCTCCTTACTGCGGGCTCCGCGGGAACCGGTCACGGCGAACCTGAGCGCGGAAGTGGTCGGCATAGCCCGTGACGCATTCCGCCGAGGGGTCGAACAGATTCTGGTCACGGCGTATCACTCGGGACACAACGCACTCTTGAGGCATTGGATGCGGCTCGCGTTCACGGTCTCATCCGATCCGGTCGCACTCCAGGAAGCCCTCGACGTGGCTGCTCGCTCCCTGGTCGACTTCGTCGATGTCACGCTCGCCGCGCTGGCTGAGCAGCTCGAATCCGAACGTGCCGAACTCACCCGAGACAGCCACGCGCAGCGGTTCGAGTTGGTGAGCCTCGTCCTCGAAGGGGCACCGATGGCCGACGATCGCGCCAGCGACCGCCTCGGCTACCGATTCGACTGCCGCCACACCGCGGTCGTTTTGTGGACGGACCCCGGTGCGCCTGATCGACCCGTCATCAGCCGGCCAACGGCGACAATCCGGAGAGCTGAGGAACGAGGTTCACCCGACGGGCGCCAGCTGATGGCCAACGCCCGGCGGGATGTCGCTGGAACTATGAGCCGCGGATCAGCTCGGCTGCTTTCTCACCGATCAGCACGCTCGGGGCGTGGGTGTGTCCGCGAATGATGCTCGGCATCACCGAGGCGTCCGCGACGCGCAGACCTTCGACACCACGAACCCGCAATTCCGGTGTTACTACGCTGGTTTCGTCGCTCCCCATCCGGCAGGTGCCCACTGGGTGATACAGCGTGTGCGAACAGGTAGTGAGCGCCAGTTCGAGCGTTTCCGGACCGGTATCCGCCGCGCCTGCGGGCCGAGCGACCTTGCCGAGCAGGGCTTTCAAAGCGGGTGCTTCGGCGATCTCCGCGCACATGCGCAGGCCCGTCAGGATGGCCGCGCGGTCCACTCCGCCACTGTCGGACAGGTAGCGGGGATCGATGATCGGCTTTGCCAGCGGATCGGCGGAGCGCAGCGAGATCCGGCCTCTGCTCTCGGGTTTGAGCAGAATAGATCCCATTACCACCGCGTGGCCGTACGGTTCCCCGATTCCCTCGTCGAAAAACGGTGCGGGTCCGAAGATGAGCTCGAGGTCGGGCAGATCCAGGTCCGGGCGGCTACGCACGAATCCGTATGCCTCCCCGACATTGGAAGTGAGCATGCCGCGGTGTCTGGCAACGTAATTGATGAGTTCCAGTGGCTTTTCCGCGGCGAACAAGCTGTCGTTGTCGACGTCGAAGCCGAGCATCGCGACCAGATGGTCCATCAGGTTCTCGCCCACCTCCGGTGCGTGGTGCACAGTGGCGATTCCGTGCTCGGCGAGATGTTCGCGATCGCCGATGCCCGACAGCATCAGCAGCTGCGGACTGTTGATCGCGCCGCCGCACAGCACCACCTCACGGCGGGCGTGCACCACCGCACGCTTCCCGCCCGACTCGAATTCGACTGCCACAGCACGCGTGCCATCGAAGATGATGCGCGTCGCGACGGCCTCGGTGCGCAACGTCAAATTCTTTCGGCCGAGCGCCGGCCGCAGGTAGGCGTCCGCCGTGCTCCAGCGTGCGCCGCGCTTCTGCGTCACGACGGTCTCGCAGAACCCCTTCGGCTCGGGCAGATTCGGGCGCTCCACCGTATGCCCGGCTTCGACCGCTGCCGCCAGCCATGCCGCGGTGAACCGGCGTGGACTGCGCTGCCGCGCAATATGTAGCGGACCGGCGACACCCTCGTCGGCTTCGCGTGCTCCCTCGACTACTTCGATCTTGCGGAAGTACCTTACGACCTCGGCGAAGGACCATTCGCTTCCAGCCCGCGCGGCCCACTCGTCGTAGTCCGCGGCGAATCCGCGCACCCACATCATCGCGTTGAGGGAGGACGAGCCGCCCAGCGTTTTGCCTCGGGGCCAATAGATTTCACGGCCGCCGAGTCCGGGCTGCGGTTCGGTGCGGTAATCCCAATCCACCTCGCTGCGAAACAATTTCGAGAATGCGGCGGGGATATGGATGAACTTGTTGGTGTCCTCCGGCCCGGCCTCCAGCACGATGACGCTGGTGGCGGGGTCGGTACTGAGTCGGTTGGCGACCACAGCGCCCGCCGATCCGGTACCGATAACGACGTAATCGGCGTAGGTGTCCACGTGTGCTCCTGGGTCAGCCGCGCAGCGCGGATGCGAAGATTCCCGGCAGTTTTCCCCACCCGGGTGCTCCGGCGAACGCGGCGAGCCGCCGACCGGTTGTCGCTGCGGTCGTATTGTTCACAAACCACGGCGGCTTCGGTGTCAGGGACCACTCGCCGCGCAACACCGAGCGCGGCGCAGGGCGGAACGGCCCGCGCACGACTGTCCGTTCGGGCCGGTCGATCAGGAACGCGTTGTGCACCACACCGATTCCGCTCTGTACGTCGTCGATCGTATGGCCCGGGTAAGCGCCCCAGGTCGCCGCGGCGGTGAGGAACCCGGCGCCGGTCCACGCATTGATCGCGATTGTGCCGTAATGCAACTGCTCGACCAGTTCGTCGAATGCTGCGCCCAACGTACGGATGGTCGCCGGATGTGCGATGACGTTCACCCCGAGCGTGCCGACGAATTCATCGTTGGCCGTAGCCGCCGCCGCGCGCGCGAAATCGGCTCCGAGGCCCGACAATTCGACAACTCCGAGGACGGGTGCGAAATATTCGGTCCGCAACAGTGTTTCGCTGCGGTCGCCGCGCAGGCCGGACAGCAGCAAGCGACCGCCGAAATGTTCGGCACTCGGATAGGTCGATTCGGCTGACGCGACGCGATCGTCGCTGCCCGGGTAGTACGCGGGCCGGCTCGGTGCGGCATCGTAGGCGGTGCGCAGCTCTCGAAGGAAGTCGTCCTTCTGATCCCAGTCGGACGAAATCACCACAGCCTGTGTCGCGACACAGTTGTATCCGCCGTTGTGCAAGCGCTGAGTGGCGATGTGTTCGGCCTGGAATCGCAGATCGGCCTTGCTCCACCGGCCGGGTAGCACGATGGTCGGAGAGACGCCGCCGAGTTCGCTGGTGATCGGCTTGTCGAGTCGAGGTCGACCGGTGGCCTTGCGTGCCGCGGCATCCTCGCCGCGGCCCCAGACGATCGCGTCGTGTGTCGCTGCGCTGCCCGTCATATGCACGTGTGCGACGTCCGGATGCTGTACCAGGTATTCGCCGACATCGGCTGCGCCGGTGAGGATCCGGACCGCGCCGATCGCAATGAACGGCTCCAGCACCTCGGTCAAGGGCTTCAATAGCGGATCGGTGATCGGATTCAGTTTCAAGGCGACGACGCGGTTGTGCGCGATCAGTTCATAGAGCACGTCCAACGGGGCGATCGAGGTGATGTTGCCCGCGCCGAGCACCACGCCTATCCCCTGGGTGCGAACCGGGTCGAGCTGTGCCAGCCCCGCCGCTCGGATGGCTTCGGCCCGGCCGATGCCCGGCTGGAGCCACACCTCGGCGCTGAATCCGCTCAACAGCAACGAGTCGAAGACCGATGTGGGCAGCACGCGGACTGTCGTGCGTCCGCCGGTTGTACCGAAGTGTGCTTTCTCGAGCGGGCTACGCCCGTCGGCAAGGGTGAGCAGGCTGCGCTCCAGTGCCCCGGCCCCGGCTGCCATCGCATAGGGCCCGGATATCCATTCCTCGCCGACCAGCGCCGTCCGCGGATCCAGCCGCTTGTAGCTGATCGCCGCATCGACCCACTCTCGGGCGTATTTCGCGGTGAGTTCCCGCACGCGTCCGAGCAGCTCGGCGCGTGCGGCCAGGGAGATCGTGGCCCAAGCCTTTTCGCCCTCGACAAGGTCCGACAGCGCGGCGTCGACGGCGCCCCGCACGTCGGTCGGCGAATCGTTGATGGTCATAGCCCGAATTGTCCGCACCAACGCCGTCGCGCACTATGGGCGACGGTCGCGGGAGTGGGTGATCGACTTTGTGCGGCGGCACAATCGAGGTGTGGCGTGGCGCACACTCCTGAGTGGTACGCTGCGCTGGTGGCCAGGCCGTTGCATTCGATCGCGGCCACCGAACTCGCGAGGCAATTGCTGGAATCGGTGGATTCGCTGGCCGACGAGCTCGCCGACCGGATCGTCGCATCCGAACGTTCGTACTTGGACTCCCGACTACTGACCCGTGCGCAACTGCGCGGGGCCTGCCTGGACAACCTGACCGCAATGCTCGGCTACCTCGCGGGCCGCGATCCGGTCCGTCTGGAATCCGCGCGTGCGGCAGGCAGATTGAAGGCCGAGCAGGGCTTGCCGATAGCCGCGATGCTGCACGCGTATCGGCTCGGTGGTCGGCTGATCTGGGAAGAGTTGCTGGTCCGCGCGGGCGGTGTCGCCGACGGCGAACTGCTGAAGATTCCGGCCGAGTTGTGGGCCATCGTCGACCGGTGCTCCGATGCCGCGGCCGAGACCTACCGTGAGACCGCAACCCTGCTCGCCCTGGCCGATATCGAGTCGCGAGCCCGGGTGATTCGGACCCTGTTCGACGACCATGCGGAGAATCCCGCCGTGGTATTGGACGCGGCGCGCACTCTCGGCCTACCGGAGACCGGGATATTCGTGGTAGTCGCCGCCGAAGCCGGTCCGACCCGGACGACGATGTCGGCCGCGATCACGAAGCTCAACGACCGAGGCATCGTCTCGATCTGGGATAGCTACGCCGATACCCAGAACGGGGTGATCTGCGCGCACTCGGCCACCGAAATCGACACTGCCATAGCCTTACTCGGTGAAGTGATCGAAGCTCGTGCCGGTGTCAGCCGCACATTCACCGGTCCCCAAGGCATCGCTGCCGGGCTCGACGAGGCGCGACTCGCACTGAAGTGCACACCGAGCGGCGCGACCGCGATTACCCGCTACGAAGCGGCCCCCTTGGCACTACTGCTGGTCCGGCTACCTGATGCGGCGCACAGTGCGGCCGCACAAATCCTCGGACCGGTCATACACCTGCCGGAGACGGAGCGGACGGCTTTGTTGCAGACCCTCAACGCGTGGTTCGAATGCAAAGGGTCGACCGTGGCTGCCGCGCAACAGATGCACTACCACCGCAATACCGTGCTCTACCGGCTGCGCAAGATTCGCGATCTCACCGGCCGCGACTGCGATGACCCGGCGCAAGCAGCCGAACTTTACGTTGCGCTGCAGGCGATCCGGCTGCTGCGCCCGATGTAATGCGCGGCGGCTGCCCGAGTTCTACTGCGCGCCGCATCGCGACGAACCGTTGCGAACACGAGAGCTTCATCCCAGGTCGCGTGTTTCTGGATGAGCCCTCGGATCTTGGCCGCGATGGACTCGCAAATTCCGAGCCCGGTGCATTTCGTGTAGTCGACGGTCACCTTCATGTGAATCACCTATCGGGGAGTGTGTAGTTCGTCAGCTCGCGAGGGCGCACGATGCCGTGCACGATCGCTACCATCGGCTCGTCGTTGGCGAGCCTAAAACGGACACGGTGTCATCACAAGCAGTCACTCATTTCTGGCTGAGTTGGGCGCCCGCGATAGCCTGTCTCGGTGGCCGTCCTCGACAAACGCACCCGCGACGATCCGCGTCGGCGTGCTACCGAACTCGCTTTCCTGAACGCCACCGAGGCGCTGCTCGAGGAGGGCGCTTCGTATGCGGATCTCAACGTCAGTCGCATCGCGGAACGTGCAGGCCGCACTCGGACGGCGTTCTACGCGCACTTCGAAGATCGTCGCGAGTTGTTGCTGGCCCTCGTCGAAAAGGGCGGCGACGAGGTGCTGGTAGCTATCGCACCGTTCCTGGCGGTCGATGGCCCTATCACGCGCGATCAGGTCATGACATCGGTGCAGGGCATACTCGCGACCTTCCATGAACGCGCCACCCTGTTGCGGGCCGTGATCGAGGCGGCCGGTTACGACGAGGGCATCGCCGCCTACTGGGACGGAATTCTCGGCCGGTTCGTCGATATCGCACGGGAGCGACTCCGGGCCGAGGGTTTCGGTGAGGCCGAAGCCGCGGCTACTGCCACCTCGCTGATCTGGATGACCGAGCGCATGTGCTATCAGCAGGCCGTCCGCGGCACAACGGGCCTTGACGACCCCTCGGCCATCGCCGGAATCACCGAGGTGTGGTGGAGCGTGCTGCGAACCGCACATTGACGGCGGGATGGCGGTGTGGCAATCGAGCCGCCATCACGTGTGCCGAGGAATAGCCAGTGTGCGTCGCGTCATGACGCGAGGAGTGTCGCGCGGTCAGAGAGTCACTATACATTTCGTATACTGGCCTGTAGCGTGCGTCACATGCAACCGTCATCGACGTATCGTCGTCATGCATCGCTCGCGGATCGAGTCCGGCTTTATGGTGCACTGCACCAGACCGTGGCCCGATACGGAAAATACTGCGCAGCAACATCTTTGGTTGCTCCCCTGGCGATGCTGTCCCCTTCGTCGCAACTCGTCGAGGAGTGGTGACATGACACGTTATTCGCTTTCCGACAAGGTCGTCCTGATTACCGGAGCCGGTCGCGGGTTGGGTGCGGCCACCGCCGCAGCCCTGGTTGGGCGTGGAGCGCGGGTGTTGCTGGCGGATATTGATCTGGCTGCAGCGCAACAAGTTGCGGCCACACTGCCCAGCGGGCAAGTGTTGGCGCTGAAATGCGATGTCACCCAACTCGATTCCGTTCAGGAAGCTGTGCGGCGAGCGCATGAGGTGTTCGGGCGTATCGACGTCGTGATCGCCAATGCCGGCGTTCTGGGGCGTGGTGCCACCTTCCGCGCACTGACACCGCGACAAGTGGGAAATGTTCTGTCGGTCAACGTCGATGGAGTTGTCAACACGGTGTCGGCCACGCTGGAATCGGTGATCGAGAACCGGGGACAGATCGTCCTGGTGAGTTCGGTATTCGCCTACATCAACGGCGCGGGCGCTATCCCTTACGCGATGAGCAAGGCCGCCGTCGAGCAACTGGGCCGGGGCCTCGGTGTCGAGTTGGCCAGGCATGGCGCGTCTGCCATGACGGCCTATTTCTCACTTATCCAGACCGACATGATCCGACAGGGCGTGGACGCGGATCCCCATGTACTCGCCCTGCTTGCCGCGATGCCCAAGTTCATCCTCAAACGAATTCAGCCGCAAACCGCGGCCGCCGCGATCGCCGACGGACTGGAACGTCGGCAACGCGCCATCACTATCCCTGGACGCTGGCGGCCAGTCGCAGCCCTTCGTGGTCTGGCCGGACCGATCGTCGACGGAAAACTTGCGCGCGATGTCACCGTGCAGCGAGCCCTTGCCCAACTCGAGAATCTTGCCGCTGTCGACGAACTCCCTCGGAGGAACCATGTCGGATGATCTTGCCTTCGCACCCGCCCACGAGCTACTGGCACATCTGCGCAGCGGTGAGGTTTCCAGTCGCGAACTCGTCGACCTCTACTTGCAGCGAATCGAGAAGCACGACCGTCGCCTGAACTCGGTGATCACGTTGGATGTCGAGCGTGCGCGCGCCGAGGCCGCCAAGGCGGACCAGGAGCGGGTCAGCGGCAATGAGTCGTTGGGACCGCTGCACGGATTGCCCATCACCGCGAAAGACAGTTACGAGACGGCAGGCATGAGGTCCGCGTGCGGTCGGCGCGACCTCGTCAACCATGTGCCGACCCGGGACGCGGAGCCGATTGCGCGGCTTCGCCGAGCCGGGGCAATCATCATGGGCAAGACGAATATGCCGCCCGGAAATCAGGACGTGCAGGCGGACAATCCTGTTTTCGGTCCGACGAACAATCCGTGGGACCTCTCACGCACATCGGGTGGTTCTGCTGGGGGAGGGGCGGTGGCGACCGCCGCCGGGCTCACCGCTTTCGACTTCGGCTCGGAAATCGGTGGCTCGACTCGGATCCCGTCGCATTTTGTCGGCTTGTACGGGCACAAAGCGACTTGGCGGTCGATCCCGCTGGTGGGCCACCTCCCACCAGGTCCTGGGACCGGCCGGTGGGCTGAGCCCGACCTTGCCTGCGCCGGCGCTCAGGTACGCGACGCACGTGACCTGATTCCCGTCCTGGAGGCGACCACCGGCGCGTTGGCGCGTGACGGCGGCTTTACGTATCGGCTTGCGGGCCCCCGAGCCACCACTCTGAGCGACTTCCGCGTCGCGGTCTGGTTCGACGATCCGGACTGCCCAATAGACTCCGAGGTCAACGCCGCCATGATCAACGCGATCGACGTCTTGGAGCAGGCGGGCGCGAAGGTCCAGATCCAGCCTGCCGCGCTGCCGGTCAGTATCGGCGAGTCGCATAGAGTCTTCGAGCCACTGGTGTACGGACAGTTGTCGGGCGATCGCACCGGCATCACCCCGGCCTCTGGTGCCGCGATGGCGGTGCGTATCGCGCAGAACCCACGAGGAGCGGCCACGCGCGCTTTTCGAGGCACGTTCCAGTCGCACTATGCCTGGATGCAGGCGGACGCCAAGCGTCAGGAAATACGGGAGGGGTGGTACGAGTTCTTCAGCGAGTTCGACATCGTGCTCATGCCGGTTACTCCCACAGCGGCACCTGTGCACCACAACAAGTTGATCGACCGGTTCGGTCGGCGATTCGAGGTCGACGGCAAGGCCCGCTCCTACTGGGACCAGGTCAAATGGTGTGCCATCGCCAATATCGCCGGAGCGCCTGCCACGACGATTCCCACTGGTCTCGGCAGATCCGGGCTGCCGGTGGGCCTGCAAGCGATGGGACCCGCCGGCGGCGATCTGACCACGATCGAGTTCGCGGCACTTTTGGGCGAGCGACTCGGCGGGTATCTCCGCCCTGATGGCTATGGTGCGTGACTGTGACGGCACCGGCCCAAGCGCCACGGCGGTGCCTGGCCGACTCCTGGCCGTCCCTACACTCAGTCATGTGGAGACGGGTCGCCTGTACGGACAAGGGTGTCCGCTCGCGAGCGCTTTGGACGTGCTCGGCGAACGATGGACCTTGCTGATCATTCGGGAGTTGCTCCTCGGACCCAAGCGCTTCAACGAACTCGGTGCGAAGCTGCCGGCCGCCGGACCGAACCGCCTGACGAGCCGGCTTCGTCGGCTCCAAGGGGTCGGCGTCGTGGCGAAGGCATCCAGCGGTGCCTACGCGTTGACGGAGTTCGGTGAGGGACTGCGGACGCCCGTCATCGGCTTCGGGCTCTGGGGACTCGGTCTGATGTCAGAGGGAATCGAGCCGGAAACGGCCCGACCCGACATGGTCGCGCTCTGTATGACGGGAGCGGTCTCCCCGAATCTGCTGTCTGGTCTGAATCTCGTGTGCGTTGTACACACTCCCGAGGTCTTCACGATGAGCGTTCGCGAGTCTGCGCTGTCGGTGGCGTCCGGGGAATCAGAGTCGGAGTCGCCGGTCAGGCTCCACTGTTCGTCCGCAACCTTCATCGCGTTGACCATGGGCGCGGTCACCTTGGCGGAGGCCCGCCGCGTCGGTGCGGCCCGCGTGCTGGGCAAGGGGACAGGTCTTCCGAAGTTGTTCACGGCATTCGCGGCCACCACCCGGGAGTTCACAGCGGCTCTGTGAGTGGATGAGCTTCAATGCTCATCCGCGACACACGCCGCGTCGGCGTCCCTCAGCTGCTCATCAGCTGCGCGACCCGTTCCTGCACGGGGTCGCTCAACCAGGTGCGTGCCTGGCGGCTGAGCTCGTCGGCCAGTACCTCCGCATCGCCGGACTCGATGCCATCGAGTACCTGGCGAACGACATCTGCGGGATCGGACTTCGGCGAATCCGAGAACTTGCCCATGTCGGTGTCGACGAGTCCCATGTAGACGCCCACCACCTGGACCCCGCGTGGGGCGAGTTCGGTGCGCATCGAGTCCGTGGCGCTCCACATCGCCGCCTTCGATACGCCATAGCTCGCGCCGATCGGAAGCCATGCGAGAACCGACGAGACGTTGACGATGGCGCCGGAACGCTCGGCGATTCGATCGGCGAATGCGGAGGCCAGCGCAAGTGGACCGAACAGGTTCGTCTCGAGCTCCGCGCGAAGCATGGCCGTGGACCGGTCGAGCACCGAGGCCCCGCGGGCGATACCGGCGTTGTTGATCAGAACGCTGACATCGGTTGCGGTCGCGGCCGCTTCGGCGATCGACATCGCATTCGTGACATCGAGCTGCAGCGGAACGATGCGTGGGTCCGCCACGTGGATTGTCTGTGGGTCGCGGGCGGCGGCGTAGACCCTCGCCACACCACGGCCGAGTAGTTGCTCGACGTACTCGCGGCCCATGCCGCGGTTGGCTCCGGTGACGAGCACCGTTTGATCCGCGAGCGAAGTCATGCTGTCCTCCTGGATTAAGTAAACCGTTCGGTGTACTTTAGTGAAGCTACCCGGATGGCGCGCCTTTCGCAATGGGCGTCCATGTCGCCGCTCGACTTACGTAAACGTCGCTAGGCATTGAAGTACCTGCCATCTGCGGCGTTGCTAAATCAGATACTAAAGACTATCGTTTTTTAAAGTGACAATCAGCTGCAGTGCTGTCGTCGTTCGTCATCCCAGCCCCTAATCAGGAGGATCACCGCATGTCTGTTGCTTTCAAACCGGTACGGATCGGACCTTGGGACCTGCCGCAGTCTTTCGTTATGGCGCCACTGACTCGTAGCCGCGCGGGGGAAGGCAACGTGCCCACGACGATGAACGCCGAGTACTACACCCAACGAGCCGAAGCCGGGCTCATCGTCACGGAGGGCACTGCACCCAGCGCCGTCGGCCAGGGCTACCCCACTGTGCCCGGGCTCTACACCGACGAACAGGTCGCCGGATGGCGCCTCGTCGCCGATGGCGTTCACGGCGCCGGCGGCACGATCGTGGCTCAGTTGATGCACGTCGGGCGGGTCGCTCATGCCGGCAACAAGGGCGGTGTCGACACGATCTCGTCCAGCGCTGTCCAAGCTCCAGGTCAGATGTTCACGCTGACCGGCATGGTCGATCATGATGTGCCCCGGGCAATCGAGGCCGGTGAAATCGCCGGAATCATCGCCGAGTTCGTCGAGGCCGCCCGCAACGCGATCCGTGCTGGTCTCGACGGCGTCGAGATCCACGGTGCGAACGGCTATCTGCTGCACCAGTTCCTCGATCCGACGGTCAACCTCCGTGACGACGAATTCGGCGGCACGCCGGCGAATCGGGCTCGGTTCGTCATCGACGTGGTCAGGGCAGTCGCCGAGGCGATCGGCGCTGACCGTGTCGGCCTGCGGCTCTCGCCCGGCCATCAGTTGAACGGCATCGGCGAGGTGCCTGGTGCCGACCTCGACCAGACCTATCAGACGGTCGTAGATGGGATCGCGCCGTTAGGTCTGGCGTATCTGAGCATTTTGGCCAGTCCGTTCGAGTCTCTCGAACCGCTCGTCCGCGACCTCCGCACGCGATTCGGCGGCTCGGTGCTGCTGAACCTCGGTGCCACACCGGTGGCGACGTCGCTGGAGACGGTCGAGGAGCTGCTGGACAAGGGCGTGGCTGACGCCGTTGTCGTCGGGCGTGCCTTCCTCGCCAATCCCGATCTCGTAGAGCGTTGGCGCACTGGCGCGGAGCTGAACGCGGTGGACTTCACCACCCTGTACGGCGGCGACTCGCGCGGGTACACCGACTATCCGAGTCTCGCGGAGATCGCCTGAGCCGCAAGATTTTTCATCCCGCAGCTGGCAGTCGCGCAACCGATCCCGCACCACACCCGAGGAGAACGATATGAGTACCTACACACCTGTCAACACCGCCGAGAACCTGCATGTCGATGCCGCGTCGGGTCGTTTCACCTACCGCCGCATGGGCCCGCGCGGCGGAGTTCCGCTCGTGCTCGTGCACCGCTTCCGTGCCACCGTCGACTGGTGGGATCCGGAGTTCCTCGACATCGTCGCCGCCGAGCGCGACGTCATCCTGTTCGACAACATCGGTATCGGATACACCGGCGGTGAAGCTCTCACCACCGTCGAGGGATTCACCGCGGGCACGATCGAATTCATCGAAGCGCTGGGGCTGACCGAGGTCGACCTTCTCGGGTGGTCCTTCGGTGGTGTCGTCGCGCAGGCGGTCACGCTCACCCGACCCGATCTCGTCCGCAAGTTGATCGTTGCGGGCAGTGGATCGGGCCTCGCCCCCAACATGCCGACGATGAGCGAGCGGGTCCTCGGAATCATGGCCAAGCCGGATGCCGACCTCGATGACATGTTGTACCTGTTCTATCCCGAAACCGAAGGGGCTCGGAAGCTGGGGCTCGAACACTTCGACAAGGTCTCGGACGTGATGCCGGCCGACGCCCCGGTAGTCAGCGAGGCGGCCGCGATGGGTCAGCTCCAAGCAATCGTCGCGGCGTTGGCGACTCCGTGGGAGCAGGTTGTCGCGGGGCTCGCGACCATCCGGCAACCTGTGCTCTACGCCAACGGTATGCACGACGTCATGATCCACGCCTTCGCGTCGTACTCCGCGGTTGAACACCTGCCGTCGGCCAAGTTGGTGCTGTACAGCGACGCCGGCCACGCATTCCTGTTCCAGCACCTCGAGGAGTTCACGGCAGAAGTCAAATCTTTCCTCGCGGACTGAGCTGCTATTCGGCGCTGTCTGTGAGTCGATCTGCGTGAACAACGTTTTCGTCAGCGTTCACGACATTCGACGAAACTCCCGATTCGTTTTCAGTCGGGAGCGGCGGCCAGGCTTCTTTGGGCATGGTGCGAACGTTCGATCGGCTGCCAGCAGCCATGACACATAAAAATGAAGTATTTACTATACTATGGTTATGCAACCTCGCACGTACGGCCAGAACTGCGGTCTTGCTCGTGCGCTCGACATCCTGGGTGATCGATGGACTCTTCTGATCCTGCGTGACCTGGGTATGGGGCCACGGAGATACAGGGACCTGGCCGAGGGACTGCCGGGCATCGGTACCAACCTGCTGGCCAGTCGTCTCAAAAGCCTCGAAGGGGCGGGCTTGATCGAGCGCACGGTGCTCGCGCCGCCGGCGCCGGTCGCGGCTTACGCCCTCACCAGCGTCGGCGAAGAGTTGCGGCCGGCGCTCGGTCAGCTCGCGGCATGGGGGTTCAGGCATGGTGCACCATTCGACGCCGCGGATATGACGCGCGCGGAATGGGTGGTCCAGGGGATATTGGCGCGTGCCGAGCCTGATGCCGTCGATCGGTTCGGCGGCGTCGTGCAGTTCAACGTCGGCGACGAGTCCGCGTGGATAGGGCCCTCGGCGGATGGAGTCATTTTGCGACCGGGAACGGCGCCGACGTTGCCCAAAGTCTGTCTGAATACCGATGTCTCGACACTTATCGCGCTGATGAACGATGAGATCAATGCAGCCGATGCCATAGAATCCGGCGCGATCACGGTCGAGGGCGACGACGAGCTGCAATCCTTTCTTCACGCCTACAGCCTGACGGGCTCCCGCTAGCTCGCCAGGAAATCGCGCAACGCGTCGATGGTCTGCTCGGGGGCTTCCTCCGGGAGGAAATGCCCGCAGTCCAAAGCGTGGCCGCGGAGGTCGTCGGCGTATCGACGCCATACCTCGAGCACGTCATAGTGAGTTCCGACAAAGCCGTGTGCGCCCCATAGGACCAGCAGTGCGCAGGTGATGCGACGGCTTGCCGCGGCGTCGACTTCGTCGTGTTCGAGATCGACGGAGGCCGCAGCGCGGTAGTCTTCGCAGCTCGCCCGGATCGCCTCCGGATCGCTGAAGCAGCGCACGTACTCCGATATCGCCTCTTCGTCGAATACCGCGCCCGGGCCGGACCATTGGTCGAGCTTTCGGCGCACGAAATACTCGGGCGCGCCGCCGATGAGAACTTCGGGCAGATCGGGTTCCTCGGCGAGGAAGAACCAGTGGTCGTAGACGGTTGCCAAGGCGCGGTCCACGTTCGCGAAAACATGTCGGGTGGGGGCGATGTCGAGGACCGCGGCTCTATCGACGTGTTCGGGGTGGTCGAGGCAGAGTCGATGGGCGACTCGGGCGCCGCGGTCGTGACCGACGATCGCGAAACGGTTGTGCCCCAAAGCTGTCATCAATCCGACCTGGTCCGCGGCCATAGCGCGTTTGCCGTACGACGAATGATCGGTTTCCGAGGCAGGCTTGCCGGAGTCGCCGTACCCACGTAGGTCGGATACGACGACGGTGTGCGACTGCGCCAACGCTGCTGCCACCTCACGCCACATCACATGGGTCTGGGGGTAGCCGTGCAGCAGCAGTACAGGTGGCCCCTCACCGCCCACACGTGCGTGAATGCGGACACCCTCGACATCGATGTCGTGGGTGGTGAATTCGGTGAACATACGGGCGATCTCCTACTTCGGCGCGCGCCGGTCTCAGGAAGCCAGGAATTCGAGTGCCTCTGCGACGAACCTGTCGTGGTATTGGAAGATGCCGCCGTGTCCGGCGTCGAGGTAGATGCGGAGCGTCGCGTTCGGCAGGCGTCGTTGTAGGTCGAAGGAGTTGCTGGTCGGGACCATTCGATCGTCGTCGCCGTTGGCTACGAGGATGGGGTGCTGAATACCGCCGAGGTCGGTTGGCTCTTGTGCGCCCCATGCGTGGATGGCTTTGAGTTGAGTGCGGAAGGCGCGCAGTGTGATCGCCTTGTCGCGGTCGACGCTGCGTTCCTTCAACCGGTTCACGAACGCGCGAGCCTCCGATTTGCCGTGCGCGGTTTTGGTGAAGAACAGATTCTCTTTCGGGTCCTTGAGGGTGGCTACTGCCTTGAATGTGTCGCGGTAGGTCACCGAGGTGACGTTGAGGATGCCCTCACCTCCCGCTGGGCCAGTGCCTGCGAGGATCAGCTTTCGCACCAGTTCGGGCTCTTCGCGAGCGATCACCTGCGCGACGAAGCCGCCCAGGGAGAATCCCAGAATGTCGACCTGATCGAAACCGAGTGCGTGAATGAAGGCGACAGCATCGCCTGCCATCGCCTCGACCGAGTCCGGTGTCGCGCCCTCGGATGCGCCGACCCCACGGTTGTCGAAGGTGATCACGCGATGCCTGGATGCGATGCCATCGACCACCCTGGGGTCCCAGTTGTCCAGATTCGCACCCAGATGATTCAAGAAGATCACCGGTACGCCGGTATCGGGCCCCAATACGCGGTACGCGAACCGCGTTGTACCGACCCGCACGGATTTCGACGGCGCATCTTTGTACAAGGTGCCGCTGGCACTAGTCATGACTTCCTCCTATTGTAAACCGATTAGTGTACTTTCAATGGTGACCCTACCCTCGATCGTCCAACTTGTAAACAGATCGGTATACTTGCTTCATGACTTCGCTCACCGATACTCAGGAACCAACCCGTCGGGGAGGGCGTGGCGCGCGTCAGCGCATCCTGAAGGCAGCTGCCGAACTGTTCTACACCGAGGGCATCAACACCACTGGTGTCGAACTGATCGCGACCAAAGCATCCGTGTCGAAAAGAACTCTCTACCAACACTTCCCAAGTAAGACCGCGTTGGTGGAAGAGTATCTGCGCATGCTCCGTCAAGCCGCGGGCAACCTAACCGATGAGCCGTCAGCGGACTCCGATTCGAACCCGCGTGCGCTGCTGCTCGCTTTATTCGACACCCCGGATGCCGCGGATACACCGATGCGCGGCTGCCCATTTCACAATGCGGCGGTTGAGGCAGCCGAGACCATGCCCGGTGTTCAAGACATCATCCACGCGCACAAGCGGCACTACATCGACGGACTCACCGAACTCGCCCGACGAGTCGGCGCCGCAGACCCAGAGCTGCTGGGCAACCAGCTCGCCGTCCTATACGAGGGGGCGGCCGCGCTATCCACCTCCCTCAACGATCCGGCACCCTGGACGCACGCCCGAGCAACAGCCGAGGCACTCATAAACCAAGCAACGCACGAATTCGCCTGACCAGCAAGCCGCCGACACCGAGCCCGCCACTGCTCTAAAGACAGGTCATCAGCGGTTTTCAGTATGCCGCCAGTGTCGAGACGTGCGCGCTCAGGTGGGACACAGCGCTTCTGACAAGAGTAGACCTTCGCAACACCTCGAATACTCTTCCGGCGATTCCGAATTCGAATAACCGCGGATGTGGGAGGGTGCGGCCCATGCTGATCGAATACGGGGTGTGGGTTACGCGGTTGGCGCTCGCCGTGGTGTTCGGGTTGTCGGCCTGGGGGAAGCTGGCCGATCGCGCCGGTACGCGGCAGGCGGTGGGGGAGTTCGAGGTGCCGGTGCGGTGGGTGCCCGCCGTGGCGTGGGGGCTGCCGGTCGTCGAGGCGGTATTGGCGGTCGGCGTCGTCCTGTCGTGGACGGCCGTCGCGGCGGCGGTCGGCGCGCTGCTCCTGCTGATGGTCTTCACGGTGGTCATGGTCGGCTTGTTGCGGCGCGGCAAGCGTCCCGCATGCTCATGCTTCGGCGCGGCGAGTACGACGCCGATCGGCGCGCGCAGCATCGTGCGCAACGGTGTGCTGATGATGCTCGCGGCGTTGGTCCTGTGGGGCGCGTTGGCCCGTCCCTCGGTGCCCGCCGGACTGGCTGCCGATGCCGCGACGGGGCTCGCATTCGGTGCGCTGCTGTGCGGGGTCCTCGGGTGGCTGGTCGCCCAGGTCGGCGCGCTGCGGCGTCGGCTGGACGAGCAGGCGCTCTCGACGCTGGGGGCCGAGGGTTTGCCGGTCGGCTCGGTCGCGCCGGAGTTCGAGTTGCTCGATGTCTCGGGTGCCCGCACGAACCTCGCGGATCTGCTCTCGGGTGGCCGGGCAGTGCTGCTGGTGTTTGTGCACCCGGGCTGTGAGATGTGCGCCGCGCTGGCCCGCGAGCTGCCGCGGTGGCGGGCGCGCACGGCCATGACCATGGTCGTCGTCGGAAACGGTGATGCCGATGAGCAGGCAGTTTGGGGTGTCGAACAAGGTCTGGGCGAGATCCCGTCGCTGGTGCAGCAGGGCAACGAGGCCGCGCTGCGATATCGCGTCCGCGGTACACCGTCGGCTGTGCTGATCGACGCTGAGGGCAGGGTCGCCGCGCCTGTCGCGCGGGGCGCTATCGCGATCCGTGAGTTGATCCTCGCCGGGAAATCGATCCGAGCCCAGCTTTCCTCTCGAAGCAACGGCCACCACGCCGCTAACCAGGGTCGGAATTGACCCTCAGCCAGGTTAGCTACGTCGAAAACCGGCTGCCAGTCGAAATTGTTTGTCGCACAGAGATTTTCGTATACAACAGTGCTCTCCCGTCGATACGATGCTGAGTGCATCGATGCAGAACCGCGCGCGACCCCCATCCACCACTTTTGGCAGGGAGATGTCATGGCGGACTTCGCATTCACCGATTATTCCGGCAAGGAATTCGTCATCCGGCTCAATAACGAACAGCGCATCGAGGAAGCGCGTCGGATCCTGTCTGGCGATGAGCAGATGTCGATCCATGTCATGGGACGCATCAGGAAGCAGGAGGTCGACTACAACCCGGGTTGGAGCTTCCACCTCGACCCGGACACGATCACCTTCTTCACCATGGCGATCGAGGTCTGTGACTCGTCAATCTCCTACCTCGAGGATCACCTGGACGAGGCTTGCGGTGCTTTCCTACCGGGTTGCTTCTGGTGTCCGTGGTCGTCCCGACTTACTCGAGAGATCCGCTGATCGCGACGCCGTAGCCGAGACCCCGGTCGAGTGCTTTCGGCCGGGGTCCGCGGGTGCCTCCACCACTGAAGCCCTACTCACGACCGCAATCTGCAAGGCGGAGCTGAACTGAGACGGCGGGCCTCAGAGTCTGGTGTAGTTCGCTTGGTCGTGTTCGAACGCGGTCAGGATGTCCGGTGTCAAAGTCAGGCGGGTGTTGGCAATGGCGGTGAGGTAGTCCTCGAGGTTGACGGGTTTGTTCGTTCCGTCGCGCATCGCGCGTTCGAACGCCGATTGTGCACCGGCACGGGCTGCGTACTCGATGTCGGCGGGAGTGAAGTGGGCTGTAACGCGCACCAGATGGCCGAGGTCGACGTTCTCGGCGGCGGGGCCGAGGTAGCGCCGCCAGATCGCTTCGCGGGCGGGTTCATCAGGTGGACCGACCGGTATCACGTAGTCGAAGCGGCCCGGCCGTAGGAAAGCCGAGTCCAACGAACGAACCGAGTTGGTGGCGCAGATCAGCAGGCGGCTGTAATCCTCTCGGAATGCCGGAATCAGCTTGAGAAGCTCGTTCGTTACTCCATGCGCCGCGCTGGTCGCCGTCCCCTCGCGTGCGCCCGCGATCTCCTCCACCTCGTCGATGAACAACAGAAGTTCGTCGAGTTCGGCCAAGTCCGCGAACACCTCACGCAAGGACGCCGCGAGCCCGCCGCTTGCCGTCGCGGCCAACCGAGACGGGAACAACTCGACGAACGGCCACTCCAGTCTCGAGGCGACCGCTTTCGCGAAACTGGTTTTTCCGGTGCCCGGCGGACCGAACAAAATCACGCTCTTGGGTGGCCGAACCCGATAACGCTCCGCGACATCGGGGTTCGCCAACGGCAACACGATCCGTCGTTCGATGATTTCTTTCTCGCGGTCCATCCCCGCCATCGACTGCCACAACCCGGGTGGCAGCAGCCGCCCACCCAGCTCGGTCAGCAAATAAGACTGCGCGGGTGCCAACGGTTCCAGCAGTTCGTAGTAGACCAGACCGGTCCTGTGCTGATATCCGGAATTCTCGAACGCGACCGACCCGGTCGCATCCTGTGGGAGGAGCGTGCAGATCCGCCGCACGCCGTTCGACCGCAGCCGCCGCTCCAGTTCGGTCAGCAGCGCACTACCGATACCGCGCTGCCGCCACTGCGCACCCAGGGCCACCAGCAGGACCCATGCACGCTCGCTGTGGATCTGGGCGACGGCCATTCCGACAATTTCTTCCCCGACCTCCGCCACCACCGCCGGCTGCCCTGCTCGCGCGGACGCCAGCACCTCCGCCAACGCGAACACCGGCTCCTCCCCGGTCGCCCGTCGGCTCTGTTCCCAGATCTGGATTGCCTGATCCAGATCATCGTCACGAAATTCACGCAGTCGCCATACCGGCATACGCACCTCGAACTGCCATTGGAGTGGGCCAACTGAGACGCTCTTTCAGTAAACACCCATAGAGGGTGTGAGCAAGGCAGGGCGCGAACCTCGGGAAATACAAATCGGCGTGACGTCCATCGCAGGAATCACGTCGTCCGTCGGGCTGGCCGGTCTCATCCAGACCGCGCTGCCGCTCGATCGAGGAATGCAGCGCAGCGGCCAGTAGCGCTCGGGTGTTTGTTCGCGGTTTGGTCAAGGCATGGCAGGGGGAAGCCGAGGGTGGCGACCTCCCGCTGGCCTGCCATGAGCGACCGACCATGTCGTCACTCCGGCGCTCCTGCGCGAATCCCCTCGGGGCCAGCGTTGAGGATGATGCCTTACTGACGAATCAGGCCATCGCTGGCGGGCGGGCATTTACACTGGTCGAGTGGGGTCTGGGTCATTAAAATCTGTTGGCCTCTACCCCGCCGTCGTCGTTCTGGCCATAGGTCCGCAGCCGCAACGGCGGAAACCTGTCTGTGCACCTGCTCGCGGGGTTCTGCCTGGCGGGGCGTCAGCTGGGGCGCGCTTCGCCGAGTTCAGCGGTCAATTCCGGCTGGACAGCTGCTGACATTTCGGGTCGTCATTTGCTGACACGGTTGTCGTGCGGCGGGCTCCACTGGATCGGACAGCTGACGTGGCAGTGGGTGAGCCCGATACCGTACCGGCCTCCGGCCCGTTGTCCGGGCAGCTTCTCGAGAACGGTGCGCAGAAGACCTATAAGGACTTCCCGCGCGGCATGCCAACCACCCAGATCGTCAACGCGGACCTGCTCGCTTTCCCGAGTGCCTGATACCAGGCCGACGCCCGCAGCACCACGGCATCCGCACCGCGACCGGCACCGAAACCGACAGACGGACCAAGGAGGTCTGATGGTCGAGACCACTCGCACGGAGATCGCGTCGTCGCGACGCTGGCCGCAGTTGCGGGTCGAGGAGTGGACCGCTACCCGCGACACGGTGCATATGTGGACCCAGATCATCGGCAAGATTCGACTCGCTCATGCCCCGATGATCAACCACTGGTGGCAGGTCACCCTCTACGTCAGCCCACGGGGTTTGACCACCTCCGCGATGCCCTACGAGGCCGGTGTGTTCGACATCGAGTTCGACTTCAATGAGCACCGGTTGCACATACGAGCCAGTGATGGCGGCGCCCGTCAAGTCGCGCTCGAACCCAAGCCGGTTGCGGATTTCTATGCCGAAACGATGAGTGCGCTCGACGAACTCGGCATAGCGGTACAGATTCAGGCGAAGCCCAACGAGGTCGATCCTGCGATCCCGTTCGCCGACGACTATGCGCATGCTTCTTATGATCGCGACGCCGTGCATCTGTTCTGGCGCCAACTCGTCGCGGCCCATCGAGTAATGAGCGAGTTTCGTTCGCATTTCATCGGCAAAGTGAGCCCGGTGCACTTCTTCTGGGGCGCCATGGATCTGGCCTGTACCAGGTTCTCCGGCCGCACCGCGCCGAAGCATCCGGGCGGCGCACCCAACTGCGGTAATTGGGTGATGGTGGAGGGCTACTCCCACGAGTTGAGTAGCTGCGGTTTCTGGCCGGGTGGTGGCGACGAAGGCGCCTTCTACGCCTACGCCTATCCCGAACCCGACGGCTTCGCCGACTATCCGGTCGGTCCTCGGCACGCCTTTTACAGCGCCGATAACGGCCAGTTTCTGCTGCCCTACGAGGCGGTACGCACCGCCGCAGATCCGGAACGAACCCTTCTGGAATTCCTGCACACCACCTATCAAGCGGCCGCTGAACGCGGCAAGTGGGACCGAGCAGCACTCGAATGCGATCCGCACCGGTGGGCCCAGAAATAGCGAACACTGAACCCAGGAGGGAATCGTGACCAATCGGAACGACCTACCTGCTCCCGAACAGGGACTGCTCCTGACGCATTTCTTGACCGTGCGCGACGTCGCTCGCTCCCGAGATTTTTACACCGAAATTTTCGGCGGCCGGGTCGTGCTGGCGGAGAACCCGGCCATCGTGAAGGTCGCCAACAGTTGGATCATCCTGAACCCGGGCGGCGGCCCGACCCCGGACAAGCCCGACGTCACTCTGGCTTCCCCTGAACCAGGTGATCCGATCTCGTCATTCTTGAATGTGCGGGTCGCCGACATCGCCGCGTTCTACTCCGACGCCAAATCCAAAGGGGCACAATTCCTCACCGAACCACTCGACCGCAAAGCCGAGATCCGGTGCTATCTCCGCGACCCAGACGGCTACCTCATCGAGATCGGCCAGGCCACCGGCATGCTCCGCGGCATATACGCCGACCGACATGCGGGGGGCGCTGAAATCGGAGAAAGATAGAGGCTCCGGCAAATGCCGAGCGAATGCGCGGCCGAGTCGTTCACGCTGGCCCGATTTGGTCGTCACATCGTCATCACGATGGCTTGACTGAGGTTGGATCGGGCATCACGCTTGAAATGCAGAGTAGATAATCCAGCGCTCTATCAGAGGAGACGATGGAGGTATGTCTAGCAAACATCTATCTGAAGAGCCCCAATCGGAGCGAGGAGCCAAAGGCTCGCGAGACACCGGGTCGGATATTCAGGGCGGCGGATCGGCGGATCGCCCGGTCGGCACATTCGACCAAGAAGAAGTCACCTCAACACGCGACCACAACCCGACGGACGACACCATCGGCACGACCGGGACCGTCCCTCCGGGAGACGCGGAACCGGCCATACCGCCCTACGAAGGCCGCCAAACGAGCGCCGAAAGAATTGCCAGCAGCAGTGCGGGCGAGGGGACCGGCGCCAACACCGCGGGCGCTGTACATCCGGTGAGCGACTCGAAGTTCAAAGCGCCTGACCCCGATGACACTCCCGGAGGGGCCACCGCGTCCCCGGCTGACGAGCAACCGGCATCGCAGGCCCCGGAAACCGAAGCCGCCGACGAGGGTGTAGAGGGCGGCCATCAGAGCGGCGTACGCAGAGCCGAGGACCAGCCCCGCGAATCCAGGCCGCAGTGACACAGTAGTTCAACGACGGCGAGCACCCGGTCGCTCAACTCATCATCGGTCCGGACGACCGGGGGTCGGGTAACCACGCCTCGATGGCGTGACGCCAGCCGTGTCAGCGGCCGTCCTGGCGGAGGCAGGGCAAGGTCTTGCTCCGACGGCACCTACACACAGCCACCAGGAACCGATCCGAATGCACCGTCGTGCCGTCCTCGCGCATCAGCTCGACCGGCCCCTGGACCAACGCGGGACCATCGGTGACGAAGGTGATTTATCGCCGATCAGGATCCGAGGCGGCCGTCACGCGCTGCGGCCCGACGCCGCGTTCCTTGGGGATGTCAACCTGCTGAGGCATTGGGTACGGCGTAACCAACACTGGCTGGCGCGTCTCCGCATTTCCGAATGCAACGAAACCCCTGGTAAGCCGACGCTTTACGTGGGTGTTAAGCCGGGTGACCGGGCTCGAGGTCGGCGACAGAGCTCCATCGCACCGCATCAACTGTTCGACCGGGCGCGTATCCAGCTTCGGGTGCCAAGACCAGGCCCACATGGTCACCGAAGTCGTTGCGAGCCTGGATCGTTCCGGAAAACCATGCGACCGCGTCCACCAACACAGGTACTCCGTTCGGGCCGACCCGCCATCGGCACCGGCTGAATTTATCGACCTCGTCGCCGGTCTCCGCACCGAACAGTTGCGCCAGCGCGAGGTTGTCTCGATCGACCAGGTGCACCGACATATATGCGGCTCCCGTGGCGGTCCGGTATGTGTGGTTGTTCTTCGACAAACAGACCAGAAACCGTGCCGGATCGATACTTACCTGCGACGCGAACCCCACCAGACAACCACTGCGCTCATCCCCGACCGCGACCGTCACGATGAACACCGGGGCATCGGCCATGGCCACCATTGACTCGAACGCGCTGGGACCGTCTACCGGAGCATCCGACATCGTGTGTGTATATCAGACCGCTGTTGACTTCGGCCGCGACTGTCTATGAGCACGTCTCCGCTGGCGCGAGGTTGTTTGCGCGCCGACGGCGCGGCTATGCGTGTCACAGGGCGGTGAGCTGCCCGGTACGTTGTCTGGAAGGGCGGGTTCGATGCAGGACAATCCACAGCAAGCCGACCAAGAGCCCGGCACGATGCCGTCGGATGTGCGGGGCCGGTTGACGATTTTCGACCGCTTCGCAACGGCAGCTGCTGCTTTTGCCTCCAAGGCCGGATTCTTCGTTTTCTGCGTGCTCCTGGTTTTGGTGTGGGCACCGACGTTCCTGGTAATGCCGAGTATCGACACATGGCAACTGGTGATCAACACAGCCACCACTATCGTCACTTTTCTCTTGGTAGCGCTGCTGCAGAACACGCAATCTCGTGCCGACGAAGCCGTTCAGCAGAAACTCAACGCCATCGCGGACGCCCTCGCCGACTTCATGGGCGAACTCCGCACCGAGCATCCAGAACTCGACCGCCACCGCAAAGAACTCGCCGACGCAGTAGGTCTGGAAAAACGAGAATCAACCTGATCGGCGGCGCTAAACAGAGCGCTCGAGACGCAGCGCCGCGAGGTCGATGAGACCGGCAGCGCTCATTCGAAGGCGGGTTGGTCTGCGCGTTCCGGCGTGGTGGTGGTGACGTGGTAGCGGCGGCCCGCGATCTTGGCGGGCCGGTAGCAGATGGCGGAGTCGATCACGACTGCCCGGTCGCGTGGGCTCGCGAGGATAATGATGGGACTGGATAGGAGCATCGTTTTTCTCCTGTCCGGTTATTCTCCGAGGTGGGTAATCGGGCCGAACTGGTGTTCGTAGTTGCTCATGCTGTCGTTCAAGATCTGCATCAGCCGGAAGATCATCGCCGGCGGGAACTTCACCCTCGACACCACTTCAGCCGGTTGCCGCATCACCGGCTGTCCAGCGTCGTCGACACCCTGATCGGTCGGTAGATATACGAGGAAGTCGAGGGTGAAGTCGGTCCGGTTGTACCAGCAGGTGAACCCGTTGGAGTAGGCACCGGCGCTCATCACCTCCGGCACGATCACCTCGACGTCGTTCGGGGGCGGCAGAGTCGGTTCGTTCATCCGCGGTCACCTTTCACCGGTCGACGAAAAGAGCACATCGCTGGGCGGTGGCCCCTTTCGTCGACACGTCGTTCATCGACAGCAGATTCGGTGACTAGCGGAACTGTGCCTGGCGTGCCTGCTCGCGAAGGTGATGCAGCTGCATTTCCCACTGCCCGGACCGGTCCTGGGTACGGCTGGCCTGATCCTCGGCCTGCTGGGCCAACTGGCTGGCCTGCTCGGCCTGATCCTGTGCCGACTGAGCCCGCTGGTTGGACTGGTTGGCCTCGCCCTGTGCCTGCTGGGCCTGGCTCTGCGCCCGATCGGCCTCGCCTTGGGCCTGCTGAGCCTGGTTTTGCGCCTGCTGGGCTTGTTGGCGGGCCTGCTGGGCCTGCTGGTTGGCTTGGTTGGCCTCGTGCTGGGCGATTTGCGCCTGGTGCTGGACTTGACGAGTCTGGTGTTGCGCCTGCCGGGCAAGGTTCTGTGCCTGCTGGGCGTACTGACGAGCGCTTTGAGCTTCCTGCCGCGCCTCATCGATCTGAAGCCGCAGCACCATCTCGATGTCCCGAAGGTTCTGCATGTCGAGGACGTCGCCACGCTTGCTGTCAGTGCTTGTTTCCTGAGCCATATGAGCTTCCCTCCAAGGGTTGGTTGAGTGGACAGACTCGATTGACCGAACTCATTCTGACCGAAGATCAACACCCTGTCAGCAACTTCACTGCAACCGTTTGGTAATGGACGTGAACGCGTCGGGTCGATCCAGTCCCGGTTGCGTTCATTGGTCCGCGACCGGGCTACGGTCGCCGATGCGGGTATGACTTCTCTGCTGATCGGCGCGACCAGCCAGCATGATTAGTGTCATGCCGATCTACCTTCGCTCCCGCTCAGCTATGACGTGGTTATCTAGTCGGTGTGTCGATGTGTCGCATCGCCGAACCGTATTCGGGACACTCGGTCACTGGCACTCGGCGGTAGCAAAAACAGGATTTGTTGATGCGGGCATGGATCTCATCGGTCGAACCCTGGAAGGTGACATGACGCCCCCACGTCGCCGCGGCCGCAGTGTTCGGGGTGCCTGACGAGAAGATCGTGGTCTCGGATTCCGGCCCACGCAAACGAGTTCGGAAGTGCGGCGCGGTAGCTGCGCTAGTCGATCTTGGCCATCACATGCTTGACGCGGGTGTAGTCCTCCAGCCCGTACATCGACAGGTCCTTGCCATGCCCGGAAGACTTGAACCCGCCGTGCGGCATCTCGGCGATCAGCGCGGTGTGGGTGTTGATCCACACGCAGCCGAAGTCGAGCGCGGCCGACACGCGGAGCGCCCTCGACACATCCTTGGTCCACACCGAGGATGCCAGCCCGTATTCGACGCCGTTGGCCCACCGGATCGCCTCGTCTTCGTCGGTGAACGACTGCACGGTGATCACCGGGCCGAATATCTCGTTCTGGCTCAGTCGGTCGGCCTGCCGCAGCCCACCGATGACCGTCGGCTCGACGTAATACCCGTGGTCGCCCTGCCGGTGCCCACCGGCCACGACCGAAGCGTGATCGGGCACCTCATCGAGGAAACCGAGCACCCGCTGTAGTTGGTTGGCGTTATTGACAGGTGGCACCCAGGCGTTCTCGTCCTCGGTGGCTTTGCCGAACGTCGTTGTGGCATTGCCGGCCTGCTCGGCCAGCGCCGCGGTCAGATCTTCGGCCACCGATGCGTGGCCGAGCACCCGGGTGGCCGCCGTGCAATCCTGCCCGGCGTTGAAATAGCCGGAGGCCGTGATGCCCGCGGCGGCAGCAGCGATATCGGCGTCGGGGAACACGATTACCGGTGCTTTGCCACCCAACTCCAAATGCGTGCGCTTGAGGTGGGTTCCGGCCGACTCCGCGACCGCACGGCCTGCGGCCAACGAACCGGTGATCGATACCATCTGCGGGGTCGGATGCGCGACCACCGCCGCACCGGTCACCCTGTCACCGGTTACCACGTTGAGCACGCCTGGCGGCAGGTGCTCGGCGGCCAGTTCGGCCAGCATCACCGTCGTCACCGGGGTGGTGTCGCTCGGCTTGATCACCACGGTGTTTCCCGCCGCGATCGCGGGAACAAACTTCCAGATTGCCATCATCATCGGGTAATTCCACGGCGTCACCTGTCCGATGACGCCGATCGGCTCCCGGCGGATCCACGATGTATGGCCCGCCAGGTACTCGCAGGTCGACTTGCCCTCGAGTACCCGTGCCGCCCCCGCGAAGAATCGGATCTGGTCCAGCATCTGCGGGATCTCTGCGGCCAAGGTGAGGTGCTTCGGCTTGCCGGTGTTGCGGCCCTCGGCCGCAACGAGCGTGTCGGTGGCGTTCTCCACCTCGTCGGCGAAATCCAACAGCGCCTTCTGGCGGCCGGACGGCGTTGTGCGCTTCCAGTCGCAGAATGCCTTGGCCGCCGCTGCGTACGCGTTGTCGATGTCCTGTTCGGTGGACACCGGGGCGGTGCCGTACTGATCGCCGGTGGCAGGGTCGACGAGGGCCATCGTCGCACCGCCGACCGAGTCGACGAGCTTACCGTCGATGAAGTTCTGGACCATTACCATGAAGCCTCCTCGATAGCTCTGTTCAGTCGCCAACTCTCTGACGTGGAACGTTTCACCCGCCCCTGTCTATGCTGACGTAGCGTCCCGACAAGATCCGCTCGTTCGATCACGATGCGGCTGCTATTCAGCTCGAACTCTTCAAGCGTTCTCGGCTGATCGCGAACCGTGGTCGAGTTTGTCGAGCGGTAGTCCGTACGCAAGGTTGCTGTGCCGCGCCGGGGCGTCGCGTGCAGGAAAGCGATCCTCGACGCCGCCGAGGCGCTGCGGGGTACGAGTCTGCGACGCTCGGGGCGGTCGGTGAGCGGGCATCAGCACACGAAGGTGCCGCCGTTGGGGCGCTGATCCGGCCAGGCGGGTGGGGCGCTTTTCCAGGAAGGCCGCCATTCCTTCCCGAGCGCATCCTGGATTAGCCGATTGCATGCTGCCGCCAGCGCGGCGCGGTTGTTCGGTCGGTGAAATCCCACTGGTTGACGGTGTCGCACGGCAGAATGCGGCCATGCGGACATTTGCTCGATTGTTGCAGGCGGCGGTCGCCGGGGCGCTGGTCGTGGTCGCCGGTCATGGCGTCACGGCCGCCCCCGCCGCGAGCGAGGCCCATATTCAGTTGCCCTGGCTGACTTCTGAGCCGGACGCAGTGCAGGCGCCGGGAGCAGCGCTGGCAGACGGAATCACCGGCACGGTGCTCTGGTCGCGGCAGCCGAATACCCCGGTCCCGATAGCCAGCATCGCTAAGGTGATGACGGCATTGGTTGTGATCAACGCCGGCGACCTCGACCGGACCATCACCGTGCCGCAAGAAATCATCGCCTACGGCACCAAGTACGACGGAAGCAACGCGGGCCTGGTCCCCGGCGAGGTGCTCACCGCGCGACAGCTCCTGTACGCGATGATGCTGCCGTCCGGCTGCGACGCCGCCTATGCCCTTGCCGAGGCATACGGACCCGGCCAAGACGGCTTCATCGCCAAAATGAACGACACCGCGCATCAAATGGGCCTTGCGGGAACACATTTCACCGATCCCAGCGGGCTGCCCGCCCCCACCGACTACTCCACCTACTCCACACCGACGGACCTGGTGGCGCTCGGCCTGCGCGCCATGAGCCTGCCAGTGTTCCGCGACATCGCCAGGTCGCAGAGCTATCACCTGCCCGCCGGCCCGGACAACCGGGCGCACCTCTGGCAGAGCACGAACAGGCTGCTGCACGAATATCCCGGCACTATCGGCATCAAAACCGGATCCACCGACGCCGCCGGAACCTGCCTGCTGTTCGAGACGGTCAGGGCAGGAATACCGCTCATAGGTGTGGTCCTGCACAGCTCACCCGACAGTGCCGTCGCCGCAAAGGACGACGCCGAGCGCATGTTGAACTGGGCCTACGGCCCGATCCTGAGCGCGCTGCCGATCAGTTAGCGTCGAATGCGGCAGGCCGCCTGCGGATCCCGGTGCGCACCAGGACGATCCGCGGCCACACGACGACCGTGTCCGCCGCCCGCCGCTCCTGCGTTATCGCCGGCGTGCTGGAGCTTTCGCCAGCGGAGTACTTGCGCTGGTCCACGAGTAGTGAACGAGTCTCCGACGCTGGGGCTTTCGCACCCGCAGGTCGAAGCGCTCCTTGCGGCGGCGCGAGATTCGGCCCAGCGATTTCGCATTGGTGACGATGCTGTCGCCGGGTAATCGGCCGCTGCGCTGTCGAAGGCAGTACGCCACAGCTCAGATCCGGTCTCGGTCCAGTGCAGGCTGCGGAGCGACGTAGGTGGCGGCCGCGTGGCGGAACCAGCGTTCCCGTGACCGCAAGGCCCGCCGGCTCACCTCGGCGCGGGGTACCAGACGGTCGAAGCCGTGCCAGCAACCCGGGTAAACCTCGAAGTCCACCGGCACCCCGCAAGTACGCAAACCATCCACATAAGCGACTGTCTCGTCCAGGAACGGCTCGAGTTCGCCGACGTAGGTGAAAGTGGGTGGCAGGCCCCGCAGATCGATTGCGCGGGCGGGCGCGGCATATATCGGAACACGTTGTGTCCCATAAAGATCGCGTAGATACAGCTTCCATGCGGTCACCAAGGTGACGGTGTCGAGCATTGGGGCGTCATTGTCACACGAGGAGGCAGTGCAAACCCGGTCGTCGATCATCGGGTAGATCGGCATCTGGAAGGCGATATTCACCTCACCGCGGTCGCGGGCGAGCAGTGTCAGCGCGGCCGTCAGTCCGCCACCCGCACTCTCGCCTGCCACGACCAGCTGATCGGGACGAATACCGAGCCGAAACGCGTTGTCGCGCATCCAGATCAGCGCGGTGTAGCAATCGTCCAGAGCCGCGGGATACGGCTGTTCGACGCTGCGTCGATAGTCCGGGGCGAGGATGACACATCCGGTCTTGACGACCATCCGGCGATAGACCGCGACATCCTGTTCGGGCCGTCCGAGGAAGTAGCCGCCGCCATGCAGCCAGAGCACGCCGGTGGCGGCGGGGGTCGGTTCGAGCGGCGAGTAGATCAGCATCCGCAGCCGGGTGCCATCGCCTCGCTCGATGCCGACCTGTCGCACCCGCATCGTTCTCGACACACCGATGCGTGCCAGCGGCGCCACCGCGTCGACGAGCTCGGCCGTCCGCCGCAATCGCCGTTCATCGTGCGAGGACATCAACCGGCGAATCCACACGCCGGTGCGCCGCAACTGCTTGTCGATCATCGCGTCGCTGATTTTCATGCCGAACCTCCCGAAGGTGCGGTGACGCTATCACAAAAGCGGAACCATCTACGAACAACTGTCCAGACAGCTGATCGGTCAATGTGGGCGTCAATCCGTCCTGCTCACAAGGCGCAGTGTTGATTTGGAAGTCTGTCCGGAATAGCATCCAGACGCATGTCCTGAAGCGCATTACCCTCGATCAGGACGTGAGCAGACAGGCGAAATCATGAGCGAAGCCGACTACATCGTCGTAGGCGCGGGCAGCGCCGGCGCCGTCATCGCGGGCCGACTGGCCGAGCACGGTGCCAACGTGCTCCTGCTGGAGGCGGGACGTGCGGACAACACCCGACTGGTCACCAGCCCCGGGCTGATCACGATGGTCCACACCATTCCGGCGCTCAAAAAACAAGTGTGCTGGAAGCAGTACTCGATACCGCAGAAGCACGCCAACAACCGCACAATCCCCATGACCCGCGGAAAGGTGCTCGGCGGCTCTAGCTCGGTCAACGGCATGCTTTACGTACGCGGAAATCGAGCAAACTTCGATTCTTGGGCAGCGCAAGGCAATACCGGCTGGACCTACGAGCAGATCCTGCCCGCCTACAAGCGCCTCGAGAACTGGGAGGGCGGCCCCGACGCCTATCGCGGCGCCGGAGGGCCCATCCAGGTCACCCGCCAGAAGGACCTCACCCCGATCGGTGAAGAGTTCATGACCGCATCGTCCGAAACGCTCGGGACACCGATTATCGAGGACTACAACGGCGAATCACAGGAAGGCATCTCGATCTTCCAGCAGAGTGTCTGCAATGGCTTGCGCTACAGCTCTTCTCGCGCATTCATCACCGAACGGCCGAGTGCGGGCCTGCAGGTCATCACGCGGGTCCACGTGACCCGCATCGTTATCGACAACGGCCGCGCCACCGGCGTCGAAATCGAGGAGAACAACGGCGCGCGCCGAATCGTCCACGCCGGCAAGGAGATCATCGTTTCCGGCGGCGTGATCGGCTCCCCGCAACTGCTCATGCTCTCTGGCATCGGCCCGGCAGCACACCTTCGTGAACTCGGAATCACCGTGCACGCGGATCTACCGGTAGGCCAGAACCTGCACGATCACATGTTCGTGCCCATGACCTACATCTCCAAGAAAGCCATCCACCGCGGCATACCCACGTATTTCGCCCGCGCGCTGCTGCGCGAACTGCGCCGTCCGGGCAGTTCCTGGATGGGGCGCACCGTGTTCGAGGCCGTCGGCTTCGTCAAGACCAGATTCGCCGAGGCCGGGTACCCGGATATGCAGCTGCACGGTCTGCCGTGGAACTATCCGGTGCCCAATCAGGACGAGGACAAGATGTACCTGGTGGAGCGCCGCCCCGCACTGACGGTGCTGCCCAGCCTGATCTATCCGAAGAGCCGTGGTGAGCTGAAATTGGCCTCGACGGACCCTTTCGCCGCGCCACTCATCGACCCCGGCTATCTGAGCGATCCCCGCGATACCGAATTCCTGATCGAAGGCATCAAAATCGTCCGGGAAATCATGGCGCACAAGAGTATTGCCGGTGACATCGTCGAGGAGCACACGCCCGGCAGGGAACTGATGGACGAATCCGCGCTGCGCCGGGAACTGCCCAACCGGGTGCATTCGATCTATCATCCGGTCGGCACATGCCGCATGGGCGTCGATGAGGCGGCCGTGGTCGACCCCGCGCTGAAGGTGCGCGGCATCGAAGGTCTACGGGTCGCTGACGCTTCGATCATGCCGAGCATCACGGGCGGCAATACCAACGCGCCGTCGCTCATGATCGGTGAGAAGTGCGCGGAGCTACTCGGTGCCGTCGGCTGATGCCCGTGGCCATGGTGGCCGCCGCGATCTTGGTCGCGCTGATTCCGATAGCCACCAATCTGCCTGCCTTGGCGGCGCTCGGGCTGCTGCGCGCGGTGCTCGTGGTGCTCATCGCGACTGGAGCGCTCGAGTACCTGCTGACATCAATCGATGTCAGCCCGGCAGCGGGTGCGCCTGGAAGAAATCCCAGATGATCTGATCGGTGTTGATCGATGGCCGCAGTGTGCTCGGTTTGTCGACTTGGGCACCGCCGCGGACGGTATGTAGCGGAAGTGTGCGACTTTCGGATCAGTTATGGCGCTTTGCTGGACACGGCCGCTCGGCAAAGCTGGAAACGCACCCGGCGTGGCAGCCGCTGAGGTCGGTACCCGTCTCCGCAGGCGCGTACAGCGGTAGCGCCAGAACCGTTACACGGCAATCCAATCCACCGTGTCTGGTCGCCACGCCGGGTGCACCTACCAGGAGGCGCCCATGCAACGACCCACCTCGCCTTCCCGAGACCGGTGGCTGAAACTGGTCGATGTCCAAGAGTTGGCGCATACCCGGGTATCCCACCAGAGTTCGCAGGCCCACGGTCTGCCGGGCGTGCGAGAAATCTTGGCCGCGGTACTCGGCGCACAGTCCACAGCGGCTGCGCGGGAACAACATACGATCGCGCGATGGGCGGGCGAGCTCGCCCACATTTGTTTACAAGGCCACAACCAGCACTCTGGCGATACGCGGGTGCCGGCGGTGCGGATCATCCGGATCATCGACTTCTGGATCGAAGTCTATGTCCGACAGGACGGTGACGTTCAGGTCGAACCGGGCGAGACCATCGGAACGGTAATCAGTCGGATAGCGGAAGTCGGCGCAGAGCTGTACAGCGTCAAGGATTCGCGGATTCCCGTGAACCCGGCGGGGTCGCCATTCTACAGCACAAACTCGATCGGCTTGCCGAGCAATACACCGATCGCGCCACCGCGCTCGCCGCCGCTGGGCGCTAGCGGCCAACGCTCGGGTTCCATCCGCACATCGGTACGAAGGCGCGAGGTTCACAGCATGGTGCCACGACCCCACGCGCTCAATGACGCGATCATTCCACCCATTGTGTTGTCCGGAGTGGTGGAGATAGGACATAACCTCGGCATATCGGTCGAGTCGTGGTTCTGGGGAACCGGATTGGATTCGGAGCGACTATTCGAGTCCGACATCGTCAAGGTCTCCTACGATCAAGCGGCCACCGTGTTGCGACGCGCCTTGCGCGCGCTTCCTCCCGGTCCCTGGGGTATGCGACTCGGCCAGCGCGACGTCCTGGTCTCGATGGGGATGCTGGGAATCGCGCTGAGCGCGTGCGCGTCGCTCGCCGACGCCCTCGTACTAGGTGCCGAATTGCACGTGGCCTCCGGCAGTCTGGTCGACATCGAGTTCGAGACCGTCGACGGCGAGGTAGTGCTGATTCTGCGTCAGCGTGAAACCGATCCGGAGCTGACGATGTTCCTTTTCGAAGAGGCGTTGTGCACCGCATTGACATTCGTGCGAACAATGCTCGGCGCCAACCGATCACCGCTCTCGGTCGAGTTGTCCTATCCGGCACCGGCGTACGCCCGCGAGTACACCCAGTTCTTCCGCTGTCCGATCGAGTTCGATGCCGAAGCCACCCGCGTGCGCTTCCCGACTTCCCTGCTGGCTTCCCGACTTACACACCACCACGAACCGACCCGCAGCGTGGCCGCGGCCGCCTGCCGCCAACTGATCAGCCTGCACACCTTCGAGAGCGACATCATCACCGCGGTCGAAACCCTGCTCGAGGGCCAGGCCCGCATCCTCTTGACAGTGACCGCCGTGGCCCGCCACCTGAACCTCACCGAACGCACGCTACGCCGCCAATTGACCACTGCCGGTGTAAGTTTCAGCACCGTGCGTGACCGGGTCCGCGAACGATGGGCGACCGTCCTGCTGCAGGAGTCTGCCCTGACCATCGGCGCCATTGCCCGTGAGGTCGGATTCAGCAATGGTCGTGAATTCCGACGGGCCTACATCCGCTGGACCGGACGCTCACCGACTGCGGCACGGTACGAACGGAACTGAGCCGCGAGGCGCCTACTGGCTTGCCATGCCGAGGTATTCACCCAGGTTCTTCTCGACCTCGTCGAGTCCGATCTGGCCGATGAGCGTGCCGAACTGGGGCAGCCGTGCCTGGATCCCGGCAGTGGATGGATTCGTGCGGGGCGATCTGGTTCCGAGCGGTGTTCTTCAGTCATCGAGGAAGTTGGCTACCTGGATAGCGAAGGCTTCGGCGTGCTGGAACAGGAAGGCATGACCGGCGTCGCTGTATCCGAGCAGAGTGGCGTTGCGGGTGTGTTCGGCGGCGGTGTAGGACACCACGGCCGGCGTCATGATGTCGCGTAGGCCGGTGGCGTACAGGACTGGCTGGTCGAGGCGTTGCAGGTCGGTCACCACCTGCTCGAGCGGGATCGACATGTTTTTTCCGATCGCGGTGATCTGGCCCTTGCCCGCTGCCTCGGACACAGCGGGCCCGCCGGTGGTCAACCGGGTGGCGACCCTGGCGAGGTATTCGTGTCCGGCGGCGCGGCCCGTGTCGGTCTCGGGGAAGAACAGGTACACCAAGTCGTCGCCGGTGACCTCCGGTTTGGTCATGGTGGCCAGCACATTCTGGTTCGGAGCAGGTGCGCCGGGCACCTGACCGCCGGGATTGCTTGCCGCCAGCACCAGCTTGCGGACCAGGTCGGGCCGCCACAGCGCCACCCGCTGGGCGACGGTGCCGCCGAGGGTCCAGCCGAGCAGATCGACCTGGGTCAGCCCGAGTGCTTCGATGAATTCGATTGCGCCGTCGGCGAATCCGTCGACAGAGTCGCGGGGTTCACCGGTGGTGTAGCCGACGCCGATGTCGTCGAACACGATCACGTCGTGGTCGGCGGCCAGGAGGTCCAGTAGCTGCGGGTCCCACCAGTCGATGGTTGCGCGGACGCGGTTCAGCAGGATCAGCGGGGTGCCACCGCGTGGGCCGATCCGCCGATAAGTGAACCGCGCGGACGCAGCGTCTACGGTCCGATTCTCGGCGGTGTCTGACAGATAGGTGCTCATGGCGAGCGTCGCTTTCTGTTGTGGTGGGGGAGTCAGGCGGGGAGCCGGTTGAGCTTGCGGAGCTGTTGGTCGAACATGCGGGCGGGCACGAGGCGGCGCATCGTGCTGACCCGAGCGGTCTGGCCGACGGGGTAGCGCAGCTTCGGCTTCGTGTCGGTGGCCGCGGCGACGATCGCCTTGGCGACAAGGGCGGGATCGTCGCCCGCCTTGACCGCCTCGGCCATGTATTCCTCGAAGACCAGTCGGTGCGTGGCATAGACGTCCAAGGGCTGGTCGGGTAGCACACTGTTGGCGTCGAAAGCGGTGCTGGTCCAAGCGGGTTCGATGAGCAGGGCCCGGACGCCGTATTCGCGAATCTCGTGGTCGAGTGATTCGGTGTAGCCCTCGATCGCGTGCTTGGAGGCGGCGTAGACGGCCATGTAGGGCTGCGGCATGAACCCGACGATGGAGGAGATGTTGACGATGCGTCCGCTGCCTTGGGCGCGCAGGTGCGGCAGGACCGCGTTGGTCATGCGGATGACGCCGAAGACGTTGATATCGAAGACATTTCGGGCCTGTTCCACCGAGCTTTCCTCGGCTGCGCCGGCCGAGCCGATGCCCGCATTGTTGACCAGGATGTCGATCCGGCCGAACTGCGCGATCACCTTCGCGACGAGAGTGGCGACCGATTCGTCACTGGTGACGTCGAGGTCGAGGAAGGTCACCCCATCGGGCGGGGTCAACGCGCTGGTGTTGCGGCCGGTTCCGATTACCTGGAATCCCGCCTCGACCAGGGCAAGGGCGGCCGATTTTCCGATACCGGAGGATGCGCCGGTGACCAGGGCTACAGGGCGTGATGTGATCATTGTGAGCTCCTAATAGTGGTGGTTTCGGTGTGCTGTAACGAGATTCGTGTGCCACCGGAGATGGCGGGCATCCGAGCCGACTAGCTGGTCGCGATGACTTGGGGGTAGAGGATCGCCGGGTCTGCGGCGAGCCCGGCCTTGACCTGTCGTGTCAGGTCGTCGGCGATGACTTCGAGGGCGTCGGTTTCGATGCCGTCGAGGGCTTGGGTCGCGACGCTGTACGGGGAGGTCTTGGGGGCGTCGACCCCCGCGCTCAGATCGGTGTCGACGTAGCCGACATGCAGTCCGGTGACGCCGATACCGCGCGGCCGCAGGGCGAGGCGCAGCGCGTTGGTCTGCGACCACAGTGCCGCCTTGGCCGCGCCGTAAGCATCGGTGCCCGGGACTGCGATCCAGGACAACGCCGAGTGAATGGTCAGGATGTGGCCGCCGCCGTTGCTTTCCAGAATCGGGGCCAGGGCGCGGGTGACGTGCAGCGCTCCGAAGAAGTTGATGTCGAACTCGCGGCGGATATCGGTGATCGGTGAGTCGAGGAATGACGTGCCGAGCGCGGTCCCGGCATTGTTGATCAGGATCGTCACGTCGGATGCGTGCTCGGCCAGCGCCGCGGCGGCATCCGGATCGGTGAGTTCCAACGCGAGAGGGATCGCATCCGGATGGGTGATGGTCCGCGGGTCGCGGGCGGTGGCGTAGACCTTGGCGGCGCCGCGTGCGTAGAGCTGTTCCACCAGTGCCTTGCCGATGCCGCGGCTGCCGCCGGTGACGAGTGCTACCGAATCTTTGATGCTGGTCATGGACTGAACTCCCTTTGGAAACCGATCTGTTTCCTCAAGAAAAACAGATCGGTTTCCAAAATGCAAGAGGAAGGCTAATCTGAGTTTTATGACCGACCCGATACCGCCGGTAGCCTCCGGTTCCACCTCCACCCGCGACCGGTTGCTCGACACCGCCGGACAGCTGTTCTACGAACAGGGCGTCCACATCGGTGTCGACGCGCTGTGCAAAGCGGCCGGAGTGTCCAAGCGCTCGATGTACCAGCTGTTCAACAGCAAAGACGAGCTGGTGGCCGCGAGCCTGGAACGGATCGCGCCTGATTATCGGGCCGCCCTGCTGCCGGCCGACGATGTCGGGTCGCCGCGCGAGCGGATCCTGCACGTTTTCGAACGGTTGGAATACCTGGAACCGGCGCAAGATTTTCGCGGCTGCCCCTATGTCGCGGCGGCGGTCCAACTCAAGTCACCCGAGCATCCGGCCAGTCTGGTCGCTCGCCGACACAAGGATGGTCTGACCTCGTTCTTCCAATACGAGGCCGAGCGCGGCGGCGCACCCGACCCCGTCCTGCTCGGCCGGCAACTGACCCTCGTTTTCGACGGGGCCAGCGCCCGATCGGTTGTCCAAGCCCACGACCTCGACGGTCTCGCCGTAGCCACCGCCACCACACTCCTCGACGCTGCCGGTGTTGGTAATTCCCTGCCGTCCAACGGTTTCGCCCAGAATGCGACAGGCTCCAACGCGGGCGCGTAGGACTGACACCCGCACCGGCGACCTCGGTGCTGCTTGGGTCAGCCTGGTGTTGGTAGTCGCGCAGGCGCTCGGCATCGCTGGCGGACATGCAACGCGCGCGCCATTATCTGCGACGGCCTGGCCGGAGTGACCGACGCTGACCAATTGTCCTGTGTCACCGTCATTCTCACACCTTCCGCTCCTCAGTGCAGCGTCCGCGCACGCCGACGCGATCGCGGTGCGGTCTCATGAGCATTCGCTGCGGCGAAACGACCAGCAACTGGGATCGGGCACGGGAGCTGTAGTCATCCAGGGCCGCTCTCACCTCGGGCGCTGTGGCGCCACACACCGCGACAAGTGAACGAGCACTATTCCGGAATGGTGTCTGGAATGTGGTCCATTTCATATGGTAGCGTCACCGCGCAGAGATTGAGTTGGTTCGCGCGGCCGCGTGGGACTAGGGGGTACCGGTGCCCGACGTCCAGTTCACACCCTCGCGGGGGATTGCTCGGCCGGACAAGGAGGTTCGATGTCGGCGGCAGATCTGTCCTTTCGAGCGGATGTCGATGAGATGACGGCGGGGGGAGTTCTCCGTCGGAATTTCGCCGATACCGTCCTGTCGAGCCTGGCCACGCTCGGTCGCGCATTGCGCATCGGCGTCGGTGCGGTCCGCATCGGAGTGGCAGACGCGGTGCGCCTGCGCTTCCAGGTGCACGAAACCCTCACGCAGGCATGGTTTTTGATCAGGGTCACCGCGTTGCCGAGCGTGCTGATGGCGATTCCGTTCGGGGTCATCGTTTCCGCGCAGGTCGGCAATATCGTGTCTCAGCTCGGCGCCGACTCGATGATCGGAGCGGCCGGTGGGCTCGGGGTGATCAAGCAGGGGGCTCCGATGGCCACCGCGATGCTGCTCGGTGGTGCGGGCGCTGCCGCTATCGCGGCCGACCTCGGGGCGCGGACCATTCGCGAGGAGGTCGACGCCATGCGTGTCATGGGGGTGGATCCGATACAGCGCTTGGTTGTTCCTCGCATCGTGGCGATGATGCTGGTCGCTCCGCTGCTCAATATCCTGATCATCTTCATCGGAATCACGTCGGGCTTTGTTGTCGCGGTATCCGCGCTCGGCGTCACGCCGGGCAGCTACTGGCAGTCGTTCGGTTCCTTCACAACGCCCCTCGATATCTGGGTTTCGCTGGTCAAGGCGTTGATCTTCGGTTTCCTGGTGGTGGTCATCGCGTGCCAGCGGGGTCTGGAGGCCAAGGGGGGACCGCGTGGTGTCGCGGACGGCGTCAACGCCGCGGTGGTGATGTCCGTTGCGGCGGTCGCCGTGCTCAACACCGCGATCACTCAGGTGGTCACCATGTTCTTCCCGGTAAGGATGGCGTGATGACGCCGACCCCGTACTTCCCCGCCGGGCTGCGGTGGGTGGGCTGGTTGCAGCGCCGGGTTGATCCGCTGCGCCCGGTCGAGTCGATCGGGTTCGTGATCGGATTCGGCTGGCAGGTGCTGTCGTCGCTGCCCTACACGCTGGTGCACTACCGGCGCCAGACGGTTGCGGTCATCACGGATATGACATGGGGGCGCGGCTCGGTCATCATCGGTGGCGGGGTGGTCCCCCTCATGCTGTTGCTGGGCGCCGCGATGGGCGCGTCCATCGGTATCGAGGCATTCAGCGCCCTGAATCTGTTGTCGCTCGGTCAGCTCAGTGGTCTCATCTCGGCATTCGGCGTCACGCGTGAACTGGCACCGATTGCCGCGGGCGTCGGGTTCGCGGCGCAAGCCGGATGCCGGATGACAGCGGAAATCGGGTCCATGCGGATCTCCGAGGAGATCGACGCACTCGAGTCGCTCGGCATCCGATCGGTGCCGTTCGTGGTGACGACCCGGGTCATCGCCGGAATCGTCGCTGTCGCACCGGCATTCGTCGTCGCGCTGATACTCAGCTATTTCTCGTGCGAATTGATCGTGACCACCATCCACGGCACGCCGTCGGGAACCTACAACCATTATTTCGATCAGTTCGTGGTGGGCTGGGACGTGATCGCCGCGACCATCAAGGTGATGGTGTTCGCGGTCGCTGTCGTGCTGATCCATTGCTACCAGGGGTTTTTCGCCTCAGGTGGGCCCGAGGGGGTCGGCATCGGCTCGGGGCGCGCCATCCGGGCCAGCCTGGTGTCGATCATCGCCCTCGACATGGTCGCCACCATCGTGCTGTGGGGATTCCAGTCTCCCATCTCCTTCACCGGGTGAGGTCATGCCTGCTTATGCTCTGCCCGGAACGGAAGTCGGGCCCCGCCGCGCCCGCATACTCGGTGCCTGCGCCATTCTGCTGACAGTCCTGACCGCCATCGGCTGGCGGGTGTGGCCGGACGTCGAGCCCGCGGACGAGATTCACGTCGCGCTGCTGGTCGGCCGGGTAGGCGAGGGCGTCGGGCCGGGGACGGATGTGCGACTCGACGGCGTGCGCGTCGGAGCGGTCGCCACTATCGACTCCGCCGCGCCCGGTCGACAGCGAATCGAACTGAGCCTGAACGGATCCCAGCTCTTCGGCCTCACCGATGCGGTAACCGTCGACTATGCGCCGGGAAATCTGTTCGGAATCAGTGCCATCGAACTGCACGCCAACCAGGGTGGCGCGGCGCTGGCCAACAGATCGACGGTCGATCTGACCCGCGACACCGATCGGGTCCGGGATGCCACGCTCGCGGCCCTGCTGAAGTCGACGGGCAGGCTCACCGGCGACGTGCTCACGCCTGAACTCGCCGAGTTGCTGAGCAAGGTGTCACGGGACCTCAATGCGTTCACTCCGCTGTTGCAGGCCATCGGCGTGACCGCACGTTCGTTCGCCGAGACCCAGCAGCTGCCGCCGTCTCTGCTGTTCGATCGGTTCGGTTCGGCGCTGGTCGGACTCCCGCCGATGTTGACGGGTGGATTGGCCGTGCTGGAGGCGACCTACACGAACAAGTATCTGGAGTCTCCGGAGCGCCTCGCGCGATTCAGCGAGATGTTCACCAGGGTCCGGACGGACCTGCTGCCGACCGCGACGACCTTGCTCGGTACCTCGCGACAGTACTTTTCCGGGCTGTTGCCCATCGGCACAACGATTCTCGACCAACTGTCCGCGTCGGTGAGCACACCGGACCGGTCCGCGCAGCAGTTGAGCGAACTGCTCGCGCGTGTCGGCGCGGCATTTCACGACACACCTGAGGGGCCGGTGCTCGACGCCGCGGTCGAATTGGATGTGGTGCCCGGCCTGGCCGCACCGCTGTCGGCCATGCTGGCGCAGCGTCCCGCCACGGGGGAGCGCTGATGACCACGCGTTCCCTGCTGCTGCGCGTCGCCGTCGCGATACTCCTGATGGGTGTGGTGCTGGCGGGTGTGTTCCGCTTGGTCGAGCGCCCCGTAAGCGGCGAAACCGATACCTACACAGCGATGTTCACAGACGCGAACGGATTGCGCCTCGGTGATGACGTGCGCCTGTACGGGGTACAGGTCGGCAAGGTGCGAGACGTCAGTCTGGACGGCACGTTCGCGCGGGTACGCTTCACCGTCACCCGCGACCATCCGCTGTTCGCCAGCAGCAAGGTCGCGATCCGATACCAGAACCTCACCGGGTTCCGGTATCTCGAAATCCAGCAGCCCGACCAGCCGGGCGCGCGGCGCGACTCGAAAACGGTCTTCGGCACGTCCGAGACGGTGCCGCCTTTCGACATCACGACCTTGTTCAAGGGCCTGCAACCGGTCCTGGCGCAGCTGTCGCCTGATGATCTCAATCAGTTCGCCACCAGCATGCTGGCGGTCATCCAGGGCGACGGCACCGGGCTGGGGCCGGCGCTGGGCGCCATCGAGAAATTGAGCCGTTACGCCTCCGATCGCCAGGCGGTGCTGTCGACGCTGGTGGGCAATCTCTCCCAGATCTCCGATCACCTCGGCGGCAAGTCCGGCAACGCCATGAAGCTGCTGACGAATCTGACCGATCTGTTCATCACCATCAGCGATCAGTTGCCCGGACTCGTCAGCTTCTCGATCGAGATTCCGCCTGTGCTGCAACCACTTCGGAGCATGCTGACCGTGCTGGGCGTCACCGGTGACCGGGACCGGGATCTGGACGCCGCGCTGAAGCAGGCGTTTCCCGACCCGCAGGAGGCCGTGAACGTCTTCGACCGCCTGCCCGGCCTGATCCAGGAGATGACGGCAGCCGTTCCGCAAACCGGGCCGGGGGCCGAACTCACCTGCTCGCACGGCGCCGCAGCCGCACCCGAGCCCCTTCGAATGCTGATCGCCGGACAGAGGATCGTCCTATGTCACAAGTGACACTCCGGCGGCGATTCGCCGATCGCCGCAGAGAACGCGCCGCGGAACGCTTGCCTGCCAACGATCTTCGGTGGGGGCTCGCAGGGATAGGCGCCGCGGTGTTGCTGATCATCGCCATCGGGACGGTCTACGTGACCGGAACTTCCCCGGAACGAACGTATTCGGCGGACCTGGCGCAGGCCGGAGCCGTCCGGTCCGGTGATGACGTCCGCATCGCCGGGATTCCGGTCGGAAAAGTGAAATCGCTGACCCTGCTGTCGGATCGGGTCCGGATGGAATTCACCGTCGCGAAACAGGCATTCATCGGAGATCAGACCACCCTCGACATCCGCATGCTGACCGTGGTGGGTGGCAACTACGTGGCAGTCGAGTCCGCGGGAACGAAACCGCTAGGGGCTGGGGTGATACCGCAGGAGCGAGTCATGCTCCCGTACAACCTTACTCAGGCGTTCCAGGATGCCGTTCAACCGGTCCAGAAGATCGACGGAGACATGTTGCGGAAGGATCTGGCCGCAGTTGCGCAATCGGTCGGCAACAGCCCGGCTTCCCTTCGCGTAGCCGTACAGGCGGCCGGTGACCTGGTCGGAATGCTGGACAAGCAGAACGCGGACATCTCCCGCACCTTGTCCATCGCCGACGAGTATCTGACGGCACTGAACGAGAACTCCGATGTGCTGGCGAAACTGCTGACGACGCTGGGCACCCTCGAAACGATTGTCCAGAACAATAAGGTGCAGGTCGCCCAGGCCCTGAACGATCTAGCGGCGGTCCTGCACGATCTGACACCGCTGGGACGTGCGTGGGATGAGTCGTTGAAACAGCGAGCCCAGCCGCTCGCTGATGCGATCCCGAAGCTGCAAGAGCTCGGCGGCCGCCTCGGCGCGCTCGTCGATTCTCTGCGCGGCTTGGAACAGCGCCTGCTTCCGCTCATGTCGGCCGGTGGCGGGGTGACCGTCGACCAGGCCGCCGTCACGATCCCGCTGCCGGCGGTATGCGTGCCCGTTCCCGGAGGGGGATGCTGAAAGTGAAGCGAATTCTCGGATCCAGAGGGCTGATGTCGGCCGCCGTGGTCATCACGCTCGTACTGGCCGCCGCGATCGGGCTGAAGCTGAGCAAGCCGAGCCCGCAGATGCGCGGATATTGCGCCGAAATGCCCGACAGTATCGGGCTGTACAAGGGCAGCGCGGTCACGATCATGGGTGTGCCGGTCGGCCGGGTCACCGAGATCCAGCCGGATGGCACCTCGGCCCGTGTGCAATTCACGGTCCGGGCCGACCGCAAGCTTCCGCCGGACGTGGGCGCCGTAACCGTGAGCGATACTTTGGTCGCCGATCGGAAACTGGCTCTCATCGGCGCCGAACCGGCCGGCCCGGGCTGGGAAGCCGACCGATGCATCACCAAAACCCTGACGCCCAAGAGTCTTTCGCAGACTTTCGAGGCGCTGACCGGCCTTGTCGATCGGCTGAACGGCTCCGGAGATCCCGCGCAGCGCACCGCGCTCGCTGACGGGTTGGATGCGCTCGACGACGCTACGGCCGGATCCGGTGACCAGATCAACGGCATCCTCCTGCAGCTGTCCAAGGCGCTCACCGCGCCCGACGCCGCCATCGGCCATATCGGGAAGCTGCTGGACGCACTCGCCGAACTCGCGCATCGGGCCCGCGGGGGATGGCCGCAGGTGCAGACGACCGTGACCGGGCTACCCCAAACCTTCGGAGACATCGTCACCATCGCGTTTCCGCCCATCATCGAACTCGTCGCCGCGCTGGCCGAGCTGCTGCCGCAGGGCAACGACGCCATCATGATGTTCGGGTCACCCGCTTTGCGGGCGCTCGATGCGATCCCCGATCTATCTCACATGATCGCGTCCGGGGTCGGGTCGCTCTCAGAAGTCATTCGGATGGCACCGGCCGTGGCAACCGGATTCGCGACCGCGATCGATCCGGTCTCGGGCAAGCTGACGATAGGTTACCTGCCGCCGAAACTCGCACTCGCCCAACAAGATACCGAACGGATCTGCGCAGCCGTGCAAACCATCACCGGGCAGCAGTGCCAGAGGTCCGACGGCGGTGCGGTGACGGTGCCTGCCCTGTCCGTGCTCCTGGCGGCGGCGAGCGCGCGATGAGAACAGGCCATCGGACACGCCGCATCGGCATGCACGCAATCGCCTGCGTCGCTATGGTTTTCACCGCCACCGGATGCGACTTGCAGCCGGCCGATCTGCCCGTGCCCGGGGCCGGCGTAGGCGGGCCCACCTACCCTCTGCGGATCGAGTTCGGCAATGTGCTCAATCTTCCGCAGGGCGCCAAGGTCATCGCCGACGGTGTCCGGGTGGGGCAGCTGACCCGGGTCACTCTCGTCGACCCGGTCGCCGCCGCCCCCGGTGGAGTCGCGCGCCGGGGATACGCGATCGCCGACATCGTTATTCGGAAGTCGGTGCGACTGCCGGTGGGCACCACGGCGGAACTGCGTCAGGAGACTCCGCTGGGAGATGTGCACATCGCTCTCACCGAACCGGCGAAAGCCGGCTCGGGCGAGTTGGAACCGGGCGCGACGATCCCGCTTTCGGATACCGCACAATCACCGTCGATCGAAGACATCCTGGCCGGACTGTCCACGTTCGTCGGCAGCGGAGCGGTTTCGGATTTCCAGAGCATCGTCCGCAAGATGAACGCGGTGATGCCCAGGGATCCGACCGACACGGCTCGGATCGCCGGCGTACTGGGTTCGGATCTGTCCGATCTGGGCGAACATCTGAACTCGGTCGACGCCCTGCTCGACGGCCTGCAGGCCACGGTGGACGACGGTCTGCAGAAGAACGCGCCGATCTTCGATGACCTGCTCACCCCCTACGGAGTCCAACACACTACCGACGCGGTGAACGCCCAGATCGGTGTCATCTTCGTGCTGACGTCGCTCGGCCCGCTCGCCCCCGCTGCCAAATGGCTCGCTCCCTTGTTGCAATCGCTCGACGGCACCACGCGGGCAGTGGTGCCCATGCTCTTCGGTAGCCACCCGCTCGATACCGGCTCGCCGTCGAACATGAAGCAGCTCGTCGATCTCATTCAAAACAAGATCATTCCATTTGTCGAACGAGGTCCGAAGGTCAACATGGTCGATGTCACGCTCACCCCCGCGGCGGGAGCCGCCACGATGTCTCCCGATGAACAGACCAGCCGCATCGTCGACGCCCTCCGGATGATCGGCGCGGTCAGATGAATCTTCGTGCGACGGTGTCGCTCTCGGCGATCGCCGCGGTACTGGTCCTCGGCGTCGGCTACATGACGGTCGGCGTTCTGCATCTGGACCCCAGGCGGACCTACATCACCGCCGACATGCGAATGGACAACTCGGGTGGGCTCGGTCCGAACGCTCCGGTTCTCTTGGCGGGTATTCAAGTCGGCCGCACTGAGTCGGTGAGCAAACAGGCCACCGGCGTACTCGTGCGGTTGCGAATCGACAACCGCTACCGCATCCCCGTTTCCAGCGACGTCCGCATCGAGCAGTTGTCTGCGCTCGGCGAGCCGTACATCGAGTTCGCGCCGCAGACCGGCTTGGGACCGTATCTCGAGAACGGGCAGGTCATCGCGGCGGATCGAGTCAGGACGCCGACGACGATCACGGCACTGTCCGCCAGGGTGGTCGAACTGCTGAAGCAGATTCATCCCGAGTCCGTCGCGCGCTTGGTCGATACCTTCAACCGTGCACTGGCGGGAACGGATACCGCGATGCAGACATTGCAACGGTCGACCGATCTGCTCGCGGCTGCCCTCCTGAGTCGCAAGGCATCCATCCGCCAGCTGTTCGCCGACGTGCAGGCATTGGGCGGCAACATGGACTGGCTCGGGCCCTCACTCGCCGACGCCGGTCCGAAATTCGGTGCGTTCGGCGTCACGCTGAACCAGATTGTGGAGTCGGGAGCCGCGCTTTCCGAAAGCCGGCCGGTGGCCGACTATTTCACAGGCGACGGCCTCGTCCCGTTTCTCGGCAACCTGACGGCACTGGTGAATAAGATCGGTCCCGGTATCGCCCCGCTGGGACCGGCCTTGGAACCGGTTGTGAAGGATGCGGTGCGCCGAGCGCCCGCCATCGATATCAGTGCGTTGATCGACCAAGCGCTACACGGCGTAGGAGACGACGGCGCAGTGCATTTCCGAGTCGGCGTCAGGTAGCCGGAGTGACTGCCGGACATCGCCGAATCGGCGGAAGGACACTGAACATGAGCACAATCACCGACGAAGACGCCGCCCGAACCGAACCCACAAGCGAATCAAAGGTTTCCGGTGAGCGGGGTAAGCAGCCGCGCACCGTATCGATTCGACTGTCGACGGTACTGGTCACAGCTGCGATCTGCGTTCTAACTACCGCCGCAGTGACATTCGCGGCGCTCTACTGGTCGGCCAGATCCACCATTGCGGACCGCGATGCGAAAGCCGCCGATGACCGGCATGCCGAACAGGTCGCGATGGATTACTCGCTGGGCGCGTCGACGATCGACTATCACGACGTCAAGGGCTGGCTGGGCCGTCTCCAGGCCGGTACGACCCCTCAGCTCTCGGCCAAGTTCGACGCCACGGCCCCGCAGCTCGAGCAGATCCTGCTGCCACTGCAGTGGACATCGAAAGCGTCACCGCTGTCCGCGGGCGTGACTTCCGAGTCCGGCGGGATATACAAGGTCAACGCCTATCTCAATGTGACCTCCAGCAGTGCGCAGACGCCGGACGGGGCCCAGACCACCGTCACGTATTCGCTGACCATCGACCGCAATTCAGGTTGGAAGGTCACCGACGTCGGGGGGCTGCAGAACGCGTTGCCGTCGAAATAGCGGTCGGCGCCGGGTGATTCGTAATGCTGCGCACTCGCAGCCCGGCGCTGCATGTTCGAGTATCTCGGCGGAGGCGAACCACTGCTGGGCGCAGCCACGAGCCAGCTAGGCGACCGCTCGAACATGATGCGGCGATAGCGCCTGCAGCGCCTGTTCGAGTCCGCTCCTGTCGAAGGCGGAAGATTCAGCCAGCGCGGCGGGTTCCCGATTTGGTTCGCTGCGGCTCACCGCGGGATCGCTGGACCACATCAGCAGCATGGACGACGGGCAGGGGTTCGGTGCGGTGACGCGCCACCTGGAACCTCGTACGGTCCCGGTGCCGATGGTGTCCTGCGGTGTGCGCCGTGATCGGTTCGAATCAGTATGCGATGAAGAGGATTTCGTCGCGGGTGTACTCGTGCTCGGGGTGTTTCTCGGCCAGGTGGGCTTGTGTCTTCTCGACAAGGTCGTCCTCGTCCGTGCCGCGGACGTACTCACCGCACGGGCAGCTGAGGCGGGTCTTCTTCATCATCATCCCCTTGTTCGACGTGCTCGGGGTTGTCGTGCAGGTCGACGCCTGGCAGGTCAGCGACGGTCGAGTATGCGCTGCACGAGTTGTTCGGGTGAGCGGTCGCCGCAGGAATCGGCGGCATATCCGGTTGCGGCGTCGAACAGGGCGGCGGTGTAGATCGCCTCCAGGTTCTGGATGATCGCGGGGTCGGCACGCGGCCCCAGCGCGGCCCGGATTCTGCGCTGTATCTCACCCGAATCGCGTAGTCGGTCGAGTATCTCGGCCCGATCTGTCTCGGAGTTGTCGAGCAGCTGACTGGTGGCAGACAATAGTTCGGACATGTGTCCGAATGATAGTCCGGCATGCTGTGCAGCGCAAGGTAATGCCTGGTCGGTTCGGTGATCGCCGGCTGTGGTCGGAGTCGTCATCGGTCGAGTTTCAGGTCGTGCACCGGCGTCGTGAATACGCCGGGTGCGGTCACCAAGGGGAGGTCGAGCATCGTACGGATGCCGGGCGCGGCGGCGACCACGGCGGGAATGGCGTTCACGATGCGTCCCGCTGCCGCCACGATCGCGGCGTGGTTGTGATCGCCCTTGCGGCTGGTTGGGCAGATGTCCACGAAATAGGATGGCTCGCCGGTGATCTCGACACGATACGAGCCGCCCGCCTGTGCGGGTTGCGGCCAATCCGGGCACAAGTCCTCGCGCAGGCGCGTGATGTGCTCGATGACGATCGCCGGGCGATCGCCGACCATGCCGCGCAGTTCGAACCGCAGTGCGGCCAGACCGCCCTCGGGGATGTGTCCGGCGGCGATGTCGAACGCCTCCGCGGCCGGAATCCGTTCGTAGTGTTCGGTGATCGTGTCCACGGTGATGCCGAGCCCGGTGGCGAGCTGCCGTATCGCGGGCCCCCACGCGTAGCTCAGCACGCCGGGCCGCAACAGCATCGGGGTTTCGTCGAGAGGCTTTCCGAAGCCCATGACGTCGAACATGACCGTCACGCCGTCGTAGGTCGCGTAGTCGGCGATTTCCATGCAGCGGACCTGCTCAACGGTCTGGCAGGTACCCGTCAGTGCGAAGGGCAGTAGATCGTTGGCGAATCCGGGATCGACGCCGGTGATGAACAGACTCGAGTCACCTTGCCGTGCAGCCTCTTCAACCGGATCTATGTACTTCTGGGGCAACACTCGCCACGGATATTGCAACAATCCGGGGGCAGAGCCCACGACGTTCACCCCGGCCGTGAGGATCCGCCGGCAATCCTCGATCGCCTCCTGTAGACGGGTGTCTCCCATCGCGCAGTAGACGACGCACTCCGGTTCGGTCGCGAGCAGTGCATCGATGTCGCCGACGGCCGCTATTCCGGTCGTGATGTCGAGACCGGCAAGCTCGCCGGCGTCTCGCCCGACCTTGCCGGGGGTCGACACACATACGCCGGTCAGCTCGTATCGGGGGCTCTCGATGAGGCCGGTAAGGGCAAGGCGGCCGACATTCCCGGTGCCGACGTGGGCGACGCGGATGGGCATGGATTCTCCTCGCGAATTGTGGCTCACGGCCGGTCAACTGGACCTGTTCCGGAGTCCGGTCATATTTCTGGACAGTAGTCTGGATTGTGTTCCAGTTGATATGTTAGCGTGGCCGCCATGGGACGTGTAGACGGCAAAGTTGCACTCATCAGTGGCGGCGCGCGCGGGATGGGCGCCGCACACGCGGAATTGCTGGTGGCCGAAGGGGCCAAGGTTGTCATCGGCGACATCCTGGACGAGGACGGTAAAGCGGTCGCCGAATCACTCGGCGACGCAGCGCGTTACGTCCATCTCGATGTCACCGAGCCGGTGCACTGGGAGTCGGCGGTGAACGAGGCGCTGCATACGTTCGGGAAGCTCGATGTCCTCGTGAACAATGCCGGCATCGTCAACGGCGGTCCGCTGGGGAAGTTCGATCTCGGTAAATGGCGTCAGATCATCGACGTGAACCTGACCGGCACCTTTCTCGGGATGCGAGCCGTCGTGGAACCGATGGTCGCCGCGGGCGGCGGGTCGATCATCAACGTCTCCTCGATCGAAGGATTACGGGGCGCGCCCTGGGCGCACGGCTATGTTGCCTCGAAGTGGGCTGTGCGCGGCTTGGCCAAGTCGGCGGCACTCGAGTTGGCGCCCCACAACATTCGTGTCAACTCGCTGCATCCGGGCCTGATCCGGACACCGATGACGGAGAACATTCCCGATGACCTGGTGACCATTCCGCTGGGCCGGCCCGCGCAGCCCTCGGAGGTCGCCACGTTCGTGCTCTTCCTGGCCAGTGACGAATCCTCGTATGCGACGGGCTCGGAGTTCGTCGTGGACGGCGGTCTCGTCGCAGCGGTGCCACACAAGACCTCTTGAGAGGCCCGCGCGGCATACCTCCTGAGCTCCGGGCGTGGCGGCAGGTCCATCCTGTACCCGGCCCTGGCCGTATCCGCGCCCGGATAGCCGCCAGGCCCTCGTCGAGGCCCCCGCGCGCACCCGCAGAGCGCAGCGGTGAGTCGGCCCGGGCCCGAACCATGATCGAACCGCGTATGGAGGCATCGATGACTTTCGCCGAACCGTGCGAACCCGCTTGCACCGAGAGTCCACACCTCGACGAGTGGATCGCCCGCGGATGGTGATCCGTAGAAAGGTTTTCGCATGACCGAGGCCGATATCGCCACCCGTGCCCGGGACCTGTTCGCTCTCGCCGAGCAGGTCCCCGGATTCATGCCTCCCGAGGAAGGCCGCGCGCTCTACGACGCGGCCCGCGCTTGCGCCGGTGACGGCACCATTCTCGAAATCGGCACCTACTGCGGCAAATCCGCCATCTATCTGGGTGCTGCCGCCTCGGAAAACGGAGCCACCGTCTTCACCGTCGACCACCACAGCGGGTCCGAAGAGCACCAGCCCGGCTGGGAGTATCACGACATCTCGCTGGTGGATCCGCAAACCGGCGTCTTCGACACTGTGACGGCCTTCCGGCGCAGCATCGTGCGCGCCGAACTCGCCGAGACCGTCGTCGCCATCATCGGCTCCTCCTCGGTCGTCGCTCGCATCTGGTGCACACCGCTGCACATGCTGTTCATCGACGGCGGCCACACCGAGGAAGCCGCTCAGCGCGATTACGAGGGCTGGGCCCATTGGGTGGCGATCGGCGGCCTGCTGGCCATTCATGACGTCTTCCCGGACCCGGCCGACGGTGGCCGGGCCCCGTTCAATATCTATCGCCGCGCTCTGGATTCCGGTGAGTTCCAGGAAGTCTCGGTGACCGGTTCGCTGCGGATTCTGCGGCGCGTCGTCGTCCGTGACCAGGGCGTTGCGGACAACGGGCGCTGACCGGACCCACTTCTGTCGGCCATTCGCGCACTGCGCGAGTGGCCGGCGTCAGCGGGGGAGCGCGTCGCGGAAGATCCCGTTGGCGGCCGTGGTGCGCGACAGTGCGTCCGCGGCCAGGATGACCGCGGCGGCGGTCCAGGTGGTGCGCTCCTCGGGCCAGCGTTTGCCGTCGGTGAATACCATTCCGGTCCAATACGATCCGTCCGATTCACGCAGATGCTGCATCTCGGTGAAGAGCGTCGCGGCGGTGGCGGTGTCACCGTCGGCGTCGAGCGCCAATACCAGTTCGCAGGTTTCCGCGCCGGTGACCCACGGGGCATCGGACACACAGCGGATGCCCAGGCCCGGAACAACGAATTCGTCCCAGTGGCGTCGGATGCGGTCGCGGGCCTGGCGGCCGCGGACCGCGCCGCCGAGGATCGGGTAGTACCAGTCCATGGAATAGCGGTTCTTATCCAGAAAAGCTTCCGGGTGGTCGCGCAAGGCGCTACCGAGGCGGCGGCGGGCCGCGGCCCAGTTCGGCCGGGGATCGCCGAGGCGCTCGGCCAGGGTCACCGCACAGCCGAGGCTGTGGAAGATGCTGGAGCAGCCGGTGAGCAGGGCCTCGCCCGAGCTGCCGGATTCGCTTGCGGACCAGTGGATCTCGCCGTGCTCACCCTGCTGCAGGCCCAGTACGAACTCGACCGAGGCGCGGACGGTGGGCCACATCTCGGCGGCGAATCCGGAATCACCGGTGACGGTGAGGAAATGCAGCACACCGGTGGCCAGGTAAGCGCAGAAGTTGGTGTCGGCGTCGTGGTTCTCGATGACGCCCTGCCGGAACTGCATGGGCCAGGAGCCGTCGTCGCGCTGAGTCTTGGCCGACCAGATGTAGGCGTCGCGAGCCTCATCCCACAGTCCGGCGACGGTGAGCGCCATGGCCGACTCGATGTGATCCCATGGGTCGGTGTGCCCACCGGTGAACCATGGCAGGGCGCCGTCGGGTTCCTGTGTGGCCGCGATGGATTCACCGCTGCGCCGGATGTCGGGGCCGGAGAGGACGCCGGGAACGGCGGGCAGCTCAGCGTGCGTCACTGTGCACCGCAGGTTTGGTGAAGTAGAGGGCGACGGATTTGCCGATGAGGGGGTTGAGCATGCGTTCGGCCGTGCGGGTGAGCGCGGGCGCGGACATCATGTCCCCCACTAGCATCCGGTGATAGGCCGTCACCGCCGGATGCGCGTCGTCTGCGACCCCGACCGCGCACTTGAGCCACCAGAATGGGGAGTGCAGGGCGTGCGCGAACTCCCGGTGGATGTGGCGCACGCCCTGCGCGGTGATCTTGTCGCGCAGCTCGTCGGACCGGTAGATGCGGACGTGGCCGCCTTCGTTCGCGTGGTACTCGTCCGAAAGCGCCCAGCAGACGCGTTCGGGCAGCCAGCGGGGGACCGTGACGGCCAGTGCGCCACCTGGTTTGATGACACGCACCAGCTCGGCGATGGCCTGCTCGTCCTGCGGGATGTGCTCGAGGATTTCCGAGGCGATGACCACATCGAATTCGCCGTCACCGTAGGGCAGATCGAGCGCGTCGCCGCGCACGGTCTCGGCCTTCGCGTACTCCGGCACCTCGTCGGCCGCGGCCATGGCCTCGAACATAACGCCGACATCGGCGAGGTCGGTGGCGTTCTGGTCGAAGGCCACGATGTCCGCGCCGCGCCGGTACGCCTCGAATGAGTGCCGCCCGGCCCCGCAGCCGATATCGATCACCCGCACTCCCGGACCTACGCCCAGACGATCGAAATCGACGGTCAGCATGTGACCCTCCTGTCTGCCAGTGATGAGTGTCGAAGATGAATCAACGGTTCGCTCCGGCCGATTCGACTGGCGCGCGGCGGCCGTGCCGCTCGATCGCCTGCTCGTAGACCGTGACGGTCCGTGCGCCGACGGCGGCCCAGCTGAACACCTCCAGTGCGCGCCGCCGTCCCGCATTTCCCATGTGGTGCAGGCGATCCGGATCGCGCAGCAGCTGGCCCAGCGTGTGGGTCAGGTCCATCGCATCGCCGGGCTCGACCAGCTCCGCGCAGGTGCCGGTGACCTCGGGCAGCGCCCCCGCCCTGCTGGCGACCAGGGGCGTGCCACTGGCCATGGCCTCCACGGCCGGCAGCGAGAAACCCTCGTACAGGGACGGAATACAGGCGACCTGCGCCGAGGCGAGCAGCTCGGCGACTTGCTCGTCGCTCAATCCGCTGACAGCGGTGACGATGTCGGCCAGCCCCAGTTCGGCGATGAGCTTCTCGGTCGGCCCGTTGGGCTCCAACTTCGCCACCAGCCGCAGCTCGATGTCATGGGTATGACGCAGCCGGGCAACGGCTTCGAGCAGATGCGCGATGCCCTTGAGCGGCTTGTCCGCGCTGGCTACCGCGACGATGCGGCCCCGCACCCGAGGCGTCTCGCGCGGCCGGAACAGCTCGGTGTCCACGCCCAGCGGGACGGTGTGCAACTGCTGTGGCGACACCCCGAAGTCCTCTGCGATGTCGGTCGCCGACGACGAGGACACCGTGATCAGGTCCGGAATCTGCAGTGCTACCCGCTGCTGCATGCCGAGGAATCCGTACCAGCGCCGCACGAAGGGCTTGCGCCGCCATGGTGCGGCCGCCAGGTCCACCGCCCGGTCGCGGGTGATGGGATGGTGGATTGTCGCCACCACCGGTAGGTGCCGGGTGATGTCGAGCAGCCCGTAGCCGAGGCACTGGTTGTCGTGCACGACATCGAAATCCCGTGTGCGCGACCATAACAGCCGCTCGGCACGCAGACTGAACGTCCTGGGCTCGGGAAATCCGGCGGTCCACATGGTGGCGAGCTCGAGCAGGTCGATCCGGTCGCGGATCTCGCGCGGATGGGGTGTGCGGAAGGGCGCGTCGTCGCGGTACAGGTCCAGGCTGGGCACCTCGGTGAGCCGCACACGCGGATCGAGGTGTTCCGGATAGGGCTGGCCGGAGAAGACCTCGACCTCATGGCCGAGCTCTGCCAGTCCCTGACTCAAGTATCGGACGTAAACCCCTTGCCCACCACAGTGGGTCTTGCTGCGGTAGGACAGCAGGGCTACGCGCATATGCCCTCCGCCCTCAGCAGTTCGGCACAATTCGCGCTGATCATCAGTACCGCACTTGCCAATGCTTGATGCCGTTGATCCAGCCCGAACGCAGGCGCTCGGGCTCGGACACCTGCGACAGGTTCGGCATCGCGTCGGCGATGGCGTTGAACATCAGATCGATTTCCAGCCGGGCCAGGTTGGCGCCGACGCAGTAGTGTGCGCCCGTGCCGCCGAAGGCCAGATGCGGGTTGGGGTCGCGCAGGATGTCGAAGCTGAACGGGTTCTCGAAGGCGTCCTCGTCGAAATTGGCAGAGCCGTAGAACAATCCGACGCGTTGCCCCTGACGGATCAGCTGTCCGCCGAGTTCGGTGTCGACGGTGGCGGTGCGCTGGAATGCGGTCACGGGAGTCGCCCAGCGCACGATCTCGTCGGGCGCGGTGCGCGGACGCTGCTGTTTGTAGAGCTCCCACTGGTCCGGATTGTCGACGAACGCCTTCATGCCGTGGGTGATGGCGTTACGAGTGGTCTCGTTGCCCGCCACCGCCAGCAGGATGACGAAGAAGCCGAATTCGTCCGAGCCCAAGGCTTCCCCGTCGACGTCGGCCTGCACGAGCTGGCTGACGATATCGTGGAGCGGATCATTGCGGCGCTGCTCGGCCATGTTCCAGGCATAGCCGAGGATTTCCACCGACGCGTTGGTGCCCGCCGTCGTGGTCGTGGCGTCGCCGTATTCCGGGTCGTCGTAATTGAGCATCTGGTTGGACCAGTCGAACAGTTTGCGGCGATCTTCCTGCGGTACGCCGAGGAGTTCCGCGATGGCCTGCAGGGGAAGTTCACACGCGACCTGTTCGACGAAGTCGCCGCCGCCCTCCTTCTCGGCCGCGTGCACGATAGCGGCCGCTCGTTCGGTCAGCGCGGCGCGCAACCCCTCGACGGCGCGCGGACTGAAGCCTCTGGAGATGATGCGTCGGATCTTGGAGTGCTTCGGCGGATCCATGTTCACCAGCAGTGCGCTGGTTAGTTCGATCTGCTCGATGGTGATCTGCCCGGGCAGCCGGATGATGGAGCCTTTCTGCTGCGAGGAGAACAGCTCCGGTTTGCGCGAGATCTCTTTGATGTCCTCGTGTTTGGTGACCACCCAGTAGCCGCCGTCGCGGAATCCTCCGGACTGCGCATCGGTCTGTGGGTTCCACCACACCGGCGCGGTGCGGCGCAACTCGGCGAATTCCTGGACGGGGTTGCGGGTTTCCCAGAGCGCTGGATCGGTGAAATCGAATCCGGGGGGAATGGACGGCGCTGACACAGCTTCCTCCTGAAAGGCCGACGTCTTTGTGGACCGAAATGTGCGGGACTCACCGCGGCCGGCGGCGGTAGCGGACACGGCACGGCTGCTGTAGCTGCACCACCATCTTGGAGTGATCATTGCGATAGGTGTTCGACGGCTGTGCCAGTTCGAACTCCCAGTCCCGCAACAGAATCGAGAAGATCGCCTTGAGCTGCATGAGCGCGAACGGCGCCCCGACGCAGCGATGACGGCCCGCGCCGAAGGGGATCCAGGTCCAGCGATTGACGGTGTCCTCTTGCCGAGGATCGAGGTAGCGGCTCGGATCGAAGGTGTCCGGATCCGGGAAGTCCTCCGGAATCCGGTTGGAGATCGCCGGAGTCGCGGCCACCATGTCGCCCGGCGCGATCCGGTTGCCACACACCTCGAATTCGTCGCGGGCGATGCGCATCAGGATAATCAGCGGCGGATGCAGCCGCAGCGCCTCCTTGAGCGCCGCCTCGAGATTCGGAATCTGGCGCAGCGCATTGTGGCTGACCTCCGAACCGTCCGAGTACAGCTCGTCGAGTTCGGTGACGACGCTCGCCAGTGTTTCCGGGTGGCGCAACAGCTCAATGATCGTCCAGGCCGCGGTGCCGGAGGTGGTGTGGTGGCCGGCGAACATCATGGAGATGAAGATGCCGGTGATTTCGCTGGCGGAGAACCGCGGCGACCCGTCCTCGTCCTTCACTGAGATCAGGACGTCGAGCATGTCGCGGTCGTCCTTGCCTGTCGGTGGGTTCGCCTCGCGCTGATCCATGATCGCCTGCACGAGTTCGACAAGCTTGACGCGGGCTTCGTCGCGGCGACGGAAGCTCTCGATCGGCGCGTAGGGATCGACGTAGGCCAGGGCATCGGTGCCCTGCTCGAGTTCGTGATAGAGATGCGCGAAGCGGGAGTCGAGCTGGTTGCGGAACTTCACGCCGATCAGGCAGGACGAGGAGGTGTAGATGGTCAGCTCGGCGAAGAATTCGAGCAGATCGATCTCGCCCTCGTCGTCCCACTGAGCCAGCATCTGGTCCACTTCGCGCGCGATGGTGGCGGCGTGCCCGCGCATGTGGTCGGCACGCAGGGCCGAATTGTGCAGCATCTCTTTGCGGCGTTCGGGTGGAGCGTCGAAGACGACGCCCTCGCCGAAGATCGGCTTCATGAACGGGTACGCCGCGCCCTGATCGAGGTCCTCGTCGCTGGCGCGGAAGAAGAATTCGTTGGCCTCGGCGCCTGACAGCAGGATCACATCGCGCCCGGCGAGCACGAATGACCCGACATCTCCGCATTCGGCGCGAACTCGCCGCATCAGCGCGATCGGATCGGTGCGGAACTCCTCCAGGTGCCCGTGCTCGTCCTCGCCTCCGGACACTCGCTGCGGCTTGACCAGCGTCATTGGAAATCCTTCCCGGGATACCTGTCCAGACACATGATGGACATGTGTCCGGACAGTACTATGGTTAAAGCTGCGCGACAAGGCTTCCAGCGTTTTGCCAGGCCCGGTACCACCACCGGCGCTCGATGACGACTGCCAGTGCGCTGATCTCGTGGGCCGGGGAATGTTCGCGAAGTCCGCCGATTGCGCAGCTGTGAATGCTGTGGGCCGCCAGTGCCTGTGCGATGCGCGGCGCGTACGACGGCCACATCGCCGCGGAATGTGCCGTTGCGTTGCGCATGTCCGACGAGTCGCGGGAGAGGAGAACGATGTCGGCTTGCGCCGCAGCGTCTTTCAGGCGGCACGCTGCTCGAGCCGGTAAGAAGACGAAGAGAGATCCGAGGCGCCGAAGCTGCGAGGTGCAGCAGGTGATCCTGTGGTCGTTGCCGCGGTAGCGGTCGGTCCTCCGACGCCAGGCGCACGAGTAAGGCATCGAGACGACCACGGCGACCGCAACCGCGCCGGACAGCGGTTCGGCCGGGCATGCATCGCCGGAGCAAAGGCCTAGTGTGCTGTCCCGATCACCTACTGGCTTGTTCCCGGCCTTCGGCCGTATCGAATCGGGAAGTTTCAGTGTGGACCGGCGGGTCGCGAGGAAGACGCCGGAGGTGTTGGCCCTGCTGAGGTGAGCGGATCATTTTCTACGCCTGGGCGACACTTGCCGCCCGCACCATCGCCGCGTGGAGCATTCGGACACGACGAGCCGGATGGACGAGGGACTCGTCCTCGCCGGCGTCCGCCGATCAGTTGCCGGCGCCCGGATCGGCCAGCAGGCGCCGCGTGGAGGTTTCCAGGAGGTCGGCGACCGCTTCGTAGGAGAGCAGGCCCATGCCTGCCTGCAACAGTGCGCCCGCGTAGAGCAATTCCAGCATCGAGAGACGTTCGGAATCTTTCGATCCGAGCGCATCGGCGAGTCGGCTGCGAATCTCTCTGCCGATTCGCACCCGCAGATGCTGTACGTCGGGATCGTCGCCGAGTAGGGCATTGCTGACCGCGCTCGCCAATGCTGGTTCGTTGGCTACCAACATGGAAATCTGACGCAGGACCGCGACCACACGCGTGGCCGGGTCCTCGTCGCGGGTCTCCAGTGGTGGAGCGGCGATCAGGCGGCGCCAGTACACCTCCGAGACCAGATGCTCCTTTGAGGAGAAATACGTGTAGGCGGTGGCTGTACCGACACCCGCAGCGGCGGCGACCAGTCGTATCGTTGTGCCGGAGTATCCTTCGCGGGACAACACATCGACTGCCGCCGCGGTCAGGCGGTCGACGGTGTCGGCCTGCTTCTCGGTGAGACGCCGTCGAGTTGCTTCGATGCCGGTAGATGCGAGTTCGGACATGTGTCTGGATCCTACTGTAGTCTCATGACCAGGACAATTGACATGGCCCCGATGCCCTGTCCGGCGATTCGCTATCGATCGTCTCTCCATCCGCCCCGGTGGTCCGGGATGTGGGTGGCGGCATAGTCTTTGGCCCACCGGTAATCGGGTTTGCCGCTGGGGGAGCGGGTGATGGTTTCGGCGACCCAGATGGTGCGAGGCACCTTGTAGCCGGCGAGGTGGCGGCGCACGTGGGCGGTCAGCGTGCCGAAGTCCAGCGGCCCATCGCCTGCGATGGAGACCACCGCGGCGACCTGCTGGCCCCAGCGCTCGTGCGCGATGCCGACAACCACGGCGTCGAACACCGAATCATGGGATTTCAGAACACCTTCGACTTCCTCCACGTACACCTTCTCGCCGCCGGTATTGATCACCATATTGCCGCGGCCGAGCAAGGTGATGGAGCCGTCGGCCTCGGCGCGGGCGCGGTCGTCGGTGACCACCATGCGGACTCCGTCGACGGTCTTGAACAGGCGCTCTGTCTTTGCACTGTCCTTGTAGTAACCCAGCGGCACCGAGCCGGTTTTCGCTAGCCAGCCCTGCGCGCCGGCCGCGACCGGCCGCCCGGAGTCGTCGACCACCACAGCGCCGCGTCCGGTCTGCACGCGCGGTCCGCGGCCCGGATCATCGTCCTTGGTGGCGAAACCGATTCCGCCGAAACCTGTTTCGGATGATCCGATGGAGTCGGAGACCACCGTGGACGGAAACTTCTCCAGCAGAGCGTTTTTCACCGGCTGGGACAGCAGCGCCGCGCCGGAGGCGATGGCCAGCAGCGAGGACGCGTCCACCGGGACGGCGGCATAGGCGTCGAGCAGTGGGCGGGCGATGGCGTCGCCCGTGATCACCATGACCTGCGGCCGTTCGCGTTCCACCGTTCGCCACACCTGTCGCGCATCGAACTTCGACTCGAACACGATGGCGTTGCCGGTCCACAGCGCGGTGAACGTGGGCATCATCGCCGCGGCGTGAATCAGCGGCGGCAGGATCAGCCAGGTGCTGGGATCGGTCTGCGCGCCGACCCGGGATTGCTGGAATTCGTCGGCGACGGGCTCGCCGGTGTAGAAATCGATGCCGCCGCCGAGGACCCGCCACATGTCCTCCTGACGCCACATCACGCCTTTGGGCATGCCAGTGGTGCCGCCGGTGTACATCATGAACAGGTCGTCGGCGCTGCGCTCGATCTCGCGACGCGCGGGCGATCCGGCGGCGAGGGCCGCCTCGTAGATGCCAGCCGTGCTGTCGAGGTGCTCGCTGCACAGATCGTCGTCCACCACGATGGCGTGGCGCACTCCGAGCACGCGCGAGAGTGCCTGTGCCACAGCAGGTTCGTAACTGCGGTGATATACCAGGACTTCGATATCGGCGTTGTCGTAGAGGTAGCACAGCTCCTCGACGCCGTAGCGGTAGTTGACATTGATCGGGACCGCCCGCAGCTTGAAGCAGGCGAGGAGGGTCTCCATGGTCTCGATGCTGTTGTGCATCTGGAAACCGATATGGGCGCCGGTGCGCACACCGATCGAAGCGAGGTGATCGGCCAGCCGATTGGCCCGGGCGTCGAGTTCGGCGAAGGTGATGCGCCGCCCGCCGTGGATCAGCGCGATGCGTTCCGGCATCGCGTCGACGGAATGTTCGAATAGGTCAGCGAAGTTGCACGCCATGGGAATTCGTCTCTCAGTGGTGCTCAGACCACGGTCAAGGGCAGCGGGATGCCGCGGTCGGCGAAGCGGAACTCGGCGCCAGTAGTACCGAACCGGGTGATCGCGACTTCACCGGCTTCGGCGAAGGGCTTGTCGGCTCGTAGAAAACAAATCGCCAGCTCCCGGCGCGCTCGGACTTCGCACTCACCACAGTGGCACCGGCGCTTCGCCGATCGTGTACCAGCCGGGCAGCTTCTCACCCGAAGTGGCCCGTTCGATGCGCTTGCGCATGCCGTCCGACAGCGCGTTGTCGGTGATCATGTCGAGTTCGGCGCGGTCGAAATCGGCCATGGCAGGGATCCTTTCGGTTCTCGGTCGGTGGTCAGTCGTCGCCGTCGGTGATCGACAGCGCTTGGGTGGGGCAGTAGCGGACGGCTTCTGCGACGGCGGCACGGGCAGCGGGACCCGGATTCGGGTCGAGGATTTCGACCTTGCCGTGCTTGGGCACGGTGAAGACCTCCGGCGCCTCGGCCTGGCACACGGCGTGGCCTTGGCAAAGATCCAGATCGACGGTGATCTTCATGAGCCGCTCCCTGCGTCGCCGGAGAGCACCCGGGCCTCGGGTTGGACTTCGGTGAGCTGAATATGGGCGCCGCGCGGTGCGGAGACGACCGCGACGATGGAGGTGGCCAGATGGGCGGCGCGCAGCATTTCGGGATGCCGCGCGAAACCCCACTTCGACCAGTCCTCGAGTACCGGGCCGATGATCTCCGCGGTGGTGTCCATGCCCATGCCGGTGAGAGTCGGGCCGGGCCGCACGAGCGAGGCCCGAACGCCGGTGCCTTCCAACTCCATCCACATCTGCCGGGCCATGACCTCGACCGCGGTCTTGGCGGCGGGGTAGGCCCCCATGCGCGGGCGGGGGTTGTTCGCGGTGTCGGAACTGATGATCACGAAATCGCCGCGCTGTCTGGCGATCATGCCCGGGATGACGCGGTTGGCCAGCCGTTGCACGCCGATCAGGTGAACGTTGATCTGTTGCAGGAAGTGCTCGGGACTCATCTCGTGCACGAGGGAGAACGACAGGTCGCCGGCTCCGGACACCACGATCTCGGCCGGGCCGAGCGCGGCCTCGGCGGCCGTGACGAAGGCGTCGACCGATGTGGTGTCGCCGACGTCGAGGTAGTGCGCGAAGGCTTCACCTCCGTTGCTCGCGATCTTGGCCGCGAGGGCCTCGCACTGCTCGATGCGACGGGCACCCAGGGCCACGGGATAGCCGAGTTCGGCAAGCGCTTCGGCAGTGGCTCTGCCGATGCCGGAGGACGCCCCGGCGATCAGGGCAGGCCGGCGGTCGGGGTGGGGTTCGAACCGTGGCATTACCGGACCTCCACGGTGATGGGAAGTTTGGCGAATCCGCGGACGTTCGTCGAGTGCACGCGTTCGATGCCGGCCTCGACGAGGTCGTAACCGCGTACGCGAGAGGCGAATTCGCGCAGGGCGATCGTGGTTTCCAAGCGAGCCAGGTGAGCGCCGAGGCAGAAGTGCACTCCCGCACCGAAACTGGCGAGGTTGCCTTTGTCGGGACGGTCGATCCGATAAGAGTCGCCGTCTTCGAACACCTCCGAGTCTCGGTTGGCCGAGCCGATGAGCAGCAGTACCTTCGAACCGGCCGGAATCGTCAAGCCGTGCATGTCGATATCGGTCGCGGCGCTACGCGCCACGATCTGGCTCGAGGTGTCATAGCGCAGTGTCTCTTCGACCCAGTCCGGTACCAGGTCGGCGTCGGCGAAGACCTTGGCGTATTCGCCCGGGTTGCGTGCCGACCAGTACAGGGCGTTGCCGAGCAGTTTGGTGGTGGTCTCGGTCCCGGCCACCACCATCAGGAACATGAATCCGATGATCTCTTCGTCGCTGAGTCGATCGCCATCGATCTCGGCTTGCAGCAGTGCGGAAGTGAGATCCTCGGTGGGCGTGCGCCGCCGTTCGGCGACCATGTCGCTGTAGTAGCCGAGTAGTTTCAGCGCGGCTTCGATGGCCGCGACCGGCACATCGAGCACGCCCTCCTCGCGGTGGACGACCAGATCGGCGAGCCGGCGTACCTCGGCGCGATCGGATTCCGGCACGCCCATGAGCTCGGAGATGACGTCCATGGGCAGCTTCCCGGCGAAATCCTCGATCCAATCGAAGGTTCCGCGCGCCAGCGCCGGTTCCAGGTGCTCGAGGGTCAATTCGTGGATCCGGCTGTCCATTTCGGTCACCCGGCGCGGCGTGAAGCCCTTGTAGACCAGCCGCCGCATGCGCACGTGCCGCGGATCGTCCATGGCGAGAAAGGACATCGTCCTGTGCGCGTGCGGGCCCCAGGCGGCGGGATCCAGCGACACACCATTGGCACTGGACAGGCGCATGTTGTCCCGGAAGGCAGCGATGACGTCGGCGTGCCGCGACAGTGCCCAGAAGTTCAGCTCCGGATTGTGGTACAGCGGGGCGTGGGTGCGCAGGCGCTCGTAGGTCGGGTAGGGATCGTCATGGAACCGATAGTCGTAAGGGTCGAACGTGAACGGCTCCACTGTGGCCGAAGTCATTGCGCCCCTCTCCAGGAAGACACACAGCTGGACATGTGTCTGGACAGTATCACCGACTGCTGTTCATCACAAAGGCCAACTCCGAATGTCGCCACGATCCAGCGTGAACGGGGTTCGCCGCCGTGGCGAAGGAGACGAAGGAGATTGGCGCGGGGCGTTGGTCTTGCGCCCGGTCATCTATCCGAACTATATTCCGAACACTTGTCCAGACATATATCGGAGCTTGCATCCTGAATGGCTTCGTCCCTCCCGTGGGAACGCCCCTGCTGATCGGCGGCAAGCTGGTCCCTGGCGGCTCGGGCCTTCTTCGAGACGATCAATCCGCGACCGAGGCAGTCCTCGGCCACGCCGCCAACGCCTCGGCCGAGGACATGGACGCGGCCGTCGGCGCGGCACAGAACGCCTTCGCCGAGACCGATTGGTCCCATGATCCCGGCGGCCGCGTCACCCTTGGGGCCGGGTTCGGCTGGAACACAGACGAACTCACCGATCACGGTGTACCGCCGAACAAGCGGCGCACTGTATTGCGCGAATACGTCGAGGCGATGCGGGAGCTGTGGACTCAGGAGGAGGCGAGCTACGACGGCCAGTACGTGAGCTTCGGTCCCAGCTGGGCCTGGCCCAAGCCGATACAGTCCCACGTCCCGGTTCTCGTCGGGGCCGCCGGTACCGAGAAGACCTTCCAGTGGATCGCACGCAGCGGTGACGGCTGGATCACCACCCCGACCGAAACCGACATCTCCGTCAGACTCGAGCTGTTGCAAAAGATCTGGGCCGATGCCGGTCGATCGGGGCGGCCCCGCGTTGTCGCGCTGGATTTCAAACCGGATCCGGACAAGCTCGCGCGCTGGTCCGCCGAGGGGGTCACGGATGTGCTCTACGGGCTTCCGGACCGATCCACCGAGGAAGTCTTGCACTATCTCGATCGCCTCAGCGCCAAGCTGGCCGCCTTGGATCCATCCTCTCGCGCGTGACCCGCTGACAAGTCCATATCGCCGCGTCGACCGCGCGGCAGTGAGGAGCCGGAGATGTCCGTAGACCAGAAACTTACCGGCCGCGGGGCCGTTGTCGTGGGAGGTGGCAGCGGCGTAGGCCTGGCCGTCGCGAGCGCACTGGCCGCCCATGGCGCGGGCGTCGTGGTCAATTCGCGCAGTGCGACGGCGGTGCGCCGAGCGGCCGAAACCATTTCCCACAGTGGTGGAAAGGCGCTGGGCATAGCGGGCTCCGCCGCGGACGAGGGGGTCGCCGAACTGCTCGTCTCGACCTGTGAGTCGGCGTACGGCCGTATCGACATCCTGGTGAACTGCGCGGGAATCGCCGAGCCGTCCGGATCATCCATACTGACCGTGACAGCCGCCGAGTGGCGCGAGCTTCTCGATTCACATCTCACGACGGTCTTCAACACCTGCCGCGCGGCGGCGCCACTGATGGCGGCGCGTGGTGCCGGTTCGATCATCAATACCGGATCGTTCGCCTACCTCGGTGATTACGGGGGTACGGGCTATCCCGCTGGCAAGGGCGCGGTCGCGAGCCTGACCATGGCGATGGCCGCCGAGCTGAAGGAGTCCGGCGTTCGAGCGAACGCCATCTGCCCGGGGGCGAAGACCCGGCTGTCCTCCGGCCCCGACTACGAAGCGCATATTCGTCAGTTGCACCGGCGGGGCCTGCTCGACGAGATGAGTATGCGTGGATCGCTCGACGCACCGCCACCGGAATACGCCGCCGCGCTCTACGTCTATCTGGCCTCCGATGCCGCTCGTGCCGTGACCGGTGAGATCTTCATCGCCGCAGGCGGATTCGTCGGCAGGTTCGAACGTCCGGTGGCGACGCCGCTGGGTTACCGCGACCATGCGCACGAGCAGCCGTGGTCGATGGAGGAACTGAACCACATGATCGACCGGCGTTGAGTCGGTGTCGGGGCGGGCGAGAGCGATCGTCCCGCCCCGACGGTCAGCCGCGACGGGCGGTGTCGACCATCTCGTTCAGCCGGATGAACTTGACTCGAGGGCGCTTCGTCTTCTCGCCGTTCGCACGCTCGGCGGCGTCGATCAGTCCCCAGCCGTCGCGATCGACCAGATTCGGGCATCGTCGAGTCAGTAACGCCGACAGGGCCTCTCGATCGCTGCGGGGCGGCGTCAGACGTCCGGCGAGGAAGTCGTCTACCACAGCGGCCACGGTCTCCTCCGCGTCGCGCCGATTGGTTCCGATCACGCCACGTGGACCGCGTTTGATCCATCCTGTGGCATAGACACCCGGTATCACCGCTGCCGCGCTGTCGAGGCCTCGGACGTGTTCATTCGGGATGACTCCGGCCGTGGGATCGAACGGTACATCGGGGACGGGTGCGCCGCGATAGCCGACCGCCCGCAGCACCAGTGTGGCGTCCAGCCTTTCGGCGTGGGCCGTCGGCACCGCGATGAGGCCATCCGGTGTTTCGTGGAGTTCGTTGCGGACCAGGTGTACGGCATCGACTCGTTGCTTCCCACTCAGGCTCGTCGGCGAGACGTGGAATCGGAACACGATTCGCTTCCTGGCTCCGGTCCGCGCACGCGAGGCGTACTCGGCGGCCAAGGTCAGTTTGAGCCGCGTCGCCGGATCCGTGCCCGGATCCGAGAGTGCGGCCCGCACGGTGTCATCGAGATCGGCGGGGTCGACCACGATGTCGATCCCGGGCAGCTGTCCGAGGGCGAGGAACTCCGGGCCGGTATACGCAGCCTGTGGCAGCCCGCGGCGGCCCAGCAGGATGACCTCCCGAATACCGCTGTGGCGCAACGCATCCACCGCGTGATCGGCGATGTCGGTGCGGGCCAGGGAGTCCGGATCTGCGGTGAGTACCCGGGCGACATCCAGCGCCACATTGCCGTTGCCGACCTCGACAGCGAATGGGTCTCCCGGCTGTCATGATCGGCGAATCTTCCTCGCCTGTCCTTACAGCAATTCCGATCCGGAGATCGTGCACGATTTCCGGTGATGTTGTTTCTGGGCTACAAGCTGGATCGGAGTGGCATCAGGGCCTGACCCGGCCCGGCTCCAACGCCGGCGCAACCCAGCACCGTAGATAGCGCCGCATGTCCTCGCCATCGCGTGCCGGTTCGCCGGGATCGATGATGAACGACTGCAGCGTGCGCAGCATCATCTCGACCAGCTCGTCGCGTGAACCGTCGTCGAATCCCGCTGCCGCCCAGTCCACGTCGAAACGGTCCAGGATCGAGCGGCCGAAATCCCGGGCGATCGACGAGGTCACGCCCGCTGCCAGCCCACTGCGTCGGCCCGGGGTCATCAACAGCGCCACCTGCGGCTCGAGCGGTAGCCGCTCGAGTGTCAGGGCGATGCCTTCGACGACGGCGGTCGCGGGGTCGCTGATACCGGCCAGATCCGTGGCGAGTCGATCGAGGAAGTCGCCGGCCGCACGTACCGCGGCCGCCTCGAGCAGGGCTTCGGTGCCAGGGAAGTAGCGGTAGACCGTTTGCCTGGTGACTCCGAGTGTGCGCGCGATGTCGGCGATTCCGGGCTCGATGCCGCGTTCGATCGCCGAGCGGGCCGCCTCGAGGATTCGATCGACGGCCTCTGCGTCGCTGGTTGGCCTGGCTCCGGCCCAGCCGTGGGTGCGCATTTCGTCACCCTATCGCGTCGGTGAGAGCCGCGATAAGGCGAGACCATACGACTTGACATTTAATGTATGGTCGTTGCGTATGGAAGGAGTACGCGATGCACAATCAGCCCCTCATCGGTCCCGCACCCCTCGACGAGAACCTCACCCGCCGCGCCCTCGACTTCGCGTTGAAAAGCAGCACCCAGATGGCCGAGGACGTACTGCGGGTGCCGCTGAACTACTACCGCGACGAGAAGCTGACCGAACTAGAGATCAACGCCATCCTGCGGCGCACGCCGTTGGCCATCGTGCCCAGCGCCCAGCTCGCCGCACCCAACGACTATGTAGTGCGCTCCGTGCTCGGCGACTCGCTGCTCATAACCCGCGACAGCGGCGGCAAAAGCCATGTGTTCCTGAACTATTGCCGCCACCGCGGGGCCATGCCCGCCTGCGGCGCCGGCAACGCGAAGCGCTTCACTTGTCCGTACCACGCGTGGACCTATGACACCACCGGCCAGCTGGTGGGTATGCCCGGCAAGGAAGGATTCACCGGGATCGACCGTGCCACTTACGGTCTGGTCGAACTACCCAGCGAAGAACGCCACGGCTTCATCTGGGCCGTACTGACCGCCGGAGCCGACATCGAGCTCAGCGCTCACTTAGGCCCCTTGGATGCTGAACTCGCGCAATGGAACTACGCCGACTACGGCTACCACGACGACCGCGAATTCCAGTCCGAAGTCAGCTGGAAAGGCGCTCTTGAAGCCTTCGCCGAGGGATACCACTTCCCGTTCGTGCACGGCGGAGGCGTGATCGGCCAGAACACGCTGCCCAACACGATGGTGTTCGACAAATTCGGCAACCACCACCGAATGGGCTTTCCCTTCACCTGGATCACCAACCTCGAGACGGACCCCTCCGCATCATGGGATCCCTCCCAACAGATGGGTGTCATCTACTGGATCTACCCGAACCTCATCCTGGCGAACAGCCCGGTAGGGGTGGAGATCATCGATATGTTGCCGGCCGCCTCACCCACCCGCTGCACCGTCCGTCACAGCTGGATGGGCCGCATCCCGGCTACCACCGACGAGCAGCGCGATCTATATGACCAGATCTACAACCAGGTCCACGCCGCGGTGCGCGACGAGGACTTCGTCATGCTCCCGCAATGCGGTGAGGGCGTCCGCCAAGGCCAGCACGACCACATGATCATCGGCCGCAACGAGATCGGCGTGCAGAACATGATCCGGGTGTTCGCCGACGCACTCGGAATATCGCTGCTCGACTGACATCGAGGTCGGCTTGGACGGCCCCTGCGAAACAGAGCGGAGTTGTCCTTATCGGTTGGGTGGCGAGGGGGTCGAAGTTGTTGCTGTGAACGGGTGTCGCGCCGAGGGGCACGCAGTGGCGGGACACTGGACCGTGACGTGATCAGTCGAGGTGGAAGACTCGGGCGGCGTTGCCGTGTAGGTACAGCTGACGGTGGTTTCGTCCAGATCGAGCTCGTCGAGCCCATCGAGGGCGGCGGGGTGGGCGATCATGGGGTAGTTGGGATCGAGCGCTGCCGGACTCGACCGATTGCCCACGTGGCAGCAGAGATGGAGTCCACTACAACTACCACCGACCGCACAGCGGAGCCGACGGCCAGCCACCAGGGTCACGGCTCACGACCGGCGTCACCAACGTCTGGCCTTCCTACAGGTAGGTCTGATCTCGTCGGGCTACACTCGGGCGAGGAAAAGTCTCGTAACCTACCGGCAGCGACCATTTCCTCATCGTGGAGGTTCTATGCCCCGCGTCGTCGATGTGAACGTCAGGTTGTTCGGCGAAGATCTCGACATCGAGCAGCTCGATGGCAGCGCCCGGCAACTTCGATCGGAATTGCTGGATCTGGATGTCGATCACGTCTCCGCTGTCAGCGGTGGACCCGCTCCGACGGGTACCCGCGGACTCGGTACGGAGCTGGTCGGTCAGCTCGTCGTCGGGATCGGTCCGGGCCTGGTAGCGCTGCGTCAGCTTTTGGACACGCTGCGTGGCTGGCGGTCCAACCAAGAGCATCTCGCGATCAGCGTGCAGATAGGCGAGGATCGACTCGAGCTGACGAATGCCTCCTCGGAGACCGAGATGCAATTGGTATCCGCTTTTATCGAGCGTCACGCGAGTGGGTGAGCATGGGGGCCGTGCGCGACCGTGCGGCCCTCGATTCAGATGCGGCGGCGATGGCCGCGGTCGTGACCGCCACCGTCATTGTCAGTACGAAGACGATGACGACTTCGGTGTTGAGGTTATCGGGCGTGGGCAGGCGAATCGAAGAATAGGCAACGAGCCCGGCCGCGCCACACCAGCCGGCGAGAAGCGCGACTCCGAACTCGCGCGGCGCCGCGATCGCGGCGCAGATCGGTACCGCCACCGCCATGACCATCAAGGCGAGGACTCCCCAGCGTTGTGGCGCATCTGAGCACGTAGTGACGGCGTAGAGGAGAAGCGGCGCTATACCGAGGCCGAGACATCCCATCGTCCGGGCGCCGGGGTCGGTGGGCAGCTGAAACCGGAGGTGCACTCCGGCCGTTCGAATGACTGTCGACGTCGCGAAACCCGCGGCGAGCACCGATAACTGGAGTGCGACGAACCACAACCACGTCGCCGCCCCCCAGTCTGTCCACGGGCCCCACTGATTCCATAGGAACCACGGCACCGTGGCATTGAATCCCAACGCAATGCCTGCGCCGATCAACCGCCCTCTATGCGCACCGAGCAGGCTTATTCCGGCGCACGCTGCCAGCGCGGCCATTACGAAGGCCGGCGCTACTGCCTCAGGACCGAGGGCGAGCACCCTCGCGTCGGACGCTCGGCCATACGGCACAAAGGGGTTGCAGGCCATCAAAACGGCGCCGCACAGCATCAAAGCACCGGCGATGCGTGGCAGCATGACCGGGTCGGATTGACGGGCATCGGCCGTCTGGACCGGCTTTCTGCTCGGCTGCCGAGATTCCCCGGACGGTTCGGCGGGAGGCGGCGGGATCCGCGTCCTGCGCTGTGGGTGGAGTCGCTGCGGTTCAGTCGAGGAAGCGGTGGCGGCTTCATCGGTGAACGGGTGCGGTGGCTGTGGTGCGATGGTGTCAGCAGCTGCCGGTGGCGGCGGTTTCGTCTGGTCGGTGATCGGCGCGGGAAACAGCGGACCGGGGGAGGGGATGTCCGCGTGGAGCGCGGCTTCGGCTGCCGCCGATACTGCGCGGCTGTCGTCCTCGGCGAGGTCGCGCAAATTCTGTTGCGCGGCCTCGGCCAGCCCGAGATGCACACCGCGCAGGAGCTTTTCGAGCTCACGAACAGCGACAGCGCGAACACTGGACAGGGGATTGTCTATCAACATTTGAAGTTCGGCAGGCAAGGGCATGGGTTCGGCCAACCGCCGGTTGCGTCGGGCGATATACAGCTCACCTTGTACACCGAATACCCATTTCCCGGGTGTCTGGTTCGGCGAGGAAGATCGGACTTTGCCGTACACGTAGTCGTACAACTCATCGAGGGTGATGAAACCGTCCTGGTTTCGATCCGCTTCGCCTGTCGAAAGACCATCGACCAACGCTCCGGTGAAGACCGACGGGTCACCATCGGCGGTGTCGGTGAGTTCTCCGCTTTCGAACGAATATTCCATCGCGCTCGACGCGGTGATCACCGCACGGCCTCGCCCGCTCAACTGTTCCAGGTGCATTCCGGTTCCTGCCCGGTGCGTCATGCCCCTTTCGAAGGCGCCCGCGTAGCAGCAGTCCAATAGCAACACGATGCGCCGCGATCGACTTCGGTTCATCCGGCGGTTCACGAACTCCGCTGCCACACCTGTGGCGCCCAGGCGCCCCAGCTTCGTGTTCGACGCGGCGAAGTACAACTCTCCGTCCTCATCCTTGACACCGTGGCAGGAGAAATGCAGAAGCAGCAGATCTTCAGGTACTCGGTCAGCGAAGAACCCCTCGACCGCCTCGCCCACCACATGTGCCGGCTCGTTCACCGACGTATGCACTTCGAAGCCTCCGATCAGTGGATCCTGCAGAACGTCGGCAAGCGCCTGCGCGTCACGGGTCGGAGCGCGCAACTTACGCAGACTGGGATCCAGATAGCTATCGCAAGCAACTATCAATGCGCTGCGTTGACCAGCCACAATTCACCTACCCTGGCACACCGATCACTGCCGTTGTCTACATTTTCTTTGGTCCGATTGCTGTTCGTGGGAGTGCATATAGTTCACCGCTCAATTAATTGCATCGGTAAAAAATATCCCGGATACTGTTCAATACTGATCGCATCGCCCACCAATTGCATGAGTAGTGCGGTACCCGACTGCCGCAATCAGGTGCGGTCACTAATGTTCCAGAGAACACCAGCCGGACTCCCCAGGACGAATTCGGTGGGGTCGTCGATATTCCGGGATCAGTCGAACAGATGCCGTCCATGGCTCGGATGGCTGCGATGAACGGGCCGGTGTTTTATCGCACGCGGCCTGCGGATCGAGTACTCGGCGGGTGTTCGTACTGCATCCGCAGTACGCGCAACGGCCTTCACTCGCACGATGCCGACGACAGAGCCGACGTCCAGCGCGCCATGTCGAAACTGGGCGTCCAGAACCGCGCCCAACTCGTCGTGATCGCCTTCCAGCCCGGGCTGGTACGCGTCGAACCGCCACGGCAGGACGGCACCGGCCACCGGTGACATCCCGCGCAGGAAATGGCCTCAGTCGATGAGTTGGTATGTCGCCAAGATGCCTTTATGGTCGCTGCCCCACTGCGCTGGCGTGACGAGGAAATTGTCCTGGGTTGGTTCTTGCGCTCGGGTACCGCGCACGATGGACCCGCGCGGGCCGATGATGCCCACCGCAGACAGGCGCAGTGCGGCACCATGGGCGAAGATGTAGTCGACGCGGTCGCGTTCGTCGGCCTCGGGAGCCCAGGCGAGTTCGGAGACATCGACATCGACGTTGTCCGAGGGCCAGGTGAGGCCGGGATGGGTGGCCGGGTCCGGATACATCGATCGGTAGGCATCGATGAATCCGGCTTCGTGCAGGCGTCGAGTGGTCTCCCACGCCAACACGACACCGTTGTGATCGAACAAGTTCGCTGCGGCGGGCGTCCAGTCCAGTAGCGACGGCTCGTTCAGGTCGCCACCCATGATCACCGAGGCCCCGTCGGCGATCTCGGCTTTCGCGTCCGCGAGAAAGTTGCTGATGACTTCGGGGCGGTCCGAAGCCGCGTTGACCCGCTGAATCACGGCGGCGTCGGTCACGGGGCCGTCCGGCAGCTTGTTCCACTCGTGCTCGGCGAACTCACCGGGCGCCGGGGCCCCGGGTCCGTACCCTCGGGGCAGGTTGGAGGCGTACCAGCGATACTCCAGGTGTGCGGAGTAGACGGTAAGGCGCTTTCCGTCAATGTTCAACCGCGCCTTGACCATCCATTGCAGATCGGCGCTGTCCTGGACCGTAGACACCGACAGAATTCCCGTGTCGTGCGAGGCGACGGCGTTGAATTCGTGCCCCCGCCGCGCCAGTTCGGCCGCGACGGCGGTCGTCGCTTCGGTTGCCTCCGAGAGCAGCACGACCGATGCCTGTGTCGAGATGATGAGATCAGTGATCAGTTGAATACCATTGGAGACTTTGCTGCCACTGTGCCACGTGTTCAATGCGAGCACCCGGATCTCTAGCGGCGCGGGTGCAGTAGCGACAACGGACATCACCGCACCGGCCGCGAGCGCTCCGCCCGCTCCCGCCGACCCCATGTCCTCGTTGCTTCGCGTCATCAACCCATCATCGCCTCCATCGAAATGCCAACTATTGCGAGCAGTGTTGCAGCAGGTCCAGGGCTCAGGTGGGGTACCGACGCTCATCTCCGGGGCGCCAGAGCGATGGTCGCGCGTCGGTGACCGTACCGGCGCTGAGGGTTGGTTGGATCACACTATGCGTATTCTGCCGTGAATCCATGGGACGATTGTCCGGTGAGATCAGGCTTATCGACGTGATCCGCTTGGCTCATCTACAGAAAAGAATGAAGTAAGCAATGACTCAAGGCAGTGTGAAGTGGTTCAACGCCGAAAAGGGCTTCGGTTTTATCGCGCAGGACGGTGGCGGCCCTGACGTCTTCGTGCACTACTCCGCCGTATCCGGCTCGGGATTCAAGTCCCTCGAAGAAGGACAGCGCGTGGAGTTCGAGGTCGGACAAGGACAGAAGGGCCCGCAGGCCCAGGACGTCCGCGCTATCTGATCGACGCGGCTCACAACAGCCCCGCACCCTCAGGGTGCGGGGCTGTTGCGTGTTTCGGGGCGATGAATGCGGCGCTGCTGACCCCGGACAGCACCAACTCGGGCTGGCTTCGCACCGGTGTGCGGTGCGCGTCGGCGTGCTCGTCGGGAGTGCGATCCGCTACCTCCCGACCATCCACAGTGCCGCGATCAGGAGCGGCTACGGTGATCGGACCAGTTGACGTTCTTACTTCACGAGAATATTGTTGCCACATATTGAGAGTAAGATTCTCCCGGATTCGCGAAGTGGCGGCCCGGCGTGGACTGCGAAGTCCGTGGCTCTGACAACCGTAGTGCGCAATGGAGCGACGAAGGGGCGTGCCGACCTTCGTTCCGGCGCGGCCGAATCGGGTTGCACGTGGAGTTCGATGTAGGGAAGGGAGGTGCCGGATGAAGGTCTCCGTCGACTCGGATCGTTGTCGGGGTCACGGCGTCTGCACCGGTCTGTGTCCGCAGGTGTTCGCCATCAACGACGACGGCTATGCGCAGGTCCAGATGTCCGACGTACCGGAGGAGTTCAGCGCGGCGGTCGAATCTGCTGCGCAGGCCTGCCCCGAACAGGCAATCGAAACGAGTTGAGTCGCAGCGTGGTGTCGATGATGTCGGACGAATCCGCTCGCAGCGGCCCCTTGAAATTCCTATCACCATTATCGATCAGGAACGCAGATGACCACCGCCACAGAACTGCTCGCTGACCGGATCGCGGTCGTCGACATCGTGACCGCATACTCCACTGCCCTCGACAATCGCGACTGGCTGCTGTTCGAGAGCCTGTTTACGCCAGACGCCGTCTGGGATTACTCGGCGGCCGAGCAGCGGTGTACCGGCCCCGCCCAGATCCTCGCACGAGTTCGGGCGGGGATCGAAAGGCTCGATGCCACTCAACATTTCGTTACCAACCATGTCGTGACGATCACCGGAGACGAGGCCGCCCACAGCTGCTACTACCTGGCCCAGCATATGCGCGGCGATGAACGCTTCCTCGCGGCCGGTCGCTATCAGGATCTGCTGCGTCGCACCGAGTCCGGCTGGCGGATCGCGTCCCGGTTGTTGTCGAGCACCTGGACTGACGGTAATCCCGGTGTCGTGCTGCCATAAGGTCCCTGAGTGAACCAGTGAGTAGGCATACGCCGCAATGTGCTTGTGGCAGGCTTGAAAGCGCCTGCCACCTGCGCGAGCTGTGAAACGAACTGTTTCGTTACAATGATTTCGTGGCATACGATTCGGCTGCGACCAAGGAACGGATTCTCGCTGCCGCTACGACAGAGTTCGCCGAATACGGCATTGCCGGGGCGCGAGTGGATCGCATCGCGGCCAATGCCAAGGCCAACAAGCGTGCGATCTACGACTACTTCGGCGACAAGAAGGCATTGTTCGCGGTGGTCCTGGAACGGTCGATGGCGGAACTGGCTCGGGCGGTACCGCTCGACGAGTCCGACCTGGGCAATTATGCTGTCCGGCTGTTCGACTACCATCAGGCGCATCCGCGGGCGCTGCGATTGGTGATGTGGGAGGCGCTCGAAATGGGGGCTGGTCTGGTTCCCGACGAACCGGCACGCACCGAACATTATGCGGACAAAGTCCGGGCCGCGCGGGCTGCGATGGGTTCAGGCGAGCGTGATCCCCGAACGCTGGTCTTCCTGATTCTCGCGATGGTCGACTGGAGTTTGGCCCTGCCACAGTTGCGGCGGATGCTGTTCGGACCGGAATACCCGGCGGACCGCCTGCGCCCCGCCATCGCCGACGCGGTTCGCGTGCTCACCGATCATTTTGCCGCCGGGGATGACCGATCAGGAGCGAGCGGCGCGCTGACCGCGTGAGTCAGCCGCTGCTGTCCGACTGCCCAGTGATAGCCTCGCGTCATGTCCACCCGCAGGCGAGGCGCGAAGGACTCGGCGACGCGGCGCACTCTTCTGGAAGCCACTGCCCGGGTCATGACCGAGGAGGGGTACGCAGCCGCGACGACCCGCCGAGTGGCCGTCGAGGCGGGTGTCAAGCCGGCGTTGGTGCACTACTACTTCCCAACCTTGGAGGATTTGTTCCTCGCGGTCTTCAGTGAAGGAACCGAGGCCAACTTCGAACGCCAAATGCAAGCGCTGACCTCGGATCGGCCGCTGCATGCCCTGTGGGAACTGTCCCGAGATCCGCGCGGCAACGCGCTGATGCAGGAGTTCATCGCGCTGGCCAACCATCGCAAGGCAATTCGTACCGAGCTGATGGCTTATGCGCGGCGGTACCGGGAAATCCAGGTCACCGCTTTCACATTCATCCTGCGGGAGCGCCGGATCGATGCCGCGCAGATTACGCCGGTGACGCTGTCGATGCTGCTCTCAGGCCTGCCGCGAATCATGGTGACGGAAGCCAACTTCGGTTTCGACATGGGTCATGACGAGATGCTCGCTCTGGTCGAACACTACCTCGACATCTTGGAACCACCGGCGGCTGCCGCAGGTCAGGCCGGTGACGGCTGCGTATCCGACACGGCGTGAATAGGCCGGTTCGTCGCGGACAACGGCCGGGTCGACCCACCGCGCCGCACGGCGACGATCTCTGCGGCGATCGCCACCGCGATCTCCTCGGGAGTCCGTCCGCCCAGTTCCAAACCGATCGGTGAGTGCAGACGACGCAGCTCGGGTTCGGTGAGACCTGCTGCCCGCAAACGTGACCGACGATCTGCATCGGCGGGGCGTGAGCCCATCGCACCGACGTATCCGATCGGTAGCCGCAATGCCAGCTGCAGGACCGGAATATCGAACTTCGGATCGTGTGTCAGCACGCACACCGCTGTGCGCGAATCAACCGTGGTGCGGCCTAGATACCGATGCGGCCAGTCCACGACCACCTCGTCGGCGTCGGGGAATCGCGCCTGTGTAGTGAACACCGATCGCGCATCGCAAATGGTGACCCGGTAACCAAGCAATCGCCCGACCCGGCACAGTGCGGCGCTGAAATCGGTTGCCCCGCAAACGATCAGGCGTGGCTGCGAGCCGAAGGACTCGATGAACACTGTGCGTTGGGCATCCTCGCATCCGATTACCCGGACGCCGGATGAGTCCGCGTCGAGCATGCCCAAAGCCTGCTGCACCACTGCCGGATCGAACTTCGTGCCGGCAGTTTCTCGTAGTCCGACGGCGCTGATCTCGCCCGTTCTCAGATCGCGAACCAGAGATATCGGATGCTCGGCTCGCACGACCGCTTCGATGGCCGGGTACTCCTGGGCGGTGACTCGATGGACGAGAACCGCGACCTCGCCACCACAGGTGAGCCCGACCGCGAAGGCGTCGGAATCGCTGTAGCCGAACGTCTCCCGCGCCGGCGTACCCGACCGCAGTACCTGACGGCAGAGGTCGTAGACGGCCGCTTCCACGCAGCCGCCCGAGATGCTGCCGATGACGGCGCCGGCGTCGTTCACGGCCATAGTCGCGCCGGGCAGCCGTGGCGCGCTTCCGGTTACGTCGACAACCGTGGCTACGGCATACGAGGCGCGCTGCGCATGCCATTGCAGCAGCTGTGCCGACAATTCGCGCATGATCATCCTCTCGAGCCGTACCAGGGCGAGAATATCATTCTCATATCCGACATACACCTATATTGACAGGCGTTCGAGTCCGATGCTAGACAGTTGGACAGCACGATATAGATCCAAAGAGCCGCGCCGACAGGACCGCCGCGGATGACGGATCCGGGTCGCTCGATTCGATCGAGCAGCGCAACGCCGTCCACTTGGAGGCGGGGCTAGAGCTGAGGAAAAGCGGTATGCGCCGATGTCGCGCGAAGCCATCCGATGTACATGGAGGCCAAATGCACGAACCGAAGTACCGGGGTAGTCGAGCACCTGGGCGTTGGTCGATCGCACGGCATACCGAGGAAAAGGGTGAGCGGTGAGTACCGCACAAACCAGGGCCGATACCTATGCCGGTACACGCGTCCGCCGGATCGAGGATTTGAGGCTGCTCACGGGCGCCGGATCATTCGTCGATGATGTGTCGCGGCCGGGGATGCTGCACGCCTGCTTTGTGCGCAGTCCACTGCCCCGCGCCCGGATCACCGGAATAGATACCACGGAAGCTGTTGCGCTCGACGGGGTTTACGCTGTCTTTCTGGCCGCGGACCTCAATCTCGGCGTGCACGATCAGTCGTACCGGATCGATGGGCCGCACCTGCCTGCGTCGAATTGGCCGCCGCTGGCCGAGGACGAGGTCCGGTTCGTCGGGGATCCGGTCGCGCTGGTTGTCGCCTCCGACCGATATCTAGCCGAAGACGCGGCGGAGTTGGTCGTGGTCGACTACGAGCCGATGCCTGCCGTGGTCGATTACACGACGGCAGAAGGTTCGCAGGCCCTCGTGCACGCCCGTTTTCCGCGGAACGTCGCCGGCCAGCTGTCCGGTCGGCCGGCCGAAGAGATGGCGCCGCTGTTCGATGCCGCACCGAATGTGGTGCGGCAGACCATCTTTCAGCAGGCGTATACGCCAGTGCCGATGGAGACCCGTGGCGTGGTCGCGGAGTGGTCGGCATCGGCCCGTGAGATGACGATCTGGACCTCGACCCAGGCGCCGCACGAGGTGCGCGGCTTCTGCGCCCGGCTGCTCGGTGTCGACGAGCATCGGGTGCGAGTCATAGTGCGCGACACTGGAGGTGGCTTCGGGCAGAAGGTGGTGGTCCAGCGCGAAGACATCTGTGTCATGCTGGCGGCGACGAAGGTACCGGTCGCGCTGAAATGGATCGAGGACCGGCAGGAACACCTGATCTCAGCGGGGCTGGCACGCCAGGACCATGGCGAGGCCCGCATGGCCTTCGGCCGGGACGGCACGATTCTGGCCGCCTCTCTCGACTACGTGCAGAACGTCGGGGCGTATCCGGTGCCGTCGCCCATGACGGCCGCAGCAGTTGTCGGGATGCTGTTCCCCGGGCCGTATCGGGTGCCCGCGGCGACATTCACGATGAAGATGCTGTACTCCAACACTGCCGGGCGAGTGGCGTATCGCGGACCGTGGCAGTTCGAATCGATGGCGCGGGAGGTGTTGCTCGACACCGCCGCACGGCGACTGGGCATCGACCCGGCCGAGTTGCGCCGCCGGAACATGTTGCGCCGCGAGGACCTGCCGCTACTCAACCCGAGCGGCATGCGGTACAGCGATGTCACGCCGCTGGAGACGTTCGAGCAGGCGCTCGGGATGCTCGATTATCCGGCCTTCCGCCGTGAGCAGGAACTGGCTCGCGCGCAGGGCCGCTTCCTCGGCGTCGGCACCTGTACATATCTGGAGCCGACCGCAGCGTCGACCCCGTACCACGGCACAGAAGGCGCGACGATCCGCATCGAGCCCTCGGGCAAGGTCAACGTATATCTCGCCGGTGGATCCTCGGGAAACAGCCTGGAGACAACCGCGATTCAGCTGACCGCCGACGCACTCGGTGTGGACATCGCAGATGTCCACACCATCCAGGGTGATACGGCTGTGACACCGTTCGGGGCCGGCACCGGCGGCAGCCGTTCCGGCTCGATGGTGGCAGGGGCGATCGCCGAGACGGCATCGGTACTGCGGGAACGGATTGTGGCCATCGCAGCCCATCGCTTGGGTGTGGCGGTCGACGAGGTGGAGTTCACGCACGGGCGGGCCATGGTGCGCGGGGCGCCCGATGCCGAATTGTCGTTGCCCGAGATCTCCGCAATTGCCTATTTTCAGCCGGATGCGCTGCCGTCGGGCGTTCCTGCGGGATTGGAATGTAGCGGGCGCTATCGAGCGCAGAGCCCGATGATCTGGGCCAACGCGACCCACCTGTGCACGTGCGAAGTCGACATCGAGACCGGCGAGGTCACACTGCTGCGCTACATCGTCAGCGAGGACTGCGGCCCCATGATCAACCCCAGTGTGGTGGAGGGCCAGATCTACGGCGGCACGGTGCAGGGCATCGGTGGGGCGCTCTACGAGAATCTCGCCTACGACGAGAGTGGAAACCCTGTCGCCACCACTTTCATGGACTACTTGATTCCGACGGCCACGGAGGTGCCGGTCATCGAGCTCGGTCACATCGAAACACCGGGACCGGGGCCCGGCGGCTACAAGGGGGTCGGGGAGGGCGGCGCGATCGGTTCCTCGCCGGCCGTGGTCAACGCGGTCGCGGATGCGCTGGCCCCGTTCGGTGTGGAAATCTCCCGGCTGCCGCTCACCCCCGCTGCGATCCTCGCGTTGATCGATGCGGCTGATACCCGGGCGGTGACAGCGTGAAGCCGGCAGCGTTCGAGTACCACGCGCCGGCCACTGCGCAGGAGGCGGTCGAACTGTTGGCCGAACTCGGCGACGGAGCCAAGGCGATCGCCGGTGGGCAGAGCCTGATGCCGATGCTCATCCTTCGCCTCGCGGTCTTCGACCACCTCGTCGACTTGCGCCGCCTGAAGGAATTGCGCGGCATCGACAGTCGCGATGATTCAGTGTGGATCGGTGCCGGAACAACGCATTCCGCGGTCGGCAAGTCCGCGGAAATCCGCGGATCGGTCCCACTATTGTCGCGGGCGACCCCGCTGATCGGCCATTTCCAGATCCGCAACCGTGGCACCATCGGTGGATCAATCGCCCATGCCGATGCGGCGGCCGAATATCCGGCGGTGGCGCTGACACTCGATGCGGAGCTCGAAGCGCTGTCACCGCGCGGGCGCCGGAGGATCGCCGTAGCCGAATTCTTCACCGGGATGTGGAGCACCGAACTGGCCGAAGATGAACTGCTGACCGGCATCGTGTTTCCGGTACGGCAGGGGCGGTGCGGCTTTGCGATCGAGGAATTCGCCCGTCGCAGCGGCGATTTCGCTATCGCGGGCGCCACGGTCGCGGTGCGTCTGGATGCGGATTCGCGCATCGACTGGTGTGCGATCGGATTGTTCGGACTCGGACCGATGGCGGTACGAGCGGGTGCGGCCGAGGTCGAGTTGATCGGTCGTGCCGCAAGCGAGGTGGACCCCGGGGACGTCGGACGTACCGCGGTGTCCGGGCTGGATTCGGTGCCGTCGGATCTACATGGATCAGCCGACTATCGCCGCCGCGTCGGTGCGGTCATGGTGGCGCGGGCGTGGCGGCGTGCGGTGCAGGAGGCTAGTGATGACTGATGTCGAAATTCAAGTGCGGGTCAATGGGATTGCGCGGCGTAAGGTCGTGCCACCCCGGCGTACCCTCGCCGATTTCCTGCGGATCGACTGCGGGCTGACCGGCACCCATCTCGGCTGCGAGCACGGGGTTTGCGGGGCCTGCACGGTACTGCTGGATGGGGACGCGGTACGGGCCTGCCTGGTTTTCGCTGTACAGGCCGACGGCGCCGAGATCACAACCGTGGAGGGGATGGCCGCGGCCGACGGTGAGCTGTCGCCCGTGCAAGCCGCGTTACGGGAGCACCATGGCCTGCAATGTGGTTTCTGCACACCGGGTTTCGTCGTCACGGCGACCGCATTCCTGCGCGACAATCCGCATCCCACGGACCAGGAGATTCGCGCGGCCATATCCGGAAACCTGTGCCGCTGCACGGGGTACCAGGGGATCATCAAGGCCGTCCGGGCGGCGGCGGAAAAGAGCAGCATTGTGAAGGACCCCGCATGAAGCTCGAGAACACCTTCAGCATTCCCGTCCCGGTGTCGGACGCGTGGAACGTGCTGCTCGACATCGAGCGGATCGCGCCCTGTGTGCCCGGGGCCATGCTCACGGGGAAGGACGACGGCGGCTACACCGGCAAGATCAAAGTCAAACTCGGTCCCGTCGGTCTGACCTATACCGGCGTTATCAAATTCCGGTCGACCGACGAGGCAACCAAGGTCGCCGTGCTCGAGGGCGGCGGGCGAGAAGCTCGTGGCAATGGCACCGCGCACGCCGTCATCACCTGTCGACTGGCGGAATCCGACGGTGCTACCGACGTTGTCGTGGAGACGGACCTGGCTATCACCGGCAAGCCCGCGCAGTTCGGTCGCGGCACCCTGGCCGAGGTGGCCGGCACGCTCATCGGCCGGTTCGCCGCGAACCTGGCCAAGGAGATCACCGCCGCCGAGGACCGGGATTCGGCGGAAGTCGTTGCACTGGAGTCGGATTCCGAAGACGACGGCAATGCGGTCGGCGCCGGGGTGACGGCGTCGGCTACCGCGCCGCGCGTAGCGGCCGACCCCATCGACCTGCTCGAAGCGGCCGGTATGGGCCGCTTGAAGCGGTTCGGTCCGCCGGCGGTGGCATTGCTACTGGCGCTGAACATTGTGGTGTTGCTTCGCCGCCGCCACCGTGAAAGGTGAGACAGATGGCTGGAAGAGTTGATGGCAAGGTCGCCTTCATTACCGGTGCCGCCCGCGGGCAGGGTCGTGCCCACGCCGTGCGCCTCGCCCAAGAGGGCGCCGACATTATCTGCGTCGATGTCTGCAAGCAGCTCGATGGCGTCATCATTCCAATGTCGACGCCGGCGGATCTGGCCGAGACTGTCGACCAGGTGCAGGCGCTCGGCCGCCGAATCATCGCCGCCGAGGTGGATGTGCGCGACTACGACGCGATGAAAGCGGTCGTCGACGAGGGCGTCGCGCAGTTCGGACGGCTCGACATCGTGGTGGCGAACGCCGGCCTGGGCAGCGAAGGCAAGCGGCTCGACCGGATGAGTGAGAAGGTCTGGCGCGACATGATCGATGTCAACCTGACCGGGGTCTGGCTCACTGCAAAGGCAGGCATCCCGCATCTCGTCGCGGGTGGTCGCGGCGGTTCCATCGTGATCACCAGCTCCAGCGGTGGTCTGCGCGCGCACCCGAACATCGGACATTACATCGCCGCCAAGCATGGCGTCATCGGTGTGATGCGAACGCTGGCAATAGAGCTGGGTGACAAGAGTATTCGCGTCAATGCGATCTGCCCGACCCAGGTCGGCACACCGCTGCTGCTCAATGACGAGACTTTCCGGATGTTTCGGCCCGACCTGGAGAACCCGACCAAGGAGGACTTCGCTCCGGCATCGCAGTCCATGCACGTACTGCCCACCCCTTGGGTCGATGCCGAAGACATCGCCAACGCGGCACTGTTCCTGGTCTCCGAAGAGGCCAGGTTCATTACCGGTGTCGCCCTGCCGGTCGACGCCGGCATGCTGCTGAAGTAAGCCGAAGACCAAAGGAATTCGCGCTGCGAGTCGAGGCGATCGTCCGCAACCCGTTCGTCAACGTTCAGGTCATCCGGCTTGATGTCCACCCCACTGGTGTGGATTTACCGGAGACCATCGACGTGAGTATTCGAATTCACCTGAAGGACTGACTATGCGCATAGGCTTTATCGGACTGGGCAGCCAGGGCGGACCCATGGCGCGCCGCATCATCGATGCGGGCTACCAGACCACATTGTGGGCGCGCAGACCAGAGACGCTGGCGGCGTTCGCGGACACCGGCGCGACGGTGGCGGCTTCTCCCGCCGCGCTCGCCGCGGCCAGCGATCTGGTGTGCGTGTGTGTGGTCGGCGACGCTGATGTCGTCGAGGTTGTCGACGGCGTGGAAGGGGTCCTGGCCGGACTGGCGAGTGGTGGCGTACTCGCGGTACACAGCACCGTGCATCCCGACACCTGCCGTGAGTTGGCGAAAAAAGCTGCAGCCCAGGGTATTTCGGTGTTAGACGCACCCGTGAGCGGCGGCGGGCAGGCCGCCGCCGAGCGCAGATTGTTGGTGATGGCCGGCGGCGAGACCGAGGTGGTCGAGCGTTGCCGGCCGGTGTTCGACACCTACGCTGGGCATGTCGTCCATCTCGGTGAACTGGGCGCCGGGCAGGTCGCCAAGCTGCTGAACAATCTGCTGTTCACGGCGAACCTCGCCACCGCCGCCACGACGTTCGACCTCGGACGCGAACTCGGTGTGGACACCACGCGGCTCGGTGAGGTCATCGCCCATGGCAGCGGAAACAGCGTTGCGCTGGGCACGATCGCGCCGCTGGCCGGAAGCCTTCAGCAGCTGGCAATCTACGCCGCCGACCTGTTGCGCAAGGACGTCGGACTGATAACCGATCTCGCTGTGCGAGCCGACGCGCCGAAGGGCCTGGTGCTCACGGCGGCCGAGACCACGCTTGCCCTGATGGACGAACTCCGCTGAGAGATATCGGATTCGCCAACAACTGCTGCGTCCTTCTCGGCACCCGGCGGCTCGTTCCAGCAGTCCGGCTACCGTGCGGCCGGAACGAGATCTCCGAAATCGCCACTTCCGGGATAGAGGGCGCAGTTGCGAAATCGCTCGGTCGGCTCGGCTGTATCCACCGCGGCGACGATGGCCGAGAGGGCGCGCAGCTTGAACGCCCGCGCGGCCACGCTGAGCCGGTGCTGCACCGAGTCGACCCGACGGTCGATCTCGGTGGGACACTCATCACCCCAGAGGATCACTTGATCGATCAGCATGTGATCGAAGACATCGAGCATCCCGTCCCGGACCCGGGCATCCGCGGCATACAGTCCGGCATCGATGGCGATGGTCTGTGGCAGTGGGCTTCGCACCCTCGACTCCAATGCCTCATCGAGGCCGACGACCTGCACACCGAGAATGTCGAGCGGCCGGGTGTCCGTGTGATCTGCGATCATCGCGGTGACATCCCATCCAGCCATTACTCGATCGAAGAGCCAGCCGCCGGCATATCGGACGACCTCGGCAATTCCTGGCGCGACCACCACCAACTGATATCGCTGACGATGGTTGCGGGCCTCTGCTGCCGCGCGGGCGAGCGGGTGCGCTCGCCTGGCTTTGTGGGAAGTGAGATCAACGGGTCGAGCAGCCATCGGTGTTTCCATCTCGTCGAGCAAAGCGGTGATCGTCACGGCCCTGGTGCCGTGCCGATTCTGGAGCGGCGTCGTCCCGCACCGTTTCATCGACGGTCTTCGGGAGCGACATCGCTCCGTAGCCGATCGGGGGAGCGCGATGTCCGATTACTTGTATTCGGTCGACAGTGCGGCAAATGCTGAATTCGTCAGGCATTCGAAATGTGTCGCCATCCGTGCGGATTTATCGGACAGCTACCGAAAGGGGTGTGCCATTGGATCTCGGGACTCTGCGTTCGATCGCTACAGATACACCGTAAGTAGGTTTGCCGACTGTGACAAGGGACGCACCGAAGAATTTGTCGGCGCAGTTTCACAACTGCGCGCTGCGTGAATCCTTCTTTCGAAGGCACAACCAATCCGACGACTGCGAATCGCAACCGCCGACTGTAATTCGCCCGAGATTGATATCTCTGGCGGCGGAATATACGTCCGCCGCCGGAGATTCGTTCGGGCTTCGGCTATGCCCCGTTGGCTGGCTGTGTGTAGGTCGTCCCATCGATAGTGGTTGTCATGGTGCCCGTGGCTTGGAAGTTGTTTTCCAGCACTGCCGGTGACAGGGTGAATCCGCCGGGCTCACTGGTGACCTTGGTTCCCTGATGCCTGCCTGACACCCGCAGGTTCTCGTGCCAGGTGATCGCGGAGATCTGGGCGTCGGACCCGCGTTCCACGCTCTCGCTGCCGTTGATCGTGGCATCGGGGTCGTTCTGGAAATCGGTGTAGGTGACTTCGATCTTCGAGATCAGTGCCTTCGACGAGTCCTCGGTGATCATCACCTTCGCCTGGCCACCCTTCGCGCCATCGAGCGTGTAGGTCCCGCCGGGCAGGTGCGGGAATGCGGGCAGTGTGTCGCCGGGGTGGTACGGCAGGCCCCACGTCACATCCGGCGCCGACGCCACAGTGGGCGGTGGTGTCGGCCGGAGACCATCGAAACGGGCGATCATCACCCGGCTGTGGCGGCCGCCCGGCTCGTCGGACGTCGGGCAGGGCAGCGGGTTGCTGCCGCCACAGGCCGGTGTTGTCACCAGGTTCTCCGCCCATACCGCTGCGGTGCTGTCGGCCAGCCAGGCGGGGTCGGCGGCGGCGTTCCAGTTCGGTTCGGCGGGGGTGTCGACGTGCATGCTGCGTCCGGTGTCGGCGTCGACCAGATATGGCAGGAAGAACCGCCGCTGGCCGTTGTTGCGAATGCCGGAGATGTGTCCGGTGGTCGGCATCTGGTCGGTGATCGGCGGAATACCCCGCAGACCGGAGATGAAGTCCAGCCTGCCGGAACCGATCACCTGCTCGGACAGGAGGTACCTGCCGTCGGGCGAGCCGGAGTTCGGGTCGGTGTACATCGCCTGGCGGGTGAGTGGCCGCGACTTTCCGGTGGCGTTGTCGGTTGCCCACAGGTCGATGCCGCCGGACTCGTAGCTCTGGATGCCGAGAGCGGACGTGCCGTCGGCGCTCCAGCCGCGGAACTCGCCGATCATCCCGGCCATGTTGAACTTCAGCTGGTTGCCATCGACCGTGTACGGCTGGAACTCGGGATCCGGATTGTACATGGTCCGCACGTTGTCGATGTCGTAGCGGCTGTTCGCCTGATCGAATCTCAGTGTGCCCGCGAAGGCATACTCTGCGAGGACTTCCTTCGACGGCGGTATGTAGCTGAATCCGATGTGCTTGTCGTCCGGATTCAGGCGTGGTTCTCGCAGCGTGCCGGGTTTACCGGAGCCATCGTCCCAGTACAGCGGATAGGCGTGCAGTTGCGCCGGTGTGCATTCCTCATCGGCGAACTGGTACTGGCCGCAGTCGATGATGGCCGAGCCTGCCAGGGCCCGTTTACCGTCATGGAAACTGTTGAGCGCATACGTGAAATTGTTGTTGTCGCTCCAACTCGCCGGGTACGACACACCGCAGGTCAGGCACTTCCAGCCATCGCCGTTGGGGAACGTGTTGCCGTCGGTGTGTACCAGAAGCACCTGCGGGCCGTTGAAACTGCTGGCGGGCTCCGACGCCGGTGCGCCGGCGAGGACCGCGCCCACCAGCGCGTAATCACTCGAGGGGTAGTACGTACCCGCCGCGCCCAGCGCGCCCCAGGCAGGGCTGACGCAGCCGGTGTTGTGCGGGTTGACCGCCTCTGTGCACGAGCCCGCGTCGATGGACGGTGCCGTGGGCGGTACCGGTAGCTCGTTGACGTCGGCCTTGATGTGCAGTTGATCGGATGGGTCCGCGGTCACCACGCTTGCCGGTGGTTCCGCCCACGCCGGCTGCCAGGACAGACTTGCCGACACCGACAGCACCACGACGGCGATGCGCCACCAGTGCCGGATCCGCCCAGCCGAACGAACGTGAGTCACATCGCCCATGTGCACCTACCTACAGTAATGCTCGCTACCTACTTTGGTAACGCTGTTATCGGAACACCGTAATGCGGATGCCCGAGGTGTGGATACGATTCCGAAATAGTATCGGCACCGATACATTCATGATAATGTATCGGCACCAATGGATACATGATGCCGTATGCTTGTCCAATGGACGGGAGACGGCTGCACCGGCTGGGTAGATATCTGATCGAGCTCGCGCGCCAGGCCGGTCTCGAATCCGCTGACGAACTTCCCCCGGAGGGGGAGATTGCCGTACTGGCCGATGTGATCGACAATCCGGGCAGTTCGGTCGGCGAGATTACCGAGCGGGTCGCATTCTCTCAGGGCCATGTATCCGACTGTGTCGCGCGGCTGGTCGACGATGCGCTCTTGGCTACCGACATCGACCCGGCCGACCGGCGGCGCACCCTCGTCTATCCAACCGATGTCCTGTTCAAGGCCATCGCACGACGAACTGCGCCGCGCATAGACGATGCCTTGGTTGCCGCACTGGGCGATCCGGTCGCGGCTCGCCGGGCGAAGGAACTGCTTGCTGAGCTCGCTGACGTGCTGCTGCCGGATCGATGATCGTGCCATCGTCGCGTACGACGCCGGTGGCACGCGGGCGAAGCAACGCGCGAAGGGCCTAACCGATGGCCGCGGCGATCAGCTCGTCCGAGCGCTGGCGCAGCGCTGCACGGACGGTGGGATCGTAGGCCTGGTCGTCGGCACGGGATTCGGCTTTGCCGTTGAAGTATGTGCCGGTGGGAACTTCGTCGTCGACCAGGTGCATCACGGCGTCGCCGCCCTCTTCGACGGTGCTCAGCGGTGATCCGCCGAACTCGGCCACCATCGACGTGTCCATGTAGGTGGCCGGATGCACGGCCGTGACCGTAACGCGGGACGAGCGCAGTTCCTCGGCCAAATCGAAGGTGAACATGATCTCGGCGAGCTTGGCACGCCGATAGGCCGCACCCCCGTCGTAGTCATGTTCGAAATTGAGGTCGGCGAGGTCGAGTGCCTGCTGCCCGATCGAGGCGACATTGACCACTCGCGACGGCGCCGAGGCAATGAGCGACGGCCGCAGCTGCCGAGTGAGGCGATACACCGCCAGGTAATTGACCGCGAAGCGCAATTCCACGCCGTCGACGCTGACCTGTCGCGGTGCACCCGGTGCGCCGAATCCTACGCCGGCGTTGTTGATCAGCACGTCGAGGCGGTCTGTCCGCCGCCGAACCTGCTCGGCCAACTGGTCCACTTCTCGTAGCGAGGCCAGATCCGCGAGCAGGACCTCCGGTTCCCGCCCGCCGACCGCCAGGATCTCCTCGCGTACCTGCTCCGCCCGTTCCTTGTCGCGTCCGTGCACGAGGATCCGCGCTCCGGACCGCGCCAAACGTGTGGCCAGATGCCGCCCGAGACCATCGGTAGAACCGGTGATCAGAACGGTTCGGTCAGTCATGTCGACTCCTTACTCGGCAGTGGTGTCCGCCAGCGGCGCATGCGCGGTGGAAGTTCCGGCCGTTCCAGGCGCTGCTTGTCTTCGATCCGGCCGCGTTGGGGGCGGTCTGGACGATCACCGCGTTCCGTTCGGACGATCAGCCATCGGACCGAAATGTAACGAACTAGATAGTTCGGAATCGAACGTACTCGTAGCTACGGATTTGTCAAACGTCTGGATGCGGCTCGACCCCGGGCATATCGACGGGCGAGGTGCGGGTCCAGCGGCCGTTTCGGTCACCGGGCCCGCATCGTCGGTACGCCCGCTGATGTCGTGGTCGATGTCTCAGGTCATCCCGATCCGGATGTTTTTGATCTGTAGGAATTCGTACAGGCCATCGAGGCCGCCGGTGCGGCCATAGCCGCTCTGCTTGTAGCCGCCGTAAGGTCCCTGTGGCGAGATGTCGCTGATCTGGTTGATCCAGATCGAACCCGCCTCCAGTTGCCGCGCCACCCGGTGTGCCCGGGTGAGGTTGGTGGTCTGGATGAAGGCGTTCAACCCGTACGGCGAATCGTTGGCGATCCGGATCGCTTCCGCCTCGTCGGCGAACTTGATCACCGATACGACCGGGCCGAAGGTCTCGACTTGTGCCAGCGCCGACGAGTTGTCGACGTTGCCGAACACCGTGGGCTGGATGTAGTAGCCCTCGGCCAGATCGCCGCCGATGCGTTTGCCGCCCGTGATCAGCTCTCCGGATTTGTCGGTAACCGCTTGGTCGATCACACCGAGGATTCGTTCGGCGTCGCCCGCACTGATCACGGGTCCGAACGTGACGGTCGGATCGAACGGATCGCCGATCTTCGCAGCCTCGACAACTGCGACGAACTTCTCGAGGAACGCATCATAAACGGACTCGTGCACGAGGATGCGGCTGGCGCAAGCGCAGCTCTGCCCCGACTGCACGATCGGACCCTGGTACGCCGCCAGCTGTGCCGCCGCATCAAGGTTCGCGTCCTCGAAGACAAGGTTGGCCGACTTGCCGCCCAATTCGGCCACCACTGGCGTCAGATTAACCGCCGCACTCGCCAGGATCTTGCGCGCGGTGTCGCCGCCACCGGTGAAATGGATCTTGCGAATGCCGGGGTGCCGCACGAGCGCGTCACCGCCCTCGGCCCGGGCGGGCACCACGTTGACCAGCCCCGTCGGAAGCCCGACCTCCGCACACAGCTCTCCGAAACGCAGTGCGGCGAACGGCGCCAGCACCGACGGCTTCAGCACGACGGCATTGCCCGCGGCCAACGCCGGCGCTACACACGACGCGGCCACGACCATGGCGCCGTTCCACGGCGCGATTACACCGACCACACCGTAGGGTTCGCGCTCGATCAAGTTGAGGTCGAGGGAGCCGGCCACCGGCGTGCTGAGGCCGTGCGGTTTGTCGACATATCCGGCGAAATGGCGCAGGAAACGCTCGAGCAGCACGGTATTGATGGCCAGCGACACCGGTACCGCGTAATCCTGCACGTTGAGCCGCGAGAAGTCGGCCATGCCCTGCCCGACCGCGTCCGCCAGATCGATGAGCAGATCTCGGCGGCGGTCGGCGGTGAACGACATCCATTCCCGGTGCGCCTCCCACCCGGAATCGACTGCCTGGTCCATCTCCGCGGGTCCTGCCAGATGAAGCGTCGCGTTGGGTCGCCCGGTGGCAGGGTAGATGTGCTCCTGGCTGCCTCCGGACGTCCGTTCGAGCCGGTCACCGCCGATGACCAATCCACCCCGCAGTGGAGGTTCGGGCGGTTGCAGAGTTTCCGTTGTCGTAGACATGAGTGCTCCTACGGTGTCTTTCCGTCTGCGGCGTGCCATTCCTCCAGCACCCGCGGCTTCTGCTCGGCGATCACTTGATTGAGCTGGGACGCCTTCGGCCAACCGGAATAGGCGGCGAAATGCAATGCGAATTCGTCCATTTCAGCGAAGGACAGATCCTTGCTCTTCAGCGCGGCATAGACGTGTGACATGATCGGGTACGGCGCGTCCTGGAATGCCACACAAGCGACAGTGATCAGGCGCCGCTCCTTCATCCCCAGCCCCGGCCGTAGCCACATCTCGCCGAAGACGAAGTTGAGAATTCCCGCGCCCTGGTACGGGTTGTTGCGGTCGGGAAAGTAGGGCAGGCAGTTGACGTCCATGAAGGACTGTTCACCGCGGGCCAGCCGGGCCTGTGGGTCGCTGGGAGTGACCAGCGGCAGCAGCGGTTCCTGCGGCGGAACCTCCTGTCCGCGTTCGCGATTGATGCGTTCCCACTGCTGGTCGACGATCATGTTGAACCGGGAGGCCTTGGGCCAGCCGGCGTAGACCGCGAAATGTAGGACCGCCTCGCGTATTTCGGTGATGGTGATGTCACCGCTGTTCAGCGACGCGTAGACGTGGTCGAGGATCGGCTGCTCGGCGTCGGCGTCGGCGACGCAGGACAGCGTGATGAATCGCCGTTCCCGCCGGGTCAGGCCGGGACGGGTCCAAATCTCGGCGAACACGAAGTCGACCAGGCCATTGGCGATGGTCGGGCTCGAATCGTCCGGGGCAGGGAACGTCATCACCTCGGCGAACTCGCGCTTGCCGCGTTCCGAGCGGGCCAGGTCCGCGGTACCCACCGTGTTTGTTGTCATGAATTGTGTGCCTTCTGTGTCGGTGCTCCGGGCGCGCGGTGATCGGGTCTCGCGTGCGGGAGCGGAGTGCTACTTGAGGGTGACGCCGGCGTCGACCTTGAACTCCATGCCGGTGACGTAGCGCGCCTCGTCGGAGACCAGGTACAGCACGGCATTACTGATGTCGAGGGCCTCGACCATCGGGACCGGCAGTGCGTTGCCGAACAGCGGCGCCAGATCCGGCCGCGCTTCGGTGAGCAGCTTGAACAGTGACTCCGGGATCATTCCGGTGGGGACTCCGGTCGGATGTACCGTATTGACGCGAACACTCTGTGCCGCAAGTTCATTGGCGAGTGCCTTGCTCATTCCCACAACGCCGAGCTTCGAGGCGGTGTAGGGGATGTGCAGCGGAGTGCCCTTGAGAGCGGCCGCCGAGCTGATGTTGACGATGCTGCCGCCGCGCTCGATGAGATGCGGAAGCGCCGCGGCGCAGGTGTTCCACGTACCGATGAGGTTGACATCCACCACCGTCCGCCACTGCTCGGGTGTCGTCGTATCCCATGTGCCCGCGGTCAGTACACCGGCATTGGCCACGACGGCGTCGAGGCCGCCCAGCTGTGCCACGCCGTCGGCGACGGCAGCCGCCAGTGCCGCAGCGTCCCGGATGTCTACCGTTTTGGTGATCGCGCGACGGTTGTGCTTATCGACCAGGCGAGCCGTCTCCGCCAGATCCGCTGGCGTGGACAGTGGGTACTCGATCTCCGGCAGCGGTCCGCAGACATCTATCAGGATCAGGTCGGCGCCCTCTTCTGCCAGCCGGACCGCATGGCTGCGACCCATACCGCGCGCCGCGCCGGTGATGAGCACCCGCTTGCCGGCTACGCGTCCGATAGGTTGCGTGTTTTCGGTCATCTCGGCCCTGCTCACAACTTGTTGCAGAAGCCGGCGTCGACGGGCAGTGCCACACCGGTGATGTACTTGGCCTCATCGGAGGCCAGGAAGGCGATCGCCGCGCTGATGTCCTCCGGTTCGAGCATCGCGACCGGCATGGGGTTCATCAGGTGCGGCCCCCCGGATTCGGGATGGTTCTGCACCCACTCCATCATCGCCGGATTGATGGCCATCATGGTGTTCACCGCGGTCGGATGCACGGTGTTGACCCGAATACTGTGCGGTGCAAGAACATTCGCCAGTACGCGCATGATGCCGACGAGGCCGGACTTGGCGGCGGCGTAGCCGAGGCCACCGCCCTCCATGCCGCCGAGGCCGACCAGACCGGCGGTGGAACTGGTCAAGGTGATGACGCCCCCACGCTGACCGGCGATCAGGTGCGGGATCGCTGCGCGGGTCACATGGAAAACACCCGAGAGATTGACTCCGATCACGGCGTTCCACATTTCGAGTTCGGTCTCGATCGGAACCTCGTCGAACGATGTCGGGGCGATCCCGGCGTTGGCGCAAACGATGTCGAGGCGGCCCAATTCGGCGACACCGGAGTCCAAGGCGGCACGTATCTGATGAAAGTCGCGGACGTCGGCGACCGAGCCGAGCATGCGACGGCCCTTGGCCTCCACGAGTGCGACGGTCTCGTCGAGCTCCTCACGCGTGGCCAGCGGGTACGGGTTGGCGGGGATGTCGGAACAGATGTCCACACCGATGATGTCGGCACCTTCGGTAGCCAATCGCACAGCGTGGCTTCGGCCCTGTCCACGCGCTACACCGGTGATGAAGGCGACTTTGCCATCTAACGAACCCATTTGATCCTCACTTCATGCCGAGCGGATCCGTGCCGCCCCGGCCGAGTCGGGCGAGAACACGGTTATCATATTGCGCAAAAGTGTGCGCTGTACTGCGGTAATCTGATTACCAGAATTGGAGAGTAGCACGCTCGCTGGCGTGCGGGAAGGAATCGGATTTGATCGCGAGGGTGGGTGTGGAGTCGGGAGAGGCGCCGGAGCAGGCGAGCGACCGGATCCGGCGGGCGGTCGTGGAACTGCTCGAGACCGAGGGCTACGAAGCATTGCTGTTGCGCGAGGTCGCACGGCGTGCCCGGGTATCGCTGACCAAGATCTACAAGCTATATGGCACCCGGGATGAGCTGATCCTGGCGGCGCTGGACTGGTGGATGGCGGAGAACCGGTACGCCGGGCTGGACGCGCAGGTCTCCGGTGCCGACGAGAGCCTGTACGCCGGTCTGATGCGGGTGTTGCGCAGCATTTTCGAGCCGTGGGAGCGCCACCCCGCCCTGCTTGTCGCCTATTTCCGGGCCCGCTCTACGCCCGGTGGCGAGAAGTTGATCCGACGCGGGTTCGACGCCGTCGTTCCCGCCGCCATGGCGGTGCTGGCCGACGTCGACGCCGATTTCGTGCGAGATCTCGAGACGATCCTTTCGAGCCTGGTCTACGGCCTCCTGGGACGCTTCGCGTGCGGCGAGATCGAAGTATCCGCGATCGTGCCCGCCGTCGACCGCACGGTGTACTGGCTGACCTCCGGGTACGAGGCTGCGCACGAGGGCGAAGCGCTGGGGTCCTGACCGGAGCCGGCCGTGCCTCGTCGAGCCGCGGTGACGCGGAAATCTGGCCGCCGGGAGGCTGACCTGTGGTAATACTGTTACCAAAATATGAGATTGTCATTCTCGTCGAGGGTGCACGCGAACTACGCATGCTTCATGCGGAACCAACCGGACCCACCGCCGACGCTCGTCGAGGAAGACCGAACGAACGAGGCAGGCATGAAATCGGTTCCGTTGCCCCACACCGTCGTCGACTCGCCCACCACTTCCTCCTATCGGGTGGTCCAATGGGCTACCGGCGATGTCGGAACACGGGCACTGCGGGGGGTGATCGAGCATCCGAACCTAGCCCTGGCCGGTGTCTACGCCTACTCGGCTGACAAGGTCGGGCGCGACGCGGGGGACTTGTGTGGGCTGGGCGCCACCGGTGTCACGGCTACCGGCAGTCTCGATCAGATCCTCGCCCTCCACGCCGATTGTGTGCTCTACATGCCGCTGCGCTGTGATATCGATACCGTGTGCCGGTTGCTGGAATCGGGGGCCAATATCGTCACCACCTGCGGCGAATTCCACCGCCCTGCGAGTATGGACCCGGCCGTCCGCGCACGCGTCGAGTCCGCCTGCCGGGCCGGGAACACCTCGATACACAGCACCGGAAGCAGTCCCGGCTTCATCACCGAAGCGGTACCGCTTGTGCTGTCCTCGATTCAGCGAGAGTTGCGCGGCCTCACGATCGAGGAATACGCCGATATGTCGCAACGGGATTCACCGGCGATCCCGTTCGAGATCATGGGCTTCGGCCGCCCGCCCGCGCAGTTCGACACTCGGCGGGCAGATAATCTGCGGCACGCCTTCGGCCCGTCGCTGCAGCTGGTCGCCGACGCCATCGGCAGGCCGCTGGATACCGTCGACGCCACCGCCGAGGTCGCGCTCGCTCGCCGCAGGACAGAGATCGTTGCGGGCACGCTGGAGGCGGGAACTGTTGCGGCGCAACGAATCACGATCTCCGGACATCATAAGGGGACTGTGCTGCTGCAGTTTCGCGCCAATTGGTACTGCACCACCGACATCGACGCCGCCTGGGATCTTCGCCCGACCGGGTGGCGCGTGCGGGTCGACGGTGACGCGCCGTTGGACATCGATATGCGCTTTCCGTTCCCGCTGACGCAGATGAACGAGATCTCACCGGCCTATACCGCCAATCGGCCGGTCAACGCGATTCCGTTCGTCTGCGCAGCCCCACCCGGCATCCGCACCGCGGTCGATCTGCCTACTATTACAGCGTCGCTGGCATGATCGGACCGTAGGAGTACCGCCATGTCCGGCACGCTCAGTGTGCAGCTCTACAGCGTCCGCGATGCGCTCGCGGCCGATCGTCCCGGAACCCTTGCCCGGCTGGCGCAAATCGGTTACCGGTACGTCGAGCCGTTTGCGCTCGGCTTCTGGAATACGCCGACCGAGCAACTGCTTGCCAACGCCCGCGTCTTGCGGGCGGACCTCGACGCTGCCGAGCTCGCCGTGAGCACCGTGCACGCAGCCATTCCCGCGGGCAGCCAGGATGCCGTTGCCGAAGTGTGTCGCATCCTGGAGACGGACACCGTCATCGTGGCGATTCCGCTGCTTGTCGAGGGATTCGGCGGTGAGGTGTTCGGGAACCGGGAGGCGCTCACGAGGTTCGCAGGGCGCATGAACGGGGTCGCGCATCAGCTCGCTGATCGTGGTATCCGGCTCGGCTATCACAACCATCAATTCGAATGGGCCGAATTGAGTGGCGGTGAACTCGGTTTCGACGTGTTGTGGGAATTGCTCGACCCGATCGTCGTGGCCGAGTTCGACGTCTATTGGGCGGTGTCGGCCGGGCAGGACCCCGTCGAGATTCTGGCCCGGCTGGGTGCGCGAGTGGCAGCCCTGCATCTGAAGGACGGCCCAGGTGGGCTGGACGACCCGATGCAGCCCAAGCCTCAGGTCCCGATCGGTGCCGGCGTCGTCGACGTGTTCGCCGCGGCAAGTGCGGCCCCCGACGGCTGTTGGCACATCACCGAGATCGACATCACGGAGGCCGATCCGTTCGAGCTTCTCGCCACGAACCGCCGTATCCTGATCGATGCTGGTCGCACCATTCCGTGATCACGAATGAAGTTGCCAGGCGTCGGTTTTCGGCTTCCGCGGTGGGTTCACCGGCGCCAGTCAACGGCAGAGACGGCTGTCGTCCCCGCGATAGCCGATCAGCCGGGCCGACGGCCAGCGGCCGTCGCGGATCTCGCATCGCACCAGCCGCGCAAGTAGCCGGGCCACATCTTCCGCCGCCGGGTTGGAACGAGCGGTTCGGGCGATGGCCAGGACGATCCGGCGCTGCAGTTGCGGACCGTGCAGCGGCGCAGCGCTGATCGAGTGCGCCACAAGCTCTTCCGCGAAAGCGATGGGTGGCAGGACTGCCCACCCCCGCCCTCCGGCAACCAACTGCTTCTGTATCCGCAGCGAAGCGGTGACCACAACCTGGAAACGCACGTCCATGCTGTCGAGCAAATCGCGCAACGCGCTGCCGAGGGGCGGCAGCACCATCGGGTGTTCGGCGACGTCGCGCAGCGCAACCGGCGCGTCGGCACGCAATAGCGCATCCGCCGGGGCGATTGCCCACAACTGCTCGGTCGCCAACGGTGTCGGTGACAGTCCTGTGCTGCCCGGGCGCTCCGCGGTGAGGCAGACGTCCAGCTCGCCTGCGTCCATCCTGCGCTGTAGGTGACCGGAATCGCTGACGACCACACGCAGGTCCAGCCCGGGATAGTCGTGAAGAACGGTCGTGGCCAGTGGTAGGCCGATCGTCTCGGCCATGCTCTCCAGCAGTCCCACGGTGACCGTGCCGGTGGCGGCTGGCATCGGCGTTATTTCCGCCCGTGCGCGACCGAGTTCGAGCAGGGCGGATCGGCTGCGCTCGGCCATCACCCGTCCGGCGATGGTCAGCGTCATGCCGTGGCGGTTCCGCTCGAACAGCGTGACGCCGAGTTCCTGCTCCAAGGCCTGGATCTGCCGGGTGACCGAGGACTGGGTCGAATGCAACGAGTCGGCCGCCTTGGTCACGCTGCCCAGCTCGGCGACCGTCACGAAGGCGGTCAGCTGCTTGATGTCCATGACAATCGGCGAGCCCTCTGGTTCGATTCCGAAGTTTGTTCGGGTTCGCCCAGGATGCTAGACGTCTGCCCAAACTACGGGGTTCGGCTATGGATAGCACCGGGTGAGGTATCTAGTCAATAGCCGGATAGAGCTGGTGAGATGTGGCGTGGTCGCGAAGGGGCCGGTGCAGACCCAGGCGTTCGACAATTTGTTCAGTCGCCCTACATGTGGTGTGGCGGGCTGGTGTGGATGCTGAACCTGCATCGAGATATGTGATGTGTACATTCCATGTAAATGTGATTCTCCTTTTTGGATAATGATGATCCGTAGTTCTGGAGGGGAACACAGCAGTCCGCGCTGGATGCGGACGAAGGGAGAAAGCAAGCCCATGGCAACACCGTCTGTGGATGTCGCTCGTCCTGACGAGGTCGGCACCGGACGACTCGAAGGCGCCTCGCGCATGCGGGTGATCCTGATAATTCTGGCGATCGTCTTGGCCACCGAGGTCGGGACGTACTACTTCACCTTCGTCTCGATGGCCACGCCCTACATTGGTGCCGACTTCCCGCAACAAAGCGCGGGTCAGCTGACCTGGATGTCGACGCTGTATGCGATTGTGGGCGGAGTGTTGGTCCCGGTGGCCGGCAAACTGTCCGATCGCCTCGGCAAGAAGAAGATCATCCTGGCCTGCCTGGGAACATCTCTGATCGGAAGTGTCTTGGTCGCGGTCACCTCGACGTGGCCACTGATGTTGCTGGGCCGCGGTTTGCAGGCGGTGGCGTTCCCGGCGATATTCGTCTCCTACGGCTTGATTCGCGATCTGATGCCGCGTCGGCACATCAATATGGCCATCGCCCTCGCCGGTGGCGGTACCGGGGTCGGCGCCGTGCTCGGCCCGGTGGCCGGTGGATTGTTGACCGATCACTTCAGCTGGCGGTCGCTGTTCTGGTTCTGCGTCGGCTGGACCGTGCTGACGATCATCCCGCTGGCGATCCTCGTGCCCGAGACGAAGCTGCGGGTGAAAAGCCGCATCGACTGGGTCGGCGCGGTCCTGCTGGGCGCGGGAATCGGCGGCGTGCTGATCTACCTCAGCCAAGGAGTCGTCTGGGGATGGGCCAGCCTCTCGACGCTGGCCTGGCTGATCGGTGGTGTTGTCCTACTGATTGTCTTCTACGGCTGGGAACTGGTCACGCCCGAACCGATCATGGACCCGAAATTGCTGCGCACGCCGCGGTTCGTCACCATCATGGCGGCGGCATTCCTATCGGTGGGCATCATGCAGGGCCTCGGCTATCTGATGAGCTACCTTGCCGAGACGCCCGGCGGCGCCGCCGGTGAGGCGATCAAGCGGCAGGTCGTCGAGGGTGCGGCCCAGCAGGCGGCGGCGCAGGCGTCGCAGCAGACGCAAATGAACATCTCCCCGTCGATGATGATGCAGTACTTCTCGGTCGAGGGAGAGCTGCCGGGGCTCAACCTGACACTGCTGCAGTTCACAGTGCGGGCACTGCTGGCGATGACGGTGGTGTACGTGATCGTGTCACCACTGTGCGGCTGGTTGTCCACCCGCTTCGGGCTACGGCGTCCCTACATCATCTCGCCAGTCATGTTCGCTCTTGCGTCGGTGCTTTTCGCGCTCTATCACGAGAATCCGTTGCAGCTGGCCTTGATTGCGATGATCGCCGGTATCGGCGCGGGCGCCTTCCTGGGCACGCTGCCGAACATGGTGGTGGAATCGGTACCGCAGGAACAGCAGGGTATCAGCGCCGGAATGTATGGGGCGTTCAACAGTTTCGGTACCGCCGCGGCCGCCGCGGCCACGGCGGCGATCTTCTCGGCACATCCGCTCATCCTGCATATCAACGCGCCGGGGCACGTCGAGGACCGCAAGCTCGACACCGGGCCGATGGCGCAGTTGCCGAGCGAGTCGGCCTACATCGACGCCTTCTATATGTTCGCCATCGCGGCCGCGGTGGCGCTGGTGCTCGCCGTGGTGGCCATGCGCCAGTTCGACAAGCCGGCGACCGGCGGGTTCGAGGTCTGATCGCCGAGAAAGCGGCGTCCACCCGGGCGCCGCATGTCGGCTCTGCTCGCCTTGTGCGTTTGGGCCCGAGGCGATTTCGCGCGCCGGTCGTACGGCGCCGACCGAATGCGAGGTTGACTATGTCCGAAGCGTCTTTCCACGAGCCGGCCGAACCTGTTGTCCGAACCAGTGGTGGCGCGGTACGAGGCCGAATCGAGCACGGGGTAGCCGTCTTCCGTGGGATTCCGTTCGCGCAGCCCCCAGTGGGCGATGCTCGATTTGCGCCGCCGCGCCCGGCCACCCCTTGGCCGGGCGTCCGCGACGCATTCGAGTTCGGTCCGCCACCACCGCAGGAAGCGGGAATCGCCGGGCTGACAGGTATGTCGGATATCCCGGAGGGCGACGACTGGTTGACGGTGAATGTCTGGACGCCGCAACCGGATTCGGCTGAACGCCGGCCGGTTATCGTGTGGATCTACGGCGGGGCATACAAACTCGGTTTTTCCGGTAGCCCCGGTTACGACGCATACCGGATTGCCCGCGAGGCAGACGTCGTCGTCGTGACGTTCAACTACCGGGTCGGTGTGGAGGGGTTCGCCCGGATATCCGGAACCCCGGCGAATCGTGGCCTGCTCGACCAGGTCGCCGCTCTGTGGTGGGTGCAGGAGAACATCGCCGCATTCGGTGGCGACGCCGACCGGGTCACCGTGTGCGGTGAGTCCGCCGGCGCTGGATCGGTGGCGGCGTTGTTGGCGATGCCCAGTGCCGCAGGGCTTTTCCGGCGGGCCGTCCTGCAGAGCATGCCCGGCAAGTACTTCTCCGACGAATTGGCCGCCGACATCGCCGAGGTGATCGCGAAGGCCGTGGGCCGCCGCCCGACGGTGGCGGACCTGGCCGGCGTTGACCCGCGGCGACTGCCGGATGCCGGTGCGGCCGTGGGCGGCGTAATGCGTGAGTATGCCGAAACCTGGGGCTCGGCCGCGTACCTGCTCGCGCCCTTCGCTCCCGTAGTGGACGGTGAGGTCCTGCCGACGACGCCGTGGCAGGCGATCGCGGACGGTGCCGGTCGGGAAATCGACCTCATCATCGGACACAACCGGCACGAATGCCAGCTCTTTCTGGTGCTGACCGGAGAATTAGAAGCGATCGATGACGAGCGCGCCGAATTCGACCTACGGCTCTACGGCCCGGGGCCCGGCAGCGAGCGGGCCTATCGTGCGGCATTCCCGGACGCCACCGCTGCGCAGTTGTGCGAACTGGTGCAGTCCGACAACCAATACCGCATGCCCGCACTACATCTCGCGGATGCCCAGGCCGGCGCCGGTGGACGTGTTCACATGTATGAACTCACATGGGCGGCGCCCAACAGGCGCGGGGCTTTCGGCGCATGCCACGCACTCGACGAAACGCTGCTGTTCGGTACGTACGAAACGCATCTCGGGCCACTGCTGCTGGGTCCCGAGCCCCCAGCCGAGGCGCTGGAGCTGTCGGCCCGGATGCGCGCCACCTGGGGTCGCTTCGCCGCGACGGGCGATCCGGGCTGGCCCGCTTACGAGCCGGGCCGGCGGCTGGTTCAGCTCCTCGATGCGAAGCCGACCGTTGCCCCGTATCCGGAGGAGGCCTCCCGGCGGCTCTGGCAGCAATACACCTTCGGTGCCATGCCCCTGCTACAGCCGTCGCGGCAGCGACGCGTATAGCGATAGTGCCGAGCGAGACTCGGCGAAGGACGTGCAGTCCGCGATTGGCGGCGCGTCCAGGGCCGGTCCCAGGCGCGGTCGAGGAGCTCGTCTTTCGGATGCGCCTCCGCGACCGCGCCCCACTCCATGGCCTCCCGGGCGGTCAGCTTCTCACCGGTCAGCAGGAGGTATCGGCCACGGTTGTGTGTGGCACTACATGAGCAGTACGTCATCGTCGCTCAGCTCGAAGCGGTAGGAGGCGTAGCGGTCTTTGTACTCGGCGACGTTCGACCACGGCGGCTCCTTCGATTCTCTACGCGCTGGGTGTGAAGGTGATGTGCAGTTCGCGGAGTCCACGCAGCAGGAAGGTGGGTTCGTATTTGTAGGTGCGCTCGCCGGTTGGACCGTGTGCGGTGTCATCGATGGTGATGTCGTGGGCGCGGTCGAGGAGACGGTTCAGGGTGACCTGGCCTTCGACTCGGGCCAATGGTGCGCCGGCGCAAGTGTGGATACCGCGGCCGAAGGCGATGTGTTCGCGGGCATTACGGCGGTCGATGTGGAATTGATCCGGATTCTCGAATTTGCGGGGGTCGCGGTTGGCGGCACCCAGGCACAGCATCACCACGGTGCCCGCGGGGATGTCGACGCCGCCGAGTGTGGTGGTCTTTTTCACGAGCCGGAAGTCGACTTTTGTCGGGCTTTCCATGCGCAGCGATTCCTCGATGAAGCCACCGATCAGGCTGCGATCCTCACGAACCCGCTGTTGCAGGTCGGGCCGTTCGCCCAGCACCCGAACGGCGGAGCTGAGCAGTTTGGTGACGGTTTCCTGCCCGGCGGCGAACAGGAAAGTGGCGGGGCGGACGAGTTCGATGACCGAGGGGTTGGTCCCGTCGGGGTAGGTGGTTGATGCCAACACGCTGAGGATGTCCCCGCGCGGAGTGCGCTGCCGGTCGGTGATGTAGGCACTGAACTGGTCGTCCAGCCACTGCAGCGGGTTGGTGCCCACCGGTTCGCCGTCGAGCGCACCCACTCGGCTTCCTGGAGTCTTGTGCCCGGCCAGCGTGGCGCGGAATTCGTCGCGGTCGTCGTCGGGGACGCCGAGCAGGTCGGCGATGACGAGGGTGGCGAAGGGTTTGGCGTACTCGGCCAGGAATTCGCACCGCCCGTTCGCGAGGAACTCGTCGAGCTGGCGATCCACCAGCTGCCACATGTAGTCCTCGTTCTCTTTCAGCCGTTTGGGGGTGATCAGTCGGCTCAGCAGCGCCCGGGTCCGCGTGTGGTTCGGCGGATCCATCGTCACCATGAACTCGTTGATCGGGAACTGGTGTCGGTGTTCTTCGATTTGGGCGCTGATGTCGTCGCCTTCGGGTTCGAAGGGCAACGGCGGGAAGGGGCCGCCGATGGAGACGGCGGCGGAGTAGGTATCCGTGTCGCGGAAGACCTCGATGACTTCCTGGTATCCGGTGACGGCGATGACGCCGTAGCGGGGTTCGCGAAACACCGGGTTCTGACTACGCAGGTATTCCAGGTAGGGGTAGGGGTTCTGGGTGACGGCGGGGTCGGAGAAGTAGTCGACTGCGGCCAGATCGGTCATTTTCTCGCCGGCCTTTCGTGGCGGGTGGAGCGCTCGATCAGTCGACAGAAGACTGAGCGATCGATCAAACTGTTAGGGTGATGCATGCTTACCACGGCTCGAAGTGAACGGTCAAGGGACGTGAATGTCCTTGAAATGCCTTGTATTGGTGTTCTTCTCGAGAGGTTTCACTGATGCCCAACAAGCGTGCGGCCAGCGGCAAGGATGCGGGAGCGCGTAGCCGACTCATGGAGGCGACCGCTCAAATTATGCGCGAAGAGGGGTACGCCGCGGCGACATCGCGCAGGGTGGCGGCCAAGGCCGGGGTGAAGCCCGCATTGTTGTACTACTACTTCCCCACGATGGACGACCTGTTTCTCGACGTGCTGCGTGCGGGCGCCGAGCGCGAGCTGGCTCGGGTGCGTCGAGTGCTTACCGACGAGGATCCGTTGCGGGCTTTGTGGTCGATCAACGCCGACTCCCGATTCATTCAGCTGAATACCGAATTCATGGCATTGGCCAACCATCGCAAGGTGATCGGCGCCGAGCTCAAGGCGTATGCGGAACGGGTGCGTGACATCGAGACCGCCGCCGTCACCCTGGTCCTGCGCGCGTACGGCATGGACCTGGATGAGTTTCCACCGGTGGTGATGTCGATGCTGCTTACCGGGGCGGCGCGCATTCTCGGTAACGAAAGTGCGGTGGGGGTCGAGCAGGGCCATGCCGAATTGCGTGCGTTCGTCGAACGCTACCTGCGACGTTTCGGCACACCGTTGCCGCCGCGTGAGTCGGCTGTGGCCCTTGCGCCACCAATGCGAGAAGCGGTCGGTGACGAGTAGCTGATTGCGGGAACATCAACCGGTTCCATGTCAGCGGCATCGCCGTCGGTGCCGACCGGCGGGATGGCGGACATGCTGGCCGCCCGGATCGTGATCCCCAGTTCGATCCGGTGCGAGCGGTGCCGACTGGTTGGCTCAGGCGCCAGGCCTGTCGTCCCGGGGCGTGATCACCAGTTTCATGAAAACCTCCAGCAGACCGAGGGTTTCGCGAGATGGGTCGAGCAGGGATTGGATGCGCAGGCCATCGATCATCGCCAGCACCAGGGTGACCTTCTCGTCGGCCGAAAGGTACTCGCTGTCGTGGGCGGTGGGCAGCGGGCTGTTGGCCAGGTGTGCGCGCAGCCGCTCACGGCGACCTGTGAAGAACTCGTGCGCCGGATGCGCGGGGTCGGTCGCCGCGACAGCGAGTGACATCCAGTTGCGCTGGTAATCGGGGTCGTCGAACTCGGCGCGGAGGACTTCGCCCAGCACGCTCTCCCCGGCCGTACCGGCCTCGAGGATCTGTGCCGCCAGTTTTTCCTCGTCCTCGTCCCGCTGGTTCAAAGCGGCGACGAGAAGCTCGTCCTTGCCGGAGAAGTGCCGCAGCAGCGCCGCATGCGTCACCTGTGCCCGCGCGGCGATGTCGCGCAGGGAGGCGCGCTCGTAGCCGTGCTGGGCGAAGCTCTCCAGTGCGGCGCGAACGATCTGCGCGCGCCGCGCCGGGGTGGCCGCGTTCGGGCCGCGGCGGCGCCGCCCCGGCCGAGTCTGTTCGGCGGGATTATCGGCCTGCGCGGGAGGGGTCACGAGCGTCCTTCGTCAGTTCTCGGGGGCAGAGTCTCTCGATCGCCGTAGTCTAGTATTGCAAAAAGTTACCACCATGGTTACTTTTACTGCGAAGGTGTCGACTCGGTGCAGCTACAGGAGGCCATGTATGTCCATCGCGGACGTATCGAGCAAATCTCTCGCCGACCTCGTCTCGTTGCGGGGCCGGCGGGCGGTCGTGACCGGAGGTGCTCGTGGGCTGGGCAAGGCGATCGCGCTGCGCTTGGCTGAGGCCGGCGCCGACGTCCTGATCGGCGACATCGACGAAGAGCTGGCCGTAGCCACCGCCGAGCAGCTGGCACGAGCGCACGGCGTGCACGTGATCGGCGCTGCCATGGACGTGACCGACGCGGCCTCCGTGGCGGCGGCGGCCGACCGTGCGGTCGCGGAGCTGGGCGGCCTGGAGATCTGGGTGAACAACGCCGGCGTCTTCCCGAGCATCCCGCTGCTCGAGATGGGCGAGCAGGATTGGGAGAAGGTATTCGCCGTGAACGCGCGCGGCGTCTTCCTCGGCGCACGCGAGGCAGCGCGGCGCATATCCGATGCGGGTACTGGCGGCGTCATCGTGAACATCGTCTCGACCGCCGGATTCCGTGGTAGCGCACCGGGTTTGGCCGCCTATGTAAGCTCCAAGCACGCTGTGCGCGGCCTCACCCGCGAGCTGGCACTCGAACTCGCGTCGCTGGGCATCCGAGTGCTCGGAGTCGCGCCGAGTTTCGTCCCCACGGAGGGCAATATGAAGATGGCCGCGGCCACCGCTCCGGTTGCCGACAGCGTTACCCCGCCCACCCCCTTGATGCTCAACGGACCGATCGGACGTATCGGCGTTCCCGACGACATCGCCCGAGTCGTGCTGTTCTGCGCATCCGACCTCTCGGCCTTCATGACGGGCAGCACGCTACTCGCCGACGGCGGAAGCACCATCTGACCGCGAGCCTCGTGGATCGGTGGGGTGGTCGAGTCGGGGGAGGACGCATGCGCTGACCCCAGAGATCGACCTGCGGAGACGGTAGCCATGAGCCGCTGCTGCGGCTGGGCGGCTATTGAACCAGCTCGGTGAGTGCATCCTGTAGGTAGGTGGCGATGTTCCAGACGTCCGGGATGGTGTCGGTGCTGGCGAGGATGCCGAAGTCGAGGTGGCCGTTGTAGGACATGACGGTGATGTTGAGTGGGCCGGACAGGTCGGTGAGTACGGAGATGGGGTAGCTTCCGGCCACCCGAATTCCTGCGGCGTACAACGGTATCTGCGGGCCGGGCACGTTGGAAATGACCATGTTGGCCAGGGGTAGTGCGGGGGCGGCGACGCGCAGGAGTAGGCGGGTGGCCAGGCCGTGCAGGATCTGGGGGAGGGCCGCTGTGGCGTAATGCAGCAGGGCCGGTGGGGTGGCGTGGAAGTGGTCCTTGGCGGCCAGCATGGCGGCGTGGGTGAGTTTCATGCGGTGTTGTGGGTCGGGTTCGCCGATCGGTAGTTCGCACAGCATGATGGAGAACTGGTTGCCCGCGGTGCCGAGTTGCTCTTGGGTGCGCACTGATACCGGGATCGCGGCCATGGCCGGGTCGTCGGCCAGTGTGTCGTGGTCGTGTAGCCAGCGGCGAAATGCGGTGGTGCACAAAGTCATTACCACGTCGTTGACGGTGCCGCCGAAGCTGTTCTTGACCTGTTTGACAGTGTCGAGTGAGAGCGAGACGAAGGCGAAGGACCGGTCGGTGCCGTTGGGGCGGTTGCTCGGCAGCGTGGGATTGGCTTTGCGCATGTCGGCGAGTGCGTTCGGCAGCATCGGTCCCAGGCGCATGGGCAGGCGCATCCGATCGGTTTGGCGGGTCATCGTGTGTGCGATGCCGCGGCCGAGTATTTCGGCGGGATTGGGCGTTCGTCCCAAACGGAGCCCGTCGGGCGGTGGCGGTGGCGGCTGGGAGTCGGGCACGATATCGAAGAGCGCGGCCATGACCTCGGCCCCCGACACGCCATCGATCAGGGCGTGATGGACCTTGGTGTAGATGGCTTGGCGGCCGTCGGTCAATCCCGAGATCAGGTGGCATTCCCATAGTGGTCGATTTCGGTCGAGCGGCTGCGCGTGCAGACGTGCGGCGAGATCGGCCAGCGCCATATCGGTCGAGCCTTCGGGGAGGCGCGCATCGCGCACGTGATATCCGAGGTCGATGGTGTCGCTGTCTTCCCAATAGGGGAGGTCCAGCCCGAGCGGGACGGTGCGCAGTCGCCACCTCAGGGGTGCGACCAGGTGTAGTCGGCTCGCGATCAACCGCCGCAGTACGGTGACGTCCAGTGCGCGACCTGTGGTGGGTGGTTCCAGCAGTGTGACCGACCCGACGTGGAGCAGCATGGTGGGTGATTCGGCATCGAGCAGTAGGACGTCGAGCGAACTGAGTTGCCGGGATGGCCCGTTCTCACCCGATAGCGGAATTCTTTGCGACGGTATCGCTGGTTCAGCGGATGTGCAGGAGGCGATTTGGCCTGGTGTCATGATGCGGACGTCGAGGTGGCGGGCGGGTTTCAGGTCGGCATGGGGCATGGGGTCTCCGCGTTGTCGCTGGGTTTCAGGACAGACTGCCGATTCAGCTCAACCGGCGGTGATGGTGCCGCGCCACATTGATGGTCTGTCGATATCTGTGGGCGATGAGAACCGTTCGAGCCGCTCCGCTCTTGCGGTGACGCCGACCTCCGTGTCGAAGACGTGTCATTGAGCCTAGTGGTCGGCGGGGTGCAGTCGGCCGCGATCGTGTGCTCTTTACGTTAATTCTGTGCAAACGTGCGAGCCCTCCCCATTACTCGCGAGCGCGCCGGCACTGCGTCAGCTTCGGCGAACCAGCGCAATGCCGAACCCGTAGCTGTATCAACGGATTCGGCGCGCAGCGTCTGCGGTACGGCGGCGTCGATCTCCGTTGATGATCTATCGGCCTACGGTGCCCACACCTTGACCGCATAGCCGCCGGGGACGTTTCCGCGCCGCCGCTGTCGGCTCGGATCGGTGGTGGGTCGGTGGGCAGCGTGTGGTTCGGTCAAGATCAGAGTCTTCTCGTCTTTCGTCCGTTTTCAGATCATCGTCCGATAAGGTGCACGTGAGCTCGAACTTGCTGGTCAAACGAATTCCGTGAACTACTCATGGAGGTCATGGTCTTGACTCGTCGGTTTCTTCGCTTTCCTCGCCGCGGGCGCAGCGGTTCAGTAAAGGTCCTGACTGCGCTCGGTAGCGTGGCATTCGGGCTACTGCTGGCGACAACGGCAACCGCCCAACCGGTGTACCCGGAGCCCGATCCGGACCCCTTCTACGCCGCACCGGCGGATCTGGCGGCGCACCGGCCCGGTGATGTGCTCGACGTGCGTCCGCTGCCGCCGGTGCTCCTCTTCCCCGGCGCCACCGTCACGCTGGTGAAATTCCGGTCGACCAACTCGCAGGGCGCGCCGATAGCGGCGACCACCACGATCCTTACCCCCATCGGCCATCAGCCCGACGGGCCGCTGCTGTCGTTTCAGCACTTCATCAATGCTCTTGGCACCGCCTGCTCGGTATCGCACCAGCTGTACAGCGGCGATCCGAATCTGGTTACCACGGCGTCGATTTTGAACACGGCGCTGGCGCAGGGCTGGAGTGTCGCGCTGCCGGATCATCTCGGCCCGAACTTCGCTTTCGGGGCTGCGCGTTTGGGCGGCAAGATCGTATTGGACGGTGTCAGGGCGGTGAAACGCCTGCCCGAACTCGCCGTGCAGCACAGCCGGGTGGTGCTGGCCGGTTACTCCGGCGGCGGCATGGCCACCGGATGGGCGGCGGCGCTGCAGCCGTCGTACGCGCCGGAACTGGAGCTTGCGGGCGCGGCCATCGGCGGCGCCCCGATGAACATGGAGGTAATGGCGGAGGCGGTGGGCATGGAGACGCATCCGGCCTTCGGGCTTGCCATGGCGGCGGCGATCGGTCTGGAGCGGGAATACCCGCAGCGGATACCGGTCAGCGCGTATCTCAATAAGCGCGGCCTGGCGGTCCGGGACGCCATGGCCAACAGCTGCACCAACCAGATCCTCGTCACCGGTGTCGGCGGCAGCGCCGGCGAATTCCTCGCCAGCAGCCCTACCGCTGCCCTCCCTGAAGCTCGGGCGGTATTGAGGGAGAACAGCCTGGAATTCTACAATGATGTGCCGGAAATACCGGTGTTCGAATGGCATTCGCCGACCGACCCCCTGATTCCGATCGACGCGATCGACCACGTCGACAGCCGCTGGTGTGCGGCCGGGGTGCCGGTGCAGACGCTGCGAGTGCCCGCGTTCGAGCATCTGTCGGCCGCATTGATCGGCGCACCAGAAGTAATGACCTGGCTGAACGCCCGGATGCTCGGCGAGCCCGCACCCGCCAGCTGCTGAGAGATCGGCACTCGCCCACCGACGGTCGCGTTGCGGCGGCGTAGTTGCTACGGCATCGGTCCGCAGTGCTCGACCGGGCTGGGGCCTCGAGTTCGAGACGTACGTAACGGGCTGAGATCGGACCGGTAAGAGTTCCCGTCGCCGGATCCACGATGACAACGATCGCCGTGTGGTTATCTGAGCAGATCGTGAAAGTGGTTGTGGCCGGGCTGGTTCGGTCCAGTGCGGAACGATTCGATTGGGTTGACAAGGAGACCCCTTCCAAGTGCTCGGAAGGGGTCTCCTCGTGTTCGGGTGACAAGTGGGTGAGACGATGCCGTGGCAGGATGGTCTTTTCGGCGGGTCGAGGATGAAGGTGTGCCGCCGCTCGGTGCGGGTACGACCGAAGTGGCGATGGCGGACCGCATCCGGGTTGTGCGAGTGGGTGAGTGATCATGAAGACGAGATCGCCGGAGACGGTGAAATGCCGGGGATGCCGGTGCTGGTGGCCATTGAGTGCGCACAACGTGTGCCATTGTTCCCAATGCCATCAGACGTTCACGGGCGACAAGGCTGCGACTTCGCACTTGGTGGTGGATTATCGCCACAAACCGCACGTCATCTGCCGAACACCGCAGAGCGTCGGCCTTGTCGACGCCGGCCGTGATTACCCCTGCTGGGGCTTGCCGCAGCAATAGAGTCCATCCCGCGTCGTCAATGCTCCAGCCGATGTGGAGTTCGGGTCACATCATGCAGAACTCATTCTCTGGTGGACGGGCCGGCCGGTTCTAGGGCCCGACGTATAACTCCTCGTTTGGGAGCCGCGGCAGGCCACGCCCGTCGCCCGGGATTACCGAAACGGCGTCGACATAGTGGTGGGTCTTGTGGTCCTCGATGAACTGCTCGGCGGCGCTGGCCCGTGCGATGAAGTCCAGGATCACTCCGCGCAGGTTTACCCGGAGGTGCACGTCCGGCTCATGGGATGCTCTGGCGCTCGCTGCGTCACCCGGGGGTGGGTGGGCGTCGGTGAGCATGGTCGACCGTGGTGCGGGGTGCCAGATCATCGGTTCACGCAAATTCCGAACAGCTAGGTCCTCGGTGAGGCGGTATTCCAATACTCGTTCAGGACCGTCGCCCGAACCTTCCCACCGATGGTGAACGCGATCCGGCCCCGACCATCGCGACTTCGGCGCTCGCCATCCCTTCGAGCGATACGGAGCTTCCGCGGAGTCGTCAGCACTCGTAGTCGGCTGTGCAGTCGGCCCTTGCCGCCGATCGTGTGGCAATGTTGCGGATACGACCGTACGCCGTCATGTTCGAACCCGAACGCCAGGCGACGGTGGATTTGCCCGTTGGACCAGGACAGCGACGCGTTCTGGGCGAGAGAGTTGTCTCGGTCCGAATCCGATAGCGCGGCAAGATATTTGGCGGCCGAAGGTGGCAGGTAGGCGCGAACCAGGTCGGTCACCCATCTGATCGGAGGATTATGGCCCTATCCGATCTCCTCACCAGAATCGTCGCGTGGTTGCGTGCCGGATATCCGCACGGCGTGCCGGCTCCGGACTATGTGCCGCTGCTGGCTCTATTGTCGCGGAGGCTGCCCGAAGCGGAGGTGCGGCAGGTGGCGGATGAGCTCATTCAGCAAGGTGCCATACCAGCTGACCGGGTCGATATCGGCGTGCTCATCACCAAACTGACCAATGAGATGCCGCTCGAATCCGATATCGCGCGCGTCCGAGCGCAGTTGCTGGCCGCGGGTTGGCCGATCGATGACGCCTGGTCCGATCCGGACGGGGAAGTAAGCTAACCGACCCCGCACGGACCGGCCGAGTGTCATGCCAGGTCGGTGGCGATGATCTTTTCGATATTGCGTTCCGCGAGACCGGTAATTGTCAGGAAGGGGTTGACGCCGGTGCTGCCCGGAATCAGCGATCCGTCGATGACGTATAGCCCGGAGTAGCCGTTGAGTCGGCCGTAGTTATCGGTGGCCTGTCCGAGCAGGCAGCCGCCGAGGGGGTGGTAGACGAAGTCGTCGCCCCAGACCTTGTAGACGCCGAACAGATCAGACCGATAAACCGTGCCCGCCTTGGAATTGATGGCATCGAAGACGCGTTTCGCCGCATCGATCGAAGGCTGGGTGTACGACGCCTGCCAGGACAGATCCACCCCGCCGGTGGCGGAGTTGTAGGTGAACTCGGCGCGGTTGGGGTTCTTGGTGATCGCCAGATAGAGATTCACGCCGTTCTCGGTACTCGTTGGGAACGGGGCGATTTCGGCGAATACCGGACCATTCGCATCGGCCCAGTTGTCGATGCCCATACAGGGAATCGCGGATTGGAGCTCGCCGGACAAATCCAGTCCGGCGCGCCCGACCATCACATTGCCGTTGTTGCCCCAGCCCGCGCCGACCGAATCGGCCAGGTTGGGCAGCTTTCCCAGCGCCTTCATGGTGACAAGCAGTTTGCTGGTGCCGACGCTGCCCGCCGCGAAGAAGACTTTGTCCGCGGTGACGGTTTTGGTCGCCACCGTATTGCCGAGCACATCGATCTGTGTGATGACCACCGTGTAGCCGCTCGCGGCCGGTGTCACGCTGGTGACCTTGTGTAGTGGTGAGATGCTCAGCTTGCCGGTCGCGGCGGCCACCGCCAGATAAGTCTTGTCGAGCGAACGTTTTCCGTAGTTGTTGCCATAGATCACCTCGCCGGCCAGCGCCGAGCGGGTAACGGTATTCGCCTGCTCCTTCTGCATATAGCTGAAGTCGTAGACATTGGGCACGAATGTTGTTGTGTAGCCTGCTTTGTTGGCGGTTGTGCGACTGACCCGCGCGTATTTGTAGCATTCGGCGGATTCGAACCAGGCCGAGTCGACATTGTTGACCCCGAGCGCGGACTGTGCCCGGGGGAAGTAGGTGGAGTACATCGTCGTCGCGTCGACCGATGGCAGGATCTGTTGGAAGTAGTCCTGTTTCGGCAGCGGAGCCATGCCGCCGTTGACCAGCGAGCCGCCGCCGACCCCACGGCCCTGATACACCCTGGTCGCCGCGAAATGCTCCGAATCGAGCACACCGGCGTCGCTCGGGCTGATGTCCCGGTTGATATCCGCCCCGACGAAATAGCCGACCGGCTGCTCGGTTCTGGTCCGGAACCAATAGGAGCGCTCGTCGGGATCGAGCATGGTGCAGAACACTTTTCCGTCCGAGCCGGGTGTGGTCCAGTTCTGTCCCATCTCGATCATCGCCACCTGCTTGCCCGCCTGGCACAGGCGCAGCGCGGCGACCGCGCCGCCGTAGCCGCTGCCGATGATCAGATTCGGCACGTGATCCCCGTTGCCGATGGGTGCCGCCGACGCCTTCGCGGTCCACGCGGCCGGGCTGAGCGCCATCGCCCCGGCGGCAATTGCAGTGCCCGCCAAGAATTTCCGGCGATTCATCCCTTGGCGAACGCCGGTGTTGGCCGAGGGGCGTCGGTCGTACATGAGCGAAAACCTTCCGATGTGAGGCATAGGAGAGTGCCTCGAGTCGGCAGACTGTAACAGGTTCTAGTTGAGCGCTCGAGCGAATTGTGATGTTGACGGTCAGGAGTCCAGGTGTCGGCTACGCAATCGGTACTCGAACACACCTCGCGGTTCACCTGGCCCGAAATACTGGTCATCATGTTCGACGAATTCGAACCCAGCCCGCTTGAACAAGTCCGCGGCCGGCTGGTTGTCGGGCCGTACCGTCAGATAAACGACCTCGGCTCCATCTGTCCGGCACTGCTGCAGCATCTGGTGCAGCAGGGCGGGACCGTAGCCTTTGCCCCGGTGTTGCTCGGCCACCGCGAACGTGAACAGCAGCGCCCGGCCCGCCTTATGGAGCGTCAGCGCATAGCCGATCACCCGGCCGTCCAGCTCAGCGACCAGCCAATCGGATCCATGCAGGTCGTAGAGCTGTCGCAGCATCAGATACAGGTACGGCTCGGCGAACACCTCGGCCTCGATGGCCGCGATATCTTCGATGTCGGCCAAGCGTGCCTGCCGGTATTGCGGCTGCGGCGCTCTTACGATGTCCATGAGCTTCCTAGTGCCGGGGCATAGGTCATCGCGGACCACTGCACCAAGAACGATACGCGGCTGACCAGCATCTGTGATCGGCAGTGCATCGGATGTCGCGGCAGAGCCGGGGGATCATCGAAGGTTGCTTGTGCGCCAGTGGTTTTCGAAATTTTGGGTTCGGCCAGCATGTCGGGCGGGCTCAGTCGTGACAAATCCAAACAGATCCGAGCTGTGATTCCACCGGGACATAGTCTGGCCCCCGTCGGGGGTGTCGAATTCGGAAGGTGTCAGATGTCGAGTCTCCGAGCTGTCGTCGTCGCGAGCACGTTGGGTTGCTCGCTGCTGGTGGGGCCGGCGCCGGCACACGCCGACCCGACCGGAGGCCCAGCCGCGCCGGTGTCGCCCGGCCCGTCCGATCCGCAGCGGTGGATCGACGCACATATCCCCGCGCCATCGTTTCCGCCTGCCGCGTCACCGCCGTCCGGTGAGGTGCCCGCGGACTTGGCGGCGTTGTGGCAGGCAGTGCGGTCCGCGCCGTCGGGGGATCGGATGTTCGACGCGTGGCCGGATGGGCTCGATGGTCTAGCTCCCGGCGATATCGTCGAGTGGCGTGATGTGACAGCGACTTCCGCACCACTGGCGATTTCGCCGATACAGCGTGCGATCCTGCTGAAGTTCCGGACGACGGACGCATCCGGTGTGCCATCCTTCGGGACCGCGACATTGGTGATTCCCGCCGCCGCATGGACGGGTCCGGGGGATCGGCCGGTGTTGGTGAATGCCCTGCCGATCAATTCGCTCGGACTCAGCTGCACGCCGAGCTACGCGATGGCGCACGGGTTGCACAGCAAGTTCAATGTGGGTGATCTGTTTCCGCCGAACACAGCCTGGGGCCTCAGCCGCGGCTACGCGGTGCTGATTCCCGATCACGAGGGTCCGTGGATGGCCTACGCCGAACCGAAGGTCGCCGGGCATGTGCTGCTGGATTCGATTCGCGCGGTGCGCCACATGCTGCCGACGGAGTTCACGGACAGTCGTTTCGCGATTACCGGATATTCCGGTGGCGCGATCGCATCGTATGCGGCCGCCATGCTGCTCGACGAGTACGCGCCGGAACTGTCGGGTGTGCTGGTCGGGGCGGCCATGGGTGGACTCGTGACCGACTATCGAATGGTCGCCAGCCGCTTCAACGGAAACTCCGCATCCGGCATTCTGCTGGTTGTCGCGTTGGCGATGAGCCGGGAGCATCCGGAGATTCTCGGCTATTTGAATCATCTGGCCCAGTGGGCGGCGACCTCGCCGATCAAGGACACCTGTGGTGACAGCAACGGCCCGCTCGGCGTGGTCGGCGTTCCGATCGATGTCGCCGCCAATATCAGTGCCCCGCTGACCAGCGGTATCGCGGATCGAATCTTCGGGCAGCTCAGCCTGACCGGCCGTAAATCGGGTGCGCCGCTCTACATCTATCACGCCGCAAGCGACTTCTGGATCCCGCACGAGAACGGTGACGATCTCTACCGTGACCAATGCGCGCGCGGCGTCCCCGCCGTGCACCGCACCGAACCCGGCGAGCACGTCATCGCCCTGTTCACCGGCTTTCCCGGGGAGATCGGCTGGATCGACGGACGTTTGCGCGGCGAGCCGGCCCCGAGTGAATGCCCAGGGCGGTGAGCTCGGACCAGCGGATCGCGGGCCGAGCCCAGAACCGGCGCAGAGAGCAGCGTCAAGACGGCGAAGCCGCCGAGACCGGCATCGACCTGCCCTGGTCGGACCAGCTCTTCGCCCAACGGGCCTGATGCTCGGCGCCGCCTACCACTGCCCCGCCGTGATCACCGACGGCGGCACGCCACAGAACGCCGGACGGTACCCGCTAGTGCGTGGCGGTGGCGAAAGGCGTTGCTACCGGTCCTGATTCGGTGCGGTTCGGGTGCGTCCACAGGCCGCGGCGTTCCAGGATGGGCAGCACGCCCTCGCCGAACCAGTAGGCCTCTTCGATGTGGGGGTAGCCGGAGAGGATGAAGTGGGTGATGCCGAGCTCGGCGTACTCGATCAGCCGGTCGGCGACCTCTTCGTGTGAGCCGACCAGGGCGGTGCCCGCCCCGCCGCGGACCAGACCGACGCCCGCCCAGAGGTTCGGCGCGATCTCCAGACGGTCGGTGCGGCCGCCGTGCAGATCGAGCATGCGGCGCTGGCCCTCGGATTCGCTGCGCGCGAGACTGGCCTGCACACGGGCGATTTCGGCGGGGTCTAGGCCGGACAGCAGTCGATCGGCGACGGCCCAGGCCGCTTCGGAGGTGTCGCGGCTGATGACGTGAATGCGCAGGCCGTAGCTGAGTTCTCGGCTTTCAGCGGCGGCGAGCCCGCGGATCCAATCGAGTTTCTTGCCGACCGCGGCGGGCCGTTCACCCCAGGTGAGGTAGGTGTCGGCATAGCGGGCCGCGACCGGTCCGGCGGGGCCGGAGGAGCCGCCGAAGAAGACCGGCGGGATCGGGTCCGGATGGTTGTTGAGCAGGGCGTCGCGGATCTGAATATGGGTGCCCTCGAAGCTGACCGGTTCGCGGGACTCCCACAGCTCGCGCACCACGTGCAGGAATTCGGCGGTGCGTGCGTAGCGCTGCTCCTTATCGAGGAAATCACCGTAGGCCTGTTGTTCGTGTGGTTCGCCGCCGGTCACCACATTCAACAGTAGGCGGCCGCGGGAATGGCGCTGATAGGTCCCGGCCATCTGGGCGGCCAGCGTCGGGCTGAGCAGTCCGGGGCGGAACGCCACCAGGAATTTCAGTGTTTCGGTGGTTTCGACGAGCATGGCGGTGGTCAGCCAGGCGTCCTCGCACCAGGCGCCGGTCGGGGTGAGCACCGCCTCGAAACCGTTGTCCTCGGCCGCCGCGCCGATTTGGTTGAGGTAGCGCAGCGATGCCGGGCGGTCACCGGACATCGAAGTGCCGTGACCACCGGCGATCAGGCCACGCGAATCGCCGTAGGTGGGCAGAAACCAATGGAACGACAGTGACATCGACAACTGCTCCTCGCCGGTTCGGATGCCGCTTTCGGGCACGGACAACCGCGATGCTGCCAGCGTCGCCGAGCCGTGTCACCGGTTGGAATCTGTGTGGTTCTTACCTCCTGCCAGCGCGTTTAGATCGCAGTGCGGATAACTGGTGAGCTGACGGCATCTCCGCGCGATCGTGGGGTGATGACATCCATCGAGGCGAAATCCACCACAGACTCCGACCTGGATGCGATCTTCGGGCCGATCTTCGACCGCATCGCGCAAGGCGCGGTCGAGCGCGAGATCGATCGTCGGCTGCCCTTCGAGGAGGTGGGCTGGCTGCGCGAGGCCAAATTCGGTGCGTTGCGGGTGCCGGTCGAATTCGGCGGTTACGGCGTCACGGTGCGACAGTTGTTCCGGTTGCTCATCGAATTGGCGGCCGCCGAATCGAATCTGCCGCAGGCATTGCGGGTGCACTTCTCCTTCGTCGAGGACCAGTTGCTCGCCGAGTCGGGGGAGAACCGTGAGCATTGGCTGCGTGCCGCGGCCGGTGGCACGCTCGTCGGCAATGCGATCACCGAGCCGGGCATCGGGGCTGTCGACCATTACCGCACGCGGCTGACCAAGGATGGCGATCGCTGGCTTCTCAACGGCACCAAGTACTACAGCACCGGTTCGCTCTACGCGGACTACATCCTCGCGGCGGCCGATCGCGACGGTGAGCGGGTAGGCGTGCTCGTCGATGCGAATGCCGACGGCGTCCGCCAGCACGACGACTGGGACGGCTTCGGTCAGCGGCTGACCGCAAGCGGCACAACGGAATTCACCGATGTCGCGGTCGAGCCGGAGCGCGTTCTCGGGCCCGGCTACGGCGCGCCCGGACCGACCTATGCGACCTCCTACCTGCAGTTGGTCCAGCTGTCGGTGCTCGCCGGTATCGCGAAGCGAGCCGAGCGCGATGCCCGCGAGTGGGTGGCGGCGCGCACCCGGGGCTACACCCATTCGGCCGCCGACCTGCCACGCCAGGATCCGTTGGTGCAACAGGTGATCGGACGGCTTTCCGCCGCCGCATTCGCCGCCGAGGCGACCGTGCTCGCCGTGGCCGATGTGCTCGACAAGGTGCTCGCGGGCGGTGCACAGGACGAAGAGTCCATCGTGGCAGCGGAACTCGCCGCCGCACAGGCACAACTCGCGGTCATCGATCTCGTATTGCCCGCCACCACATTGCTGTTCGAGGTAGGCGGTGCGTCGGTCGTCTCCGAGCGCCTGCGACTGGATCGGCACTGGCGCAATGCCCGCACCATCTCGGTGCACAATCCGGCCATCCAAAAGGCAAGGGCAATCGGTGATTATCTGCTGAACGGCACGCAACTGCCGTTCGCTTGGAGCGCGGGTGAGCGCAAGCCCGCGACGGGAGACCAGCAGTGACACGCCGCATTCGCTTCAATGCCTTCGACATGAACTGTGTCGCGCACCAATCACCGGGTCTGTGGCGACATCCCGAGGACCAGTCGCACCGGTACAAGGAACTGAGCTACTGGACCGAATTGGCGAAGCTGTTGGAGCAGGGCCGTTTCGACGGCATCTTCATCGCCGACGTACTCGGGACCTACGACGTATACGGCGGCAACGACATTGCCGCGCTGCGCCAGGGCGCTCAGATTCCGGTGGCCGACCCGTTGCTGCTGGTCTCGGCTATGGCCGCGGTCACCGAACATCTCGGCTTCGGCATCACCACCGGCACCGGCTTCGAACACCCCTATCCGTTCGCGCGTCGACTCTCCACCCTCGATCACCTCACCAACGGCCGCATCGGCTGGAACGTCGTGACCGGCTACTTGCCTTCGGCCGCAAGGAATTTCGGTGCCGACGACCAGCTGGACCACGACGAGCGCTACAACCAGGCCGATGAATACCTGGAGGTCCTGTACAAGCTGTGGGAGGGCTCCTGGGAGGACGACGCGGTGGTTCGTGATGCCGCGCAGGGCATCTACGTCGACCCTGCGAAAGTGCATCACATCGGCCATCGGGGCACGCACTATCAGGTGCCTGGCATCCATCTCGCGGAGCCGTCGCCGCAGCGGACGCCGGTGATCTATCAGGCCGGTGCGTCACCGCGCGGTGTGCGCTTCGCTGCCGAGAATGCGGAGGCGATATTCGTCGCCGGGCCTTCGAAACGTATTCTGGCACAGACTGTTTCTCGCATCCGTGACGCACTCGAGGCGGCGGGACGGGATCGGTATTCGGCCCGGATCTACGCACTGGCCACGATCATTACCGACGCGACCGGCGAGGCGGCACACGCCAAATACGAGGAGTACCTGTCCTACGCCAGCGTCGAGGGCGGGCTGGTCTTCATGTCCGGGTGGATGGGCATCGATCTGTCGGGTTACGCCCTGGACGATCCGATCGGCCAGGTGCAGAGCAATGCCATCCAGTCCGCCGTGGCCGCCTTCCAGGAATTCGACGACGACGGCCGTGAATGGACCGTTCGCGATATCGGTCGCTGGGCCGGGATCGGCGGGATGGGGCCGGTATTCGTCGGCTCAGGTGCTACCGTCGCCGATCAACTCCAGGACTGGGTCGCCGAAACCGACCTGGACGGCTTCAATTTGGCCTACGCAATTACCCCTGGAAGCTTCGAAGATATTGTCCGCTATGTGGTTCCGGTGCTGACCGAGCGTGGCGCCTACGCTGCGGACTACACACCGGGCACCCTGCGAAATGCCTTGTTCGACAAAGGAGATCGGCTGCCGCAAGAGCACCGCGGCGCACGATATCGCCTTGGTGGTTCATTATCGACGGCATTGCCCGATGCCGAATCGAGGCCGGGCGCCTCCGTCGCGGCCACTTAATCGAGCGAATTCAGGAAGGCCTGGGCGATGGATTCCAGGCCTTTCCTGTCGATATCGTCGAAGCGGTTCGGTTGTGGGCTGTCGAGATCGAAGACGCCGACGAGGATATCGTCGCGTACCAGCGGAACCACGATTTCGGAGCGAGTATCGGCATCACAGGCGATATGTCCGGGAAAGGCGTGCACGTCGGGCACCAAACGGGTCTCCCGGGTCTCGGCGGCGGTGCCGCAGACGCCCTTGCCGATGGCGATGCGCACGCAGGCCGGTTTGCCCTGGAAGGGGCCGACCACCAATTCCTGTCCGTCGTAGAAATAGAATCCGACCCAATTCACCTCGGTCAGCGCGTGGAAGACCAGCGCGGCCAGATTCGCGGCATTCGCGATCCGGTCGGTCTCGCCCGCGACCAGCGCCTCGGCTTGCGCGACGAGCTGACGGTACTGTTCGGACCGGTCACCGGTCAGTTCGGCAACAGTGAACGACATGGCTGAAATCCTATGGCAGCCACGATCGGACGCGTTCGGCGCGATCGCGAATTCCAGGTCACCCCATTGATTCTCGATGATCGCAACACTGCAATCATCGCTGCGGGAGACGGACCATGATTGGCATGACATCGCAGAATACCCGCTCCACACGTTCGGCCGCGGTAATCGGTGCCGGTCAAACCGGCGTCACTGCGGCTCTTGGATTACTCGACGCCGGATTCGACGTCACGCTCTACAGCGACCGCGATCAGCGTTCGTTGCGCGACGATGTACCGGCCACCGGCACCGCACTCGAATTCGGGGAGACCCAACAGGCCGAATCCGCGCTCGGTCTGGATACCTACACCGGTCGCGCACCCCGGCACACCGGGCTGAGCGTGCGCATTGCCGGACCCGAGCGCGAGGAATTGATCCAATTCGACGGTCATTTCGACGGATATGTCGGGGTTGCGGTCGATACCCGTTTGAAGGCCGACGAACGGCTCACCGCATTCCTGGAACGCGGCGGACGTTTCGTCGTCGAGCAGGTGACGCCCGATAAACTCGACACTATCGCCGCGGCCGCGGATCTCACGCTGGTGGCCACCGGGCGCGGCGGCTTGTCCGACCTGTTCCCGATCGATCATGCACGCACCCCTTACGAATCTCCACAACGGTCACTGCTTACCGTCACCGTGACCGGGATCGGCCATGACGAAAGCGTTTTCGCGCACCGCAGTCGGGCCGGTGGTGCGCACAGCGGCTTCTCCATCTTCGCCGGGCAGGGCGAGGGCTGGTGGGGACCGTATCTGCACAAGGACGCGGGTCCGAGCTGGGCATTCCTCGGCTGGGCGCGGCCGGGCAGTGAATGGGAAAGTCGTTTCGCCGCAGCGGATTCGGCCGAATCGGCGCATCGGATCGTGCAGGATCTGTACCGCGATTTCATCGATTGGGATCTGCCCGAGGTGCTCGAAACCCGGGTGATCGCCGAGGATCCGCATTCCTGGCTCAAGGGCGCGGTCCGGCCGGTGGTCCGGTCCGGCGTCGGGCAGACCGCCGGTGGTCATGTCGTTGCCTCGCTCGGTGATACCTCGGCCGCCTACGACCCGATCGCAGGGCAGGGCGCGCAGAGCGGACTTATCCAGGCGCAACGACTGGTCGCGGCGGCCGCCGTGCACGAGGGACCGTTCGACGCGGACTGGATCAGCGCACAGTACGCCGCATTCCTTGCCGCGCGCGGGGATGCGGCGAATAAGGTCACCCGCTTGTTCCTCGGCGATCCGGAATTGGCCGATATCGGCAATCAGCTCTTCGCCGCGGCCGCGGTCGATCAGCGCTTCGCGAACGCACTCGTCGGACTGCTGCACGGCCCGCAGCCATTCCTCGGTGTCGATTCGCTCGAAGCGGCCGCCGAATTCATCGCCCAGGTCACCGGTGCGGATGCCGAGGCACTGCTCGGACGGTTCACACCGGCCGGTCGATTCAGCCGATCCGGTTACAGCCTCGCCAACGCCTGATCGCTACACCCATCCGATCGCACAGATTCAAACCCTCCTGTCGGTGGGCTTGCGGTGCTGGAGTGGAAGGGGCGCTTGGTGCGCCCCTTCCTGGCGATAGACGGTTCCCCGACACCAATGGAGTAAGTATGACCACAGAGCACATCGCCGATCAGATCCGGTTCGCCTACTGGGTGCCGAATGTCAGCGGGGGGCTGGTCACCAGTGATATCGAACAACGCACCAGCTGGGACTTCGAATACAACAAGAAGTTGGCGCAAACCGCGGAGAACAACGGGTTCGATTACGCGCTGTCCCAGGTCCGCTATACAGCCTCCTACGGTGCGGAATACCAGCACGAGTCCACCTCGTTCAGTCTCGCGCTGCTCGGTGCGACCGAGCGGCTCAAGGTGATCGCCGCGATCCATCCCGGACTCTGGCACCCGGCCGTACTGGCCAAATTCGGTGCCACCGCCGATCACCTCTCCAACGGCCGGTTCGCCATCAATGTCGTATCCGGTTGGTTCGCAGGGGAATTCACCGCCCTCGGCGAGCCGTGGCTGGAGCACGACGAACGGTACCGCCGCAGCGCCGAATTCCTCGAGGTGATCCGCAAGATCTGGACAGAGGATGATGTCAACTACGGTGGCGATTTCTATCGCATCCGCGATTTCACGCTGAAGCCCAAGCCGCTGAACACCCCCGAACGTCCGAATCCCGAACTGTTCCAGGGTGGTAACTCGACCGCGGCGCGCCGCAATGGTGGCCGCTACGCCGACTGGTACTTCTCCAACGGCAAGGATTTCGACGGCGTCACCGAACAATTGGATGAGCTGCGCAGTATCGCCCAGGCGAATCAGCGCGAGGTCAAATTCGGTCTGAACGGTTTCATCATTGCTCGCGATACCGAGAAGGAAGCCCGCGATACCTTGCGCGAAATCATCGAGAAGGCGAATAAGCCTGCGGTGGAAGGCTTCCGGGACGCGGTGCAACAAGCCGGTGCGTCATCGAAGGACCGCAAGGGGATGTGGGCGGATTCGACGTTCGAAGATCTCGTGCAGTACAACGACGGATTCCGTACCAAGCTGATCGGCACACCCGAACAGGTCGCCGAGCGCATCGTGGCCTACAAGGAACTCGGCGTCGACCTGATTCTGGCCGGTTTCCTGCACTTCCAGGAGGAGGTCGAGTACTTCGGCGCGAAGGTGTTGCCGCTGGTTCGCGAACTGGAGGCCGCACGTACGCCCGCCACTGTGGGGCACCGATGACCGCCGTCGTCGCCGACCGGATCGAATCCGCCGCACACGCGTATTCGGTTGCGGCACAGCTTTCTTGGGGGTTTGCCGACGGCGCGGCGGCGCGTGATCGCGGCCGGGAGTTGCCATTCGCCGAAGTGGATCGACTGGCGGCGAGTGGGTTGCTGGCAATCACCGTGCCCGCGGCATTCGGGGGCGCGGATCTGCCGCCGAGTGCGGTGGCGGAGGTGGTGCGCATTCTGGCGGTCGCCGACCCGAATATCGCGCAGATTCCACACAGCCACTTCGTGTATCTGAACCTGTTGCGCTTGGCGGGTACCGCGGATCAGCAGGCGCGGTACTTCGGGCAAGTTCTGGCGGGCGCTCGGATTGCCAACGCGCAGTCCGAGCGCGGCACTGCGACTGTCGCCGATATCGCCACTACGGTGCGTCCGGTGGGGGATCGCTTCCGTATAGATGGCGTCAAGTTCTACTGTACGGGTTCGCTTTTCGCAGATCTGCTCGCGGTGCTGACCCGGCTCGATGATCCGGAGAGCCGCAGTGGACTGCCTGCGGGCGAGTACATCGCATATCTGCCAGCCGATACACCGGGCGTACGAATCATCGACGACTGGAACGGCATCGGCCAGCGCACCACCGGCAGCGGGACCATCGAATTCGCGGAAGTCGCGGTCGAGCCGACTCAATTGATTGCCCGCTCGGCGGCCGTGCACGCGCCGACAGGCTACGGTGCCTACGCACAACTGCTGCATGCCGCGATCGACACCGGCATCGCTCGTGGCGCGCTCAGTACCGCAACGGAATTCGTACGCACTTCCAGCCGTCCCTGGTTCGAATCGGGTGTCGACAGGGCGATCGACGATCCACTGCTCATCCAGCGTTTCGGTGAGCTCTCGGTCGCGGTGACAGCGGCCGAGGCCACGCTCACCGCCGCCGGTGTTGCCGTCGACGCCGCCGTCTCCGCTACCGAATCCGTTGCTGCGGCATCGCTTGCCGTAGCCACCGCCAAGGTGCTCGCCGATCGAGCCGCCAACGAGGTCTCGGCCGCATTGTTCGAGGTCGGCGGAACACGCAGTGCCGCAGCGGATCTGAACCTGCACCACTTCTGGCGCAATGCCCGCACCCACACCCTGCACGACCCGGTCCGGTGGAAATATCAGCACATCGGCCGGGCACTACTGCACGACACCGCGCCACCGTTGCACGGCGTGATCTGATCGAGCGAGAAGAGGATACGGAAGTGACCGAGAAACGTAGCGCGCAAGCCCGGTCCTTCAGGGTCGGGTTAGCGCATCAACTTCGGTCTTCCTGGGGTACGGGGCGGCCGTCGCTGCTGCTCGATGTATTGCTGGATGATCGACAGTGGCGCGCCGCCGCAGGAGGCAGCGAAATAGCTCGGGGGCCAGAAGTTTCCGTTCATGCTGTGCCGGTTCACTCAACCACGGCATCCGTCACGAAGGCGGTCCGAATTCGAAACCATGGACCAATGATGAAGTCGAATTGTGCAGCTACGGTACAACTTCCGCGTCTATCCGACGCCGGGCCAGCAGATTGCGTTGGCTCGGGCGTTCGGGTGCGCGCGGATGGTGTACAACGATTGCCTGCGGGTGCGGCAGGAAGCACATTCCGCCGGTGTGAAGGTGTCCGACACCGAGATTCAGCGCCGGGTGGTCACGTTGGCGAAGCGCAGCCCGGAGCGGGCGTGGCTGGCGGACGTGGCATCGGTGGTGCTCATCCAAGCGTGTCAGGATGCGCGGGCCGGGTACCGGAACTGGTTCGATTCCCTATCCGGCAAACGCAACGGCTCCAGGCTGGGCGCGCCACGTTTCCGGTCTCGCAAGGACAACCGGCAGTCGATCCGGTTGACCCGCAACGGGTTTTCGCTGCGGCCGGGCGGGCGGCTGTATGTGGCGAAGATCGGCGAATTGGCTGTCCGGTGGTCACGGGAACTGCCGTCCGAACCGTCTTCGGTGACCGTGATCAGGGACGCGGCGGGGCGATACTTCGCGTCGTTCGTGGTGCAGGTGGACGATCAGCCGTCGCCGCCGGTCGATTCCGAGGTGGGTATCGACCTGGGGTTGTCGACGTTCGCGGTCCTGTCGGATGGGAAGCGGATCGAGTCGCCACGGTTCCTACGGCAGGCGGAACGCCGGTTACGGAGAGCGCAGAAAGCGTTGTCCCGCAGGGACAAGGGTTCGGCGAACCGGGCGAAAGCTCGGCTGAGCGTCGCCAAGGCTCACGCCAAAGTGGCCGACACACGCCGGGATTGGGCGCACAAGCAGTCCACGATGATCATCCGCGACAACCAAGCGGTGTTCGTCGAGGATCTGTGCGTGAAGGGTCTGGCCCGCACCAGGATGGCGAAATCTGTCCACGACGCCGGCTGGGGCATGTTTACTCGGATGTTGGAGGAGAAGGCCCGGCGGTCTGGGCGGCATTTTGGGAAGGTCGACCGCTGGTTCCCGTCAACGCAACTGTGCTCAGTGTGCGGGGCGCTCAGCGGGAAGAAGCCATTGCATGTCCGAGAGTGGACGTGCCCGTGCGGCACCATCCACGACCGCGATCTGAACGCGGCAGTCAACATTCTCGCGGCGGGACGCGCCGAGAGTTTAAACGCCTGCGGAGGGACCGTAAGTCCTGCCGCCTAGCGGGAGGCGAGTCCCTGTGAAACAGGAACCCACCGGAGCGGCACATGGTGCCGCGGGAGGAATCCCGGTCGTTCACAGCCGGGAGGATGTCAAAGTTACGGTCGTCGTCGGTAATCCGAAGCCAGCCTCTCGTACCCTGACCGCGGCAACGCTGGTCGCCGCGGGATTACGCCCGGACGTGGAACCGGAGGTGATCGACCTGGTCTCCTACGGCGCGGGCCTGCTGTCCTGGGGTGATCCAGAGGTCGCGGCCGCCGTTCACACGGTGGCCAGTTCGGAGCTGGTGGTCTTCGCCAGTCCCACCTTCAAGGCCACCTACACCGGGCTGTTGAAGCTGTTCCTCGAACAATTCGAGGGCGGTACCGGACTGGCCGATGTGGTGGTGGTGCCGCTCATGCTCGGCGCGGGCCCGGTCCATGCGCTCGCCCCGGATCTGCTGCTCAAGCCGGTGTTGGTCGAACTCGGTGCGACGGCGGCGCTGCCCGGTCTCTACCTGTCGGACAGTACTTTTCAGGAAGACGGCGCCATCGCCCGCTACACCGAACGCTGGCGCCCGGTCGCCGCTGCCCTCGCCTCGAAGGCGGCCAATCATGCGTGAGCTCTTCGAATTCCCGTCCGACGGTTCCGGCCTACGTCGTGTCTTCGCCAGCTTCCCCAGCGGTGTCGTCGCGGTCTGCGCCGAAATCGAAGGGACGCCACATGGCTTGGCGGTGAGCACCTTCGTCCCGGTCTCGCTGGACCCGCCGCTGGTGTCGTTCTGCGTGCAGAACAGCTCGGCGACTTGGCCGAAGCTGGATACCGCAACGCACCTCGGTCTGAGCCTGCTCGGCACCGATCAGGAGCACGCGGCTCGGGCACTGAGCAACCGCAACGGCAACCGCTTCCACAATGTGGATGTGCACCGTGGCGCGGCCGACGCGATCTTCATCGAGGGCGCGACGGCGTGGATCGAGGGCGCGGTCGAGGCCCGCATCCCCGCGGGCGACCACACAGTGGTCATCCTCCGGATCAACCGCCTCGCCGCCCGCGCCGATGCCGAACCACTGATCTTCCACGGCAGCAAATTCCGCAGCCTGCACCCGCACCGGGAGATCACCGAGATCGCCAGCTGACATTCGATGAGCTAGTGCCTCGTCCGGATGGCTTGTGCGCCACCCGCTCCGGCTGTTCGCCGAGCGTAGTGATGTGGCCGTCGAATGCGGCGTGGGCGACCACGATTGGACTGCGTTCGACGGAACCCTCCGAACCAAGGCTCTCGATACGGCAGAAGCTATCCGGGCGAGATACTAGGTCGGGCGGGGTGCGGTGCCGCCTGGGAAGGTGGCGGCGCGGACGCCCGCGTATTCGGCCTGGACCTTGTAGTAGCGGTTGGTCGGGCCGTAGGTGGCATAGAAGACGAAGCCGCGGGTTTCGGGGTCGGCGAATGGTGCATCGGCGACGAAACGGGCCAGGACCGGGTCGAGGTCGGTTGGGAAGCTGGACGGTTCGCAGCGCACCGGGAAGCAGATGCGCTCCATGCGCGATGAGGTCCAAGAGAAGGTGCGGTAGAGGTTGAAGGTGCGGGCCAGTAAGGCCAATTCGGTTTCGGTGGGTGCGGTGAAGTCGAGTTCGGCCAGGATTCCGGTGATATCCGCGGGAGTTAGGTAGCCGGGCTCGAAGACATTCGAGTACAGGTTCATCGTGCGGGCGTCGAAATCTACTGCGAGAATCCCGATTCGGCCGCCGTAGCGGGACAGATGGTCGGCGTGCGCGCGCGCGGACTCCGGGATTCCGGAGAAGGCGAGAATCCGCTCCACGCTGATCAGTTCGGGAAAGACCAGCCAGATCTTCTGCACCCCACTGGCGATCGCGAGATCGACACCCGAGCTGACCGGGACTTCGGCGGAGATCTCGGCAAGCAACTGTTCCATCGGATGGCCCGTATAGGTGAGAAGTCCTGCGCCACGCAGTTTCTCGATGAGCTCGGTGGGCTCGCCGGGGTGCATCACCCGGGCGTTGACTTCGCGCTCGGGCACCGGATGTGTGGTGGTCCGCACGCCCACAACCGAATTGGTCCATAGCTCAGCCAGTGTTTCCAGTACCGGATCCGCGATCGCGGGGTCGTAGCGAACCTCGGCCAGGCGCGCGTACTCTTGCAGATCGTTCCGGAGTCGATCGAGTGTCCTTGCCATGACGTTCATCGTCCCGAAACGTCCGGCCGATCGCAGCGCTTCGCATGATCTCGCGGGCGAATTCAGGGCGTTGGCAGCCCATTCGATGGTGAAGTTCGGTTGCCGATCGCGGACCCGGCGTCCGTGAGGTGCGCCCGTTGTTGCGGTAGGTTTCGGCGGTGGCTTTGAACTGGAAACTGGTCGTCGACACCAGGGACGCCTCCGCCCTCGCCGACTTCTGGGCCGCGGCACTGGACTACGAGGTGGAAGACCCGAGCGCCCTCGTCGAGCGACTACTGGCCGCCGGGCAGCTCCCCGCGGCCGCGGTCGTCGACCATCACGGACGCAAAACCTTCCGCGGCTACGCCGCCATCCGCCACCCCGACGACCCCTTCGACTCGATCAGCGGCGTCGGCCAGGGGCGGCGAATGCTCTTCCAGGACGTTCCGGAGGAAAAATCCGGTAAGAACCGTCTACACATCGACGTGCACAGCGAGCCTGGCACCCTTGATGCGCTGGTCTCGCGATTGGAAGCATTGGGAGCAACCCGGATCCGCGAAATCGATAAGGGACCAGCCGGTCACTGGTGGGTTATGCGCGACCCCGAAGGCAACGAGTTCTGCGCCGCATAGGATTTCCTCTTCAGTGTCGAACACGGGGCCGACTCGCGGTTGCGGCGGTGGCCGGGTTCGGTCCGCGCCCAGCGCCGGGAGGTATGCCTTCAGTGGTCAGGCCGGAACCCTGTCGGCGGCGAGGAAATCGTCGACGAAGCCGAGCGCCCGCTCTTCCAAGCCCGCATAGTGGGCTTCGCGGACCGCGCCGGTGAGGGCCTCGTCGAGCAGCAGATTGCCCGCGGCATCCACGCGCTGCCGCTTTTCTTCCGCGCCGGGCAACAACCCCACCGAGGACTGTGTGAGGCCGCAGTAATAGGCGATACCGTCGTTGAGTTGCGCGCTGAGCGCATCCTGCATGAGCTCGACGACCGCGTCGTCGTCTGCCACGCCCGCCAGGCCCAGCCACAGCATCCGCTTGCCCGCGAGCCGGGGTTTGCTGCGGCCGTAGGCGAATCCGTAGTTCCACACCCGATCGATCCAGCCCTTCAGAATTGCCGGGACCTGCATCCAGTACACCGGGAACACCGCGACGATCACGTCGGCGGCGAGGATGCGCCGCATGTGATTCTCGACTTCGGGGGAGTATGCCTTCTCCCGGTTGCCCCATTCCGGGAGGTCGGCGGCGCTCATCCGGGGATCGAAGTTCTCGGCGTGCAGGTCCAGCAGATCGATCCGGTAGCCGAGCGCGGCGAGCCGTCGGGTGGCCAGCTCGGCGATATGGGCCGTGAGCGAGTCGGGCCGGGGATGAGCGACGACGACCAGCGCGGTACGGGTGGTCGCGATGTCCACGGTCGAGTTGTGCTGCACGGGTGCCTCCTCTGTGGGTCCGGAGTTCCGGACGATCGGTTGTGCGGTCTGGGTTTCATTCCACACTCCGGGCAATGGACGATCTATGGGTAAGGATCTACATTCGATAGGAGTTCGTCTACCGTCGATGGTGTGGATCCATTGAGCAAACTGCTGAGCGGTATCCGTGCCGAGGGAGCTGTGCTCACCAACGCGGTCTTGGAAGCACCGTGGAGCATCCGGTTCGCCGACGAAGCGCCGCTGACCATGGTCACCGTGCTGCGCGGTGGCGGAACACTGCTGCTGTCCGGCGGTCTCGAGCATCGGATCACGGTGGGAGACACCGCGATCGTGCGCGGCCCGGAAACGTTCGTCCTAGTCGACCGCGCGGATACTGTCGGCCTACCGCACGAGGAGTACGAAGTCGCCTGCTTCGCGCCGGACGCGAAATGCGATCCCGCGCTGGACAGCGGTCGCTGGGGGAACGACCCCGCCGGTGAGACCGCTCTGATTGTCGGCGCCTATCGGGCCTCCAGTCGGCGCCACGAACGGCTGCTGCGTGCTCTACCACCCGTCCTGGTCGTGACCGACGATGTGGAGGTGTGCGCGTGGATGGAGTCGATCGCCGCGGATGCGGCCCGACGTCCGGCCGGAGCGCAGGCGATGATGGACCGGCTGCTCGACTGGGCGTTGGTGTGCACGCTGCGCAACTGGTTCGACGAGCTGGACGCTGACGCGCCGGGTTGGTATCGCGGGCCGGCCGATCCGGTGGTCGGGCCGGCATTGGAGGCCATGCACGGAAGGCCGGCCGCCGGTTGGACGGTCGCGTCGCTGGCCGCCGAGGCGGGGGTATCGCGGGCGCTGTTCGCCCGGCGGTTCTCCGAGGTCATGGCGCAGTCGCCGCTGGCGTATCTCACCGAATGCAGGATGGATGAGGCGGAGGAACTACTGGCCGACCGGAGTCTCACAGTGGCGCAGGTCGCGAAGGCTGTCGGTTATGCGGACGCTTTCGGTTTCAGCGCGGCGTTCAAGCGCCATCGAGGTATCCGCCCCAGCGATTTCCGCGCCACCGCCGATCTCGGAGCGTGAACCGGTACCCAGCCGTCGGGCCGCCTGCATGCTCGGGCTGTCACCGACTTTGGGCACTGAAGTCCGCGCGCTCCGCATTCACCGACCGTTAGGCTTCGAAGTGCCGCCGGGCGGACTCGATGTGCTGGAAGTACCGGTAGGTCCACTCGCACATTCCGTCGACCGTCGCTCGAAGTCCGTGGCCTGCTTCGGTAAGGGTGTATTCGACCCGGGGCGGGACGGTGGGGTGGACGGTCCGCTCGGCCAGGCCGTTGCGCTCCAACATACGCAGGTTCTGGGTGAGCATCTTGTGGCTGATGCCCTCGACTCGGCTGCGCAGCTCGCTGAAGCGCAGGGTGCCCTCCCCTAGGGCCTCGATGATCAACAGCGCCCACTTGTTGGCGACATCAGAGAAGATCTCCCGCGCCAGGGAGTCGGCTCGCCGCAGGTTGGCATCCTCGGCCGAGCCGCTGAGCTGCTTGGTCACCATAAGGTTCCTCAGTCACTGAAAAGTGCGTTCTTCCATGTCAACGCACACTCTCCTACAGTTCCTGAGTAACTACAAGAGACCAAAGGTCGTTTGACGAACACGGGCTTCAGGAGCCCGGACAAGGAGGCGGACAGCATGGCTATCACCCTGAAGAATCCCGATGGACTGCCGAAAATCGATGTCTACCGGCAGGTGGCGATCGCCTCGGGTTCGAAGTTGGTCTTCATCGCCGGGCAGGTCGCCTGGGACGCGGAAGGGGGCACGGTCGGCGAGGGCGACCTCGCCGCGCAGGTTGAGCAGTGCTACTTCAACATCGCCACCGCGCTGGGCGAGGCCGGCGGTTCCTTTGGCGACGTAGCGAAACTGACCTTCTATGTCGTCGACTGGACTGCCGACAAGATGCCCGCGCTCCTGGAGGGAATCTCCCGGGCGACCGCGAAACTGGGGGTCACTCCGGTGCCGCCGGCCACGCTGATCGGCGTCGCGGCGCTGGATGTCCCCGAGCATCTGGTCGAGATCGAAGCCACCGCGGTCCTCGACTGAATATGTACCGCTGAGCGGCCGAGCGGTGAGCTACCAATGGCATACGGGCTCCTGATCCACTGCCTGGGAACAGCCGCTGAAACCGCGGTCCGCCGGATTCTGGACGGGCTGTTACCGGCTGCACTGAATCTGTTGTGATGCCCCGCTTCTCTCATCGTGAGAGGAGCGGGGAAGGGGTCACAACCGGGTGCCGTTGACCACCAGTGCCACGTCGATGTTGCTGCGCGTGGCGTTGGAGTACGGGCAGACCTGGTGGGCCGTCTCGACAAGTTCGATTGCCTGGTCGCCGGTGAGCGAGGGCAGTGAGATTCGCAGTTCGACGCCGAGTTCGAAGCGGCCGCCGTCGATTGGGATCAGTGAGACCGATGAGTCGATCTCCGCGTCGTTCGCCTCGAGGTTCCCGCGCTGCCCTAGCAGGGCAAGTGTAGTGCCGAAACAGGCGGCGTAGCCGATTGCGAAGAGCTGCTCGGGGTTGGCTCCCGCACCGTCTCCGCCCAGCTCTTTGGGCTGCCGTAGTTCCAGATCCAGCCGTCCGTCGGATGTGTGCCCTCGGCCGTTCCTTCCCCCAGTGACGTGCGCTTCCGCCGTGTACAGCGCCTCGGTCATATTGAACTCCCTTCGCTAGCTACCAGTAAAAGAACTTGGCACTTCTGGAATAGGAAGTCAATGGGTTAAAGTTTGGAATCTGACGAGAGCGCCAAGCCGTTGGTCCTGGCCTTCGTTCATCCAAGAACGGGAAGCGTGGAGTCTAGAATTAGGAAGTGGACCAGCGAACCTATAACCAGTACTGCGCGACCGCGCGCACCCTCGACCTTGTCGGCGAGCGCTGGACGCTGCTGTTGATCCGCGAACTGCTGACCGGGCCCAAACGGTTCGGCGACCTGCAGGCCAGCATGCGCGGCTTGGGCACTGGACTGCTGGCCGCCCGCCTCAAACATCTCGAGCGCGAGGGACTCGCACAAAAGATCACGCTCCCACCGCCCGCCCGAACCCCCGCGTACGCCCTCACCGAGGCTGGCGAGGAACTCGGACCGCCGATCCTGGGACTGGCTCGATGGGGCCTGAAGTGGGCGATGGGTGAACGCCGCGAGACCGAGACGTTCCATCCGGGCTGGGCGGTGCTCGGCCTACAGGCCTGCTTCGATGCCGAGGTCGCCGCCGGGCTGCGCGCGGTGTACGAGTTCCGGATCGACGATGAGATCTTCCATGCCCGGATCGACGACGGGACGATCGAGGCGCTGCACGGACCTGCTCAGCACCCTGATGCGACTATCACGATCAGCGAGGAAGCGTTCCTCGACGTGACGAGTCAGGGGCGAACCTTCGCCGACGCGATCGAGACCGGTGCTGCGTCGGCGTCCGGGGACAGCGAGGCCTTGCGCAGGCTGAAGGGCCTATTCCGATTGCCGCCCTCGCGTTCCCGCACGCCCGATCACACGTGATTGTGCCGGCTGGAGCCGTCGCGCACCTAGGTCGATGGAGAGTGCGCGTAGGTTCGCGAATCAGCCGATGAGACAAGGGAATCGGCGTCAACGGACCGGTCGTTCAGGCGTCGAGGTCGGTAGCTACGAGTTTAGCTACGAGCTCGAGGGCGTTGGCGTCGTCGCTGGTGACGACTACGTCGGTGCCGTGGGCCGCGCCAAGGGTCATGATCATGAGGGCCGAGCCCGCGTCTACGGGGTCGCCGCCAACGAGGGAGAGGGTGACCTCGGCGCCGGAGTCGGTGACGGTTTCGGCGATGATGTTGGCGGGGCGAGCGTGCAGGCCGATGGCGGAGGCGACGGTGACAGTGGTGCTGGCCATGGGGATTCTTCCTTGGGTGAGAGGGGATTTCAGGCGGTGGCGAGGGCGGGGGTGCGTGGCTTGATGAATTCCTTTGCGGCGGTGACGCAGAGGGCGGCGACGGCGGTGCCCGCGACGAGGGCGGCGAGGAACCAGACGATGTGGCCGACCGCGAAGAAGACGAAGATGCCGCCGTGCGGTGCGCTGAGCGTGGTTCCGGTCGCCATGATCAGCGCACCGGTGACCGCGCCACCGGCCATCATCGAGGGGATCACGCGCAGCGGATCGGCGGCCGCGAAGGGGATCGCTCCTTCGGAGATGAAGGAGGCACCGAGAAGCCATGCGGCCTTGCCATTTTCACGTTCGGCCGTGGTGAACAGCCGGGGCCGCAGAACCGTGGCCAACGCCATGGCCAGCGGCGGGACCATGCCGGCGGCCATGACGGCCGCCATGATGCGCAGCGAGGCCGGATCAGTGACCGACAGTCCGGCCACGGCGAAGGAATACGCGGCCTTGTTGACCGGGCCGCCGAGGTCGAAGCACATCATGAGGCCGAGGATGGCGCCGAGGGCGAGGGCGGAGGTGCCGGTCAGGCTGTTGAGCCAATTGGTGAGTCCGCTGGTGATCGCGGCGAGCGGCTTGCCGAGGAAGATGAACATCAACGCGCCGACAATCAGTGAGGCGGACAGCGGGATGACCACGACCGGCATGAGTCCCCGCGCCCATTGTGGGGCAGGCAGTTTCGCCACCCACAGGGCCGCGAATCCGGCGATCAGACCACCGACGAGGCCGCCGAGGAATCCGGCGCCGACGAAGACGGCCACCGCACCGGCGGTGAATCCTGGTGCCAGGCCTGGTCGGTCGGCGATGGCGAAGGCGATATATCCGGCGAGAGCGGGTACCAGGAAGCTGAACGCGAGCGAACCCAGTTGGAACAGCACCGCGCCGAGATAGGTCGGTAGGCCGCCGTCGGGTAGTGCGGTCAGCGAGTTGTCGAGCACGATCTTCTTGGCGTGGTCGGCGATTTCGTAGCCGCCGAACAGGAATCCGAGCGCGATGAGCAAGCCCCCCGCGGCGACGAACGGGATCATATAGCTGACGCCGGTGAGCAGGATCTGGCGCAATCGGGTACCCCAGCCGAGTGTGGCGGGTGCTGAATCGCCATCGCTGCGTGCCGATCCCGCGACGGTCGCCGCCGTGGGGTCGAGGGCGGCGCGCAGTGCGTCGGCGACCATGGTGTCGGGCTCGTTGATCGCGCGTTTGACTCCGGATTCCACAACCGGCTTGCCCGCGAATCGTTCCCGACCGCGTACACCGACGTCGGTGGCGAAGATGACCGCGCTCGCGGCGGCGATGGTTTCGGCCCTCAGCGGGGTGCTGCCGCTGGAACCCTGGGTCTCGACGTGCACCGTGACACCCGCGCGGTCACCGGCGGCGACGAGGGAGTCGGCGGCCATGTAGGTGTGGGCGATGCCCGTCGGACAAGCCGTGACCGCGACGATTGTTTGCCCGGCCGGTGCGTCGGCCGAAACGCCGTCGCGCGCAGGTGTTGTCGCGCTGTCCGAGCTGCCGCGTCCGGCCGCTGTCGAAGGTGTGCTGTTCGAATCCGATTCGCGTGCGGATGTGGTGCCTTTCGAAGCCGCTCGGGACGCGGATGCGGCGTTCGCGGCGTTACCGTTCGAAGCAGCTCGGGACACCCTGGCGTCGCTCGAAACAGACTCCACTGCAGGGGTTTTGGGCGTCATCGCAGGCTTCTGCGTAAGCACATCCGTAACCAGCGAAACCACCTCATCAGCGCTCGCGGCACCCCGCAGCGAACTCACGAACTCCGGCCGAACAAGCGCCCGAGCCAAACTCGACAACAACTTCATATGCTCGGCCCCGGCACCTTCCGGCGCGGCGATGAGGAATACGAGATCGGCGGGGCCGTCGGCAGCACCGAAATCCACCGCAGGTTCCAACCGAGCGAACCCGAGCGACGCACTGGTCACGGCCACATTCCGGCAATGCGGAATCGCAATCCCACCGGGAAGCCCTGTCGCGGATTGCGATTCGCGTGCCAGCGCCGCATCACGTAATGCGTCGGCAGATGTGGCGCGTCCATTGTCGGTGAGTCGCTGCGCCAGCGTCGCGATGACCGTTTCCTTGGCGCTGCCGAGGTCGGTATCGAGGCTGATCAGCTCGGTGGTGATGATCGAATCATGGGAGTGGGCCATCGCAGTGTCCTTCAGCGACTGTGCAGGGATTCCAACGTCGTGACGGCCACGGCGCGGGGGTCGGTGTGGTGTGGGCCGGGCAGCCCGGTCCCGGGCAGCGCGGCGGCCGCGCTGCCATAGGCGACGGCGCGGCGCAGCCGATCCGGTGCGTCCAGCCCATCGAGATCGGCGAGCAGGTATCCGGCCAGCGCGGAATCGCCTGCTCCCACGGTGCTGCGCGGGGTAATGGCGGGTGCGGCGGCATGCCATGCACCGTCCATGGTGACCAGCACGGCCCCGGCCGCGCCGAGTGTCGCGAGCACGGCATCGACGCCGCGAGCGACCAGCGTGCTCGCCGCGCGAGCCGCGGCGATGGGATCCTCGAGTTCGGCGGGGTCGCCGTGGGTGAGCTGGGCCAGCTCTTCGGCATTCGGCTTGAGCAGTTGCGGCGCAGCCGATTCCAGCTCGGCGGCCAGTGCGAGCAGGGGAGCGTCGGAGGTGTCGACCGCGACCCGAGTGCCCCGCAGCCGGTGCAGCAGATATGCGTACCAGTCCGTGGGGACGGCGGGCGGCAAGGACCCGGACAGCACCACCCAGCTCGCCCTATCGGCGAGTTCATCGAGCTGATTCGCCAGTGCGGCAAGGCATTCGGCGGACAGCGATGATCCGGGTTCATTGATCTTCGTGGTGGTGCCGTCGCGTTCGGCGACGGTGAGGTTGGTGCGCGCCGGGAAGGTGCACGGCACCGCGCGGTGCTCGATATCGGCATCGGTGAGCATGCGCAGCAACGGATCACCGGCATTGCCGGGCAGCACAGCAACGGTCTCGACACCGGCGGCGGCGATCACCCGAGAGACATTGACGCCCTTGCCGCCGGGCTGCGACAGCACGGCCTCGGCACGGTGTACAGCGCCGCGCCGCAATGGATCGGGCAGGCTGACGGTGCGGTCGATACTGGGATTCGCGGTGAGCGTGACGATCATGCCGTGACCACCTCGATGCCGTACTCGGTGAGTTCGTTGTGCACTGAAGGCAGCAGCCCGGTATCGGTGACCAGCACGTCGAACTCCTCGACCGAGCCGAAGCTCAGCAGATCCTCGCGCCCGACCTTGGTGGCATCAGCGACCACTACGACCCGGTGGGCACTGGCGATCATGGCGCGCTTGACCGCCGCCTCATCGGGATCTGGGGTGGACAGTCCGTGGCCGATGGTCAGCGCATTGGTCCCGATGAATGCCACATCGACCCGCAGTTCGCCGAGTACGCGCAGCGCCTCCGCGCCGACCGCGGCCTGCGTGACACCTCGCACCCGACCGCCGATCAGATGCAACCGCACACCGCCGAATCCACTGAGCCGGGCCGCGATGGGCACCGAGTTCGTGACGGCGACGAGTTCGCGGTCCGTGGGCAGGGCGGCTGCCACCCGCGCGGTGGTGGTCCCGGCATCGAACAGCACGCTGCCGCCGGTCGGTGGCAGATAGTCCAGGGCGGCCTTGGCGATGCGGTCCTTCTCGGCGGCACGTGTGTGCTCACGCTCGGTGGTTCCGAGTTCGATCGCGGTGAGCGCCGCCGCGGGCACCGCACCGCCGTGCACCCGGCGGATCAGTCCCATCCGATCGAGGACCGCCAGATCCCGGCGCACGGTTTCGGTGGTGACCCCGTATTGCTCGGACAGATCGGCGACCGATACGCGCCCGCGTTGCCCGACCAGGGCGGCGATGGCCTGCTGGCGCTCCTCTGCGTACATCCGACCCTCCGATTGGCAATGTGTGTTTATGTTGTTTTATGCCCGTCTGTGTTGCTTTGTCAAGAGATTTGAGTAGTCTGGATCACATCGAGCCGAGCTGAGTATCGGTTGCACTCACTCGACATCGGCGTGGAGGAGGAATCGAATGTCCGGATCACCGCAGGCCACGGGTTCCGCGCGGGTAGCGCGCAGTGCCATGACATTGCGCGGCACCCCGGCGGTGCCCGGAATCGCCGCCGCGCCCACCGTGCGTCCGGCGCCACGGATCCGCGTGGACCTTCGTTCCGAACCGGTCGCCGAGTCCGATCGGGCATCCCAATACGAAGCCTTCCTTGCCGCGACATCGGTGGTTGCACGGCGCTTGCGCGAGCGTGCCACCCGTGCGAGCGGCGCGGCCGCGGAGGTGCTCGCCGCGAATGCCGCCATGGCTGCCGATCGCGGCTGGCTCGCCGCCGCCGAAAAATTGATCGCCGCGGGCAGTCCCGCCGCCGTCGCGGCGACCGCGGCAACCGATCAATTCGCCGAGGTTTTCACCAAGCTGGGCGGGCTGATGGCCGAACGCGTCACCGACCTGCGCGATGTATGCGACAGGGTGATCGCCGAATTGGCCGGAGCGCCCGAACCGGGCATTCCTACGCCCACGCGGCCATCGATCCTGCTGGCCGAGGACCTCGCCCCGGCCGATACCGCCGGTCTGGATCCGAATCTCATTGTCGGCCTCGCTACTTCGCGCGGCGGGCCGACCAGCCACACGGCGATCATCGCCCGGCAACTCGGCATCCCGTGCGTGGTCGCGATCGCTGGGCTCGACGATGTGCCCGCTGGCGTCGACGTGCTGATCGATGGGGCGGCCGGACAGGTCGCCATCGGCCCGGACCCGGAAACCGCCGCCCGCGCAGTGGCCGAGTACCGCAAGCAGGAATCGCGTACTGCGGCCTGGACCGGTCCGGGCGCGACCGCCGACGGGCATCGGGTCGAGATTCTCGCCAACGTTCAGGATGGGGCCGGAGCCCGCGCGACGCGCTCACAACCGGCCGAGGGCATCGGCCTGTTCCGCACCGAATTATGTTTCCTGGACCGCGAATCCGAGCCTAGCGTTACCGAACAGGCCGGGATCTATCGCGAGGTCTTCGATGCCTACGCCGGGTCGAAGGTGGTGATCCGCACCCTCGACGCCGGTTCGGATAAACCTCTGCGTTTCGCCGACCATGCCAACGAGGCGAACCCGGCACTCGGCGTGCGCGGCATCCGCATCGCGGCCCACCACACCGGAATCCTGGACCGCCAACTCGACGCGATCGCCCAGGCCGCCACCGACCGCACGCCGACGCCGTGGGTCATGGCCCCGATGATTTCCACTGCGGCCGAGGCGAAGTCGTTCGCCGCCGAGGTGCGAGCGCGCGGGCTGGTCCCGGGCGTCATGATCGAGGTCCCCGCCGCCGCCCTACTGGCCGAGGCCATTCTGGAACACGTCGACTTCCTCTCGATCGGCACCAACGACCTCGCCCAATACACGATGGCCGCCGATCGTATGTCCGCCGACCTCGCCGCACTCACCGACCCCTGGCAACCCGCGGTGCTAGCGCTCGTCGCCCGCACCGCGGCCGCGGGCGTGACTGCGCACAAGCCCGTTGGTGTCTGCGGCGAAGCCGCCGCTGATCCGCTATTGGCCTGTGTCTTAACCGGATTCGGCATCGGCTCGCTCTCCGCTGCCGGTGCCGCGGTGGCCGCCGTGGGTGCCGCCCTATCCACGGTCAGCCTGGAAGACTGTCGCCGTGCCGCAGCCGCTGTCCTGTCGACCTCCGACCCGGACAGCGCCCGCGCCGCCGCCCGAGTGGCCCTTCAGTCCGGTGCATGAGCGACGGTTGCGTCGCGATTGCTGAATGTGCCACTTGGTGATCCAGCAAACCTGAGCGAAACGGTTCGGGAGTGTTGCGGCGATCTGGTGAATATGGCCACCGACACCATGAATCTCGCCGAGCGACGTCAAGCGATCCGACGACTTGTTGCGGTCTGCCACGTAGTCAACAAGCTGGTAGAGCTAGCCGAGACGGAATCGTCCGAACCGTTGATCGCACAGGCTCACACCACGCGCCGGGTGCTCCAGGATTTGGTACTCGACCTGGTGGCGATCGAGCCGCGAACTGGAGTCTGAGCCGGAAACGGCAGGCTCGCAGTAAAAGTTAGCTGTCGAGCGACGGCCGCGTTCGGCTACCGGGGACCGGGCAGGCATCGGCTGCCTCGGCGACTACCTGTGGTTCGCTCGACACCGCCGGACGTTCCCCGCGCTCCCAGCCCGCGCCCGTCACCGGCTCGGCCGCGGCGAGCGCAACTAGCTCGTCGTCATCGAAAACCCTTCCACGACTGAGGAATCGAAACCCTTCCGGCGATTCCAGACTGAAGCCGGAACCGCGACCCGGCACGACATCGAGGACGAGTTGGGTGTGCTGCCAGGCAGCGAACTGAGGTCCCGAGATCCACACCGGCGCAATATCCGCCGGCTCCGGCGCGGTGGCTGGTAACTCATCGACATGCAACCGCAGATCGAGCAATCCGAGTAGCACATCGTGATCGCCGATGATGAATTCGCCTGCGGGATAACACATCGGGGCCGATCCGTCACAGCAGCCACCGGACTGGTGCAGCATCAACGGACCATGCAGTCCGCGGAGGCGACGGAGTAGATCCATCGCCGCCGCGGTGGCGCGCACGCGCCGGGGAACTGCGGCCATCAGAAGAAGCCTTGCGCCTTCGACGCGTAGCCGACCAGCAGGTTCTTCGTCTGCTGATAGTGGTCGAGCATCATGCGGTGATTCTCGCGGCCGATACCGGACTGCTTGTAGCCGCCGAATGCCGCATGCGCCGGGTACTGGTGGTAGGTGTTGGTCCACACGCGTCCGGCCTGGATATCGCGTCCGGCCCGGTAGGCCACCGAACCGTCGCGCGACCATACGCCCGCGCCGAGTCCGTAGAGGGTGTCGTTGGCGATCTTGATGGCTTCGTCGTAATCCGCGAAGGAGGTCACCGAGACAACGGGTCCGAAGATCTCCTCCTGGAATATCCGCATCGAGTTGCTGCCCGCGAAAACCGTTGGCTGCACGTAGTATCCGCCGGACAGGTCGCCGCCGAGATCGGCGCGCTCGCCTCCGGTCAGCAATGTCGCGCCCTCACCCTTGCCGATTTCGAGGTAGGACAGGATCTTTTCGAGCTGATCATTGCTGGCCTGTGCGCCGATCATGGTTTCGGTATCGAGCGGATCCCCCTGGCGCACAGCCTTGGTGCGCACCACGGCCGCGGCGAGGAATTCGTCGTAGATATCGGCCTGGATGAGCGCGCGCGACGGGCAGGTGCAGACCTCACCCTGGTTCAGCGCGAACATGGTGAAGCCCTCGAGTGCCTTGTCCTGGAAGTCGTCATTGGCGGCGAGGACATCGCTGAAGAAGATATTCGGGCTCTTACCGCCGAGTTCCAGCGTGACCGGTATCAGGTTCTGCGAGGCGTACTGCATGATCAGGCGCCCGGTGGTGGTCTCACCCGTGAAGGCGATCTTCTTGATCCGGGGGCTGGAAGCCAGCGGCTTACCCGCCTCGACACCGAAACCATTGACGATATTGACCACACCGGGTGGCAGCAGATCACCGATCAGGCCGATCAGGAACATGATCGAGGCGGGGGTCTGCTCGGCGGGCTTGAGCACGACCGCATTACCGGCGGCGAGTGCGGGCGCGAGCTTCCAGGTGGCCATCAGAATCGGGAAGTTCCACGGAATGATCTGGCCGACCACACCGAGCGGCTCGTGGAAGTGGTAGGCGACGGTGTCGACGTCGATCTGCGACAGCGAACCCTCTTGTGCCCGAATGGCGCCGGCGAAGTAGCGGAAGTGATCGATGGCCAGCGGGATGTCGGCGGCCAGGGTTTCCCGGATCGGCTTGCCGTTGTCCCAGGCCTCCGCGAGGGCGATCGCGTCCAGGTTCTCCTCGATGCGGTCGGCGATCTTGTTGAGGATGATGGCGCGCTCGGCGACCGAGGTCTTGCCCCAGGCGGGCGCGGCGGCGTGCGCGGCATCGAGGGCGAGTTCGATATCCTCCGCGGTGCCGCGCGCGACCTCACAGAATGGCTGACCGGTTACGGGCGTTGGGTTTTCGAAGTACTGCCCCTTGACCGGCGCGACCCATTCGCCGCCGATCCAGTTGTCGTATCGGGTCTGGAACGACATGGCGGCGCCGGGTGTGCCTGGACGGGCGAAGACGGTCATCGAATGCTCCTCGATCTGCTGACTTTCCTACGTCAGATGTGATCCGGAACACTAGAAGCGTCCATGTTGCACGACAGTTGCAAAAAACTGGTCAGATGCCCAATTTGCGATCGAGCAGCCGCAATTGTGTCTTTACCTGGGCATACAGTGAGGACTGCCGGTCCAGGGAGGAGAGGTAGGCGGTCCATGCGGCAACGTCCTCGCGGCCATCGACCGAACCGGTCCAGCGGGCGAGTAGGCGGCGGTCACCGGCCGTCAGCAGGGCCGCACGCAGGCGTCCGCGCAACTCGACGCGCAGGTCATCGATGCCCGGTGCGAGCGATCGCGGCAGGATCGGGCCGGGATAGGCGCGCAACGCCGCCGACGTATCGCCGCGGGCGAGAGCGCGCCGAACCTCGTCGACATCGGTATCGAGATCCATCAGCAGCCGATACGGACGCGAACCGAGACCATTGGCGCCCAACATCTTTCGCACCCGCGACATCTCCGCGCGCACCGTCACCGGATCCAGTTCGGATTCGTCGAGCAGCATGGCGAGATGGTCGGCGCTCAGTCCCTCCGGGAAATTGGCCAGCAGCAAAAGGATTTCGGCATGCCGCGGCGATAGACGGATGCGCTCACCATCGCGGATCAGGGTCGGCCGGGCCGGGCCCAGTGCCTCGAGGCGTGCCGTCGGCGCGAGTGGTTTCGGCATGTCGAGCATGAGCAGTCGCAGTTCGGATTCCGCGGCCGACACTGTCGCGCGAATCAGTGACAACACTTCCGGCGCCGCGACACGCGGTCCGCCGGTGATATCGATGGCGCCGATGATCCGGCCACTGCGCGGATCATGTACGGGCGCAGCGGAACAACTCCATTCGTGCACCACGCGACTGAAGTGTTCGGCCCCGAAGATCTGCACGTGGTGATCGAGGGCGAGCGCGGTGCCGGGCGCATTGGTGCCGACCCGGTCCTCGCTCCAGTCCGCACCCTCGATGAAATTCATGGCCAGCGCCCGGTCCTTGACCTTCGAATCGCCCTCCACCCACAGTAAACGGCCTTCGGCATCACTGATCGCGACGAGTAGTCCGGCATCAGCGGCATCTTCGACCAGCAGTTTGCGCACCACCGGTCGAATCAGCGCGGTCGGATGCGTGGCCCGATACCGTTGCAGTTCAAGGCCATCGAGGTCGACACCGGCGCCGAAGCGATCCGGATCGACGCCGTTGCTGCGGCTGCGCCGCCAGGAATCCAGCACCACCGGGCGCACCGGGTCGATCGGCAGCTGCTCGTCGCTTTCGATGAAGCAGCGATGCGCACAGGACACCTGTCGCGCCAATTGCGCGAGGTCGTCCTCTGGTCGAACGGCCACCCAGGGGTTGCTGTGCGCTGCTGTGCTCAATCGGTGTCCTTCGTGTCGCCCCTATCTACTGTAATGCCGGTCACATGTCGTATGGCCAAGGGTGGGGCGCTCGGTACGCGCGGACCGGACAGCCCACGTAGGCTGGCTCTGCTCTGCGCAGGCGCACGGATGCGTCTGCGGTCGCGCACCATGCTCATCGCTTCTGCACAACGACTGGAGTCACGTCTCTTGACCACGCCAGAGTCGGCAACCACCACTCGCTCCCACCCTGTCCCGCACGGCTCGCCGATTGATACCAACGGACCCCGAATCTCGCTCTACTCAGCGGAATTCGCCGCGAACCCGCACGAGGCTTACCGCGAGATGCGGAAGAGATACGGTTCGCTGGTGCCGGTGGAGTTGGCTCCCGGTGTACCGGCGACCCTGGTGATCGGTTACTACACCGCATTGCAGATCCTCAATGATCCCGACCATTTTCCGCACGATTCGCGAAGCTGGCAGCAAGGCGTTCCCGAGGACTGCCCGGTGCGGCCGATGCTGGAATGGCGTCCGGCGGCGATTCGCTCCAGCGGCCTCGAGCACAGCCGCTACCGGGAGGCGACCGTTGCCGGCCTCGGTGTCGTCGACATGTTCGCTTTACACACCACCGTGGAGCAGATCGCCATACCGCTGATCAACACCTTCTGTCAGGAAGGCACGGCGGATCTGGTCGGGCAGTACGCATTGCCGCTGGCCTTCGCGGTGATCAACGCAATACTCGGCTGTCCGCAGGAGATCAGCCAGCGTGCGGCGGCCGGTATGGCCGCATTGATGGAAGGCGCGGATGCCGCCGTCGAGGGCAACAAAATGGTCATGGACTCGATGTTCGAGCTGATCCAGCTCAAGCGCGACCAGCCGGGCGACGATATAGTCTCCGGATTGCTCGCCCATCCGGCGAAGCTCGACGACCCGGAGATGATCCACCAGGTGCTGAGCCTGTACGGCGCGGGTATGGAACCGACCCAGAATCTGATTGTCAATACACTGCGGCTGATGTTGACCGACACCCGGTTCGGCGGCGGGATACTCGGCGGCACCATGTCCACGCGCGACGCATTGGACGAGGTGCTGTTCACCGACCCGCCACTATCGAACTACTGCATCACCTTCCCGAGGCAGCCGATCTTGATCGAGGGCTCGTGGTTGCCCGCGCACCAGCCGGTCGTCGTCAGCATGACCGGCTGCAACAACGATCCCGCGATCACCACCGGCGAGTACACCGACAACAGCTCCCACCTGGCGTGGAGCGTCGGCCCGCACGCCTGCCCCGCCCGCTCGATCGCGAGCCTGATAGCACAGGACGCGATCGATCAACTGCTGGATGCCCTACCCGAAATGCGGCTGGCCGTCCCTGTCGAGGAACTGGAATGGCGACCGGGACCGTTCCACCGTGCCCTGGTAGCCCTTCCCATCACCTTCCCCAAATCCCCTCCGCTGCAAGTCTTCTGATGCGTACCGGGTGCAATGGCGATCGCATCGGCGCGTCGGGCTGTGCTGCTGAGGCCAGATCGTCTGTCCAGCAGGGGCATTCAGGTGTGCCAGGGTGGTGTTCAACGACAGGTCCCAATCGGGAATTGCCATCGGCCTCGTGTTGCTCACGGTGATGAAGGAGGCGGCGGAACGGTATTTTGCGTCCATGACCGGGACCGCAACGCCGCCAACAATATTCTCGCCGCAGGACGTCCGGAGAGAGTAAACGCCCGTGCAGGCCTGAGGCGACGTCGATACTTCTGATTCGGAGGCTGGGCGCGTATCATTTTCCCTATCTGGACGAACGTCCACTAGACAGGGTTCGACGCGCCCGAACCCGTGATTCGCAGCTGCGGGCAGTGTTATGGCCGATCGAGTACACGCATTCTCCGATGATGTTTTGGCCGACCACGATGCCGTCGCCTTGGCGGCCATGGTGCGGTCGGGAGCAGTGAGTTCTAAGGAACTGGCCCGCGCGGCGATCGACCGGGCGGCGCTGGTGGAGCCGCAGCTCAATGCCATCGCGTACTCGAGTGTCGAGCGGCCGCGATACGCGTCGGAGCGCACGGGTGCCTGGTATGGCGTTCCGACGTTCGTCAAGGACAATGCCGATGTCGCCGGCATGCCGACCAACCAGGGCAGCGCCGCATTTGTGGCCCGTCCGGCCGCTCGCGACGACGCCTACACCGCGCAGTTCCTCAGCACCGGGGTGACGGTACTCGGCAAATCACGGATGCCGGAGTTCGGCCTGAACCCGACGACAGAATTCCAAGCCGCCGAGCCGACCAGGAATCCGTGGAATCCGGAGTATTCGGTCGGGGGATCCTCCGGCGGTTCGGCCGCCATGGTCGCGGCCGGTGTGGTGCCGGTCGCCCATGGCAATGACGGCGGGGGATCGTTGCGGATCCCGGCCGCATGCGCCGGACTGGTCGCACTGAAACCGAGTCGATATCGACACCTGGACAACGTCCTCGACAAGCATCTGCCGATAAGGCTCATCTCCGAGGGCGTGTTGACCAGGACGGTGCGCGATACCGCCGCGTATACCGCCGCCGCCGAACGGTATTGGCGGAATCCGGATCTCGTGCCGATCGGCGAAGTGCATGGCCCGGCCGACCGCCGCCTGCGCATCGGACTGCTGACCACCGCGGGAACCGGTGCCGAACCCGATGCCGAAACCCGCGGCGCGGTCGAGTTCGCGGCAAAGCTGCTCGAACGCTCCGGACATCACATCGAGCCGATGGCCGTCCCCTTCCCGCCGCACCTGGCCGACGACTTCCTGTTGTACTGGGCGTTCCTTGCCGATATGTCGGCCATCGGCGGCAAGATCCTGCACGGCAGGTCATTCGATCGCCGTGCGCTCGACGATCTCACGCGCGGTCTCGGCCGCTATCACCGCAAGCGCATCCTGCGCACACCGGCCGCGCTTCACCGGCTGCGCCGGGCGTACCGGATCTATGCGGAGGTATTCACGCGGTATGAGGTCGTCCTTTCGCCGGTGGTCACCCATGTGGTCCCGCCGCTGGGTTATCTCGATCCAAAAGTGCCGTCCGAAGAGCTGATCGAGCGGCTGCGGACGTATGTGGGCTACACCCCGATGAACAATGCGACCGGCTCGCCCGCCCTAGCGATGCCGATGCGCATCGGCTCCAGCGGTGTCCCGATCGGCGTCATGTGCAGTGCGGCCTACGGTGACGAGCGCACCTTGCTGGAGATCGGGTACCTGCTGGAAGCGGAGAATCCGTTCCCACGGATCGATGTGGAGCCCACGACGCCGCAGGCCTGATCCCGGCACCTCGCCGGAATAGCCCTCGTAAAGCCCGAATTGATTGCCCCGGTTGGAATCGCCACACAACCCTGGCGGGAGTCGCGTTCGGATGCTTCGATCATGGCATGACCGACGACAGCGAGGTGCCACGCATTGTTTCCGCCAGCCGAGAGATCGCGGCCGCGGCGGATGAAATCTTCGAGCTGATCGCCGATCCCGCGCAACAGCCGCGATGGGATGGCAACGATAATCTGGCCGAAGCCCCGGCGGGTCAACGCGTCCGGAAGGTCGGCGAGGTCTTCGCCATGACCACCACCAAGGGCCACATCCGCGAGAACCACATCGTGGAATTCGAAGAGGGCCGCCGAATCGCCTGGCTGCCCGCGGAACCGGCGAGCGAACCGCCGGGTCATCTGTGGCGCTGGGAGCTCGAGCCGGTGGACGCGGCACGCACTCGGGTCACGCATACCTACGACTGGTCGCGATTGACCGACGAGAACCGACTCCCACGCGCCCGCGCCACCACGCCCGCCAAGCTGCAGGCATCCATCGACCGACTCGCCGCCATCGCCGAAGGGTAGGCATTGCTGCACTTTGCCCGACTCTGTGCCGAAATCCCAAGGCAGACCGGCGCGCTCGCATCGCTTGTCGAGAACGCCGATCCAGCGCTTCCGGTGCCGGACTGCCCGGGATGGAACCTCGGACAGCTGCTGCGGCACATCGGCGGCTACCACCGCCGGATGGAGACGATCGTGCGCACCCGCGCCGCGGGACCGGTCTCGGATGCACAGTTCAACGATCTGTCCGACTATCCAGCGCGATCGTGCCGTGGCTCACCGAAGGCGCCACCCGGCTGGCCGAAACCCTGTCGACGTCCGGGCCCGAGACGAAGGTCTGGACACCGGGACCCGGTGGTACGACGGTCTTCTGGGCGCGGCGCGCACTGCACGAGGCGGTGGTGCACGGCTGGGATGCCGCGGCGGCCGCAAAGGCCGAACTCGACGTGCCGGAAGATGTCGTGGCAGATGGCTTCGAAGAGTGGCTGGAGGTCGCCGCCGCGCCGACGAACAGGCATCGGTGATGCTACGTGGTAGTGCCGCCGATCTCCTTCGGTTCGTCTACCAGCGCCCAGCCCCGGGCAGGCTCGAAATCAGCGGCGACAGTGCCCTGCTCGACCTGTGGCGCGAGCGAACCGGATTCTGGCTCACCGAGGACGGATCGTGACATAGTTCGCCAACCAGTAGCCCCCGGGCGTGCGCGGCGCGAATAGTTTCGGCGGTCCGGGCATTCAGTGACCAGAATCGCCTGCACCGCAGGCAATGCGGCGGCATCTTAGGCGAGCACGCGCGGAATCGTCGCGACGGGAATATGCTCGAAGTAGCTGGCTGGTAGTTGTAATCGGGGTCGTCGTGTCGCATATCGATCCGCTTTCCACGCAACGCGACCTCACCTCAGGGTTCGCGGCAGAGCTGGCCGCTGCCGGATTCACCGATGCCGCCGAGATCGGACGTGGCGGATTCGGTGTTGTCTATCGGTGTGCCCAGCCCGCGCTCGAGCGCATGGTGGCGATCAAGGTGCTCACCGCCGATCTGGAATCGGAGAATCTCGAACGCTTCGTGCGCGAACAACTCGCCATGGGCAAGCTGTCGGGTCATCCCAATATCGTCAGCGTCTTCGAGGTGGGCTCCACCACGACCGGACGGCCCTACATCGTGATGCCATACCACCCGCACGGCTCACTGGATACCCGCGTCCAGGAGCACGGTCCGATCGGCTGGCAGGACGCGCTGCATATCGGCGTGAAAATCGCGGGCGCACTGGAGACCGCGCACCGGCGCGGCCTGCTGCACCGCGATGTGAAACCCGGCAATATCCTGCTCACCGAATACGGTGAACCGCAGCTGGCCGATTTCGGTATCGCCCGGTTGGTCGGCGGCTTCGAGACGACGGCGGGCACGATCACCGGTTCGCCCGCTTTCACCGCGCCCGAGGTGCTGCAGGGTCATGTCCCGGACGTGACCTCCGATATCTACAGCCTGGCCTCGACTCTGTTCTGCGCCAGCACTGGTCACGCGGTCTTCGAGCGACGCAACGGCGAGCAGTTGGTCGCCCAGTTCCTGCGCATCACCAAACAGCCGATACCGGATCTGGGGGAGGCGGGCCTGCCCCCGGACGTTACCGCCGCGATCGAAGCCGCGATGTCGCGTGAACGCACGCAACGGCCCTCCAGCGCAGCCGAATTCGGTGAGCAACTGCGCCAGATCCAGGAGCGGCACGGCCTGCCGCCCGACGATATGCCGGTCCCGCTACCCACCGCCGAACCCGTCGGGCATCGGCCATCGCCGACGCCCACCTCCGGTCGCCGCCGCACCTCGGCGACGTCATCGACCGTCACCCCACCCGTGCCCGCCACCCGCTTGCGGCCGCCGGTGGCCAATCGCCCACTGGTCGATCGCCAGCGCCTGCTCGCGCTGCTGCGCAACGGTCGCAACCGTAGGCTCGCGGTCATCCACGGCCCCACCGGATTCGGCAAAACCACCCTCGCCGCCCAATGGTGTGCGGCGCTGACCGCCGAGGGCATTGCGGTGGCCTGGCTGACCGTTGATCACGACGACAACAATGTCGTCTGGTTCCTCTCGCATCTGATCGAAGCCATACGCGCCGCGCGACCCTCGCTCGCACGCGAACTCGGCGAGTTGCTCGAGGAGCACGGTGACGAATCCGAACGCTACGTACTGACCTCGCTGATCAACGATATCGACCGCCGCGGTGAGGAACTGGTCGTCGTCATCGATGATTGGCATTGCGCCACCGATTCCGCCACCACGCGCGCACTGCGCTTTCTGCTCGAAGGCTGCAGTCCCACATTGCATCTGGTGATCACCAGCCGCAATCAGGCCGGTCTGCCGATGAGTTCGATGCGGGCCCGCGACGAACTGGTCGAAATTGCCCCCAGCGCATTGCGTTTCGATGTCGCGGAGGCATATACCTTTCTGGTCGAGCTGGGCGGACTCGACCTGGATCGTGCCGATGTCGAGGATCTCACCGAATCCACCGAAGGCTGGGTCGCGGCGCTGCAACTGGCGGCACTGTCATTGCGCGGCAGTGACGATCCCGGCGAGTTGATCAGCCATCTGACCGGCCGTCACCACGCCATCAGCGAGTTCCTGGTGCAGAACGTCCTGGACACCCTCGAGCCTGGAATCCTCGACTTCATGGTGGCGACCTCCATCACGCCGCGGATCTGCGGTGAACTCGCCTCGGCGCTGACCGGTGTACCAGACGGGCAGGCGATGCTGGAGCAGATCGAACTCCAGGATCTGTTCCTGCGCAAGCTCGATGACGGCAATTGGTTCCGCTACCACCACCTGTTCCAGGATTTCCTGCAGCAGCGGCTGGAACGCGATCGGCCCGAACGGATAACCGAACTGCATCGGGAGGCTTCGCGGTGGCTGGCCGAGCATCGACATGTCAGCGAGGCGGTCGATCACGCCCTGCTGGCCGGGGACAAGCAGCGGGCCATCGAGATAGTCGAGCGGGACGGGATGTCGCTGCTCGAATATGGGCAGTTCGCCAGTCTCATCGGTCTGGTCAACAAGCTGCCCGCCAACATCATCGAAACGCATCCACGGCTGCAACTGGATCTGGCCTGGGCGAATATCCTGCTGCACCGGGCCGCACCGGCCGAACGTGCACTGCGCCTTGCGGAATCGACGCTGGACCTCGGTGAACTCGACGAAGCCGACACCGCGCGACTGCGGGCCGAGGCCGGTGTGGTGCATGCGGTGGTCGCGGTGCGCGCGGATGCGCTGGCCGGCGTCGACGACCTGTTGGCACCCTGCTTTCTCCGGGCCGAGGAACTGTCACCGTATGTGGTGGCGATCGGCGCGAATGTCGCGACCTTCGCCGCGGGGTATCGCTGCGACTTCGACGAGGCGCTGCGCATCCAGGAGTGGTCGGCACCGTATATGCGCCAGAACAAGGGCTTCTACAACAACATTCACGGACTGTGCTTTCTCGGGCTGGCCGCGAGCCTGCAACTCGATATCGCCAGTGCCGAGCGGTACTTCCGCAAGGCGATGAAGGTGGCCAAGCAGTCCGGCGGCAGCCATTCCTACGGCGCACGGTTGGCCGGATCCCTGCTGGGCGAATTGCTTTATGAGCGTGGGCAAGTCGCGGAAGCGGAGCGGCTGCTCGATGAAGGTTACAAGTTGGGGCCCGAGGCCGGTGTCGTCGATTTCAAATTGGCGCGCTATGTCGTCGGGGCCCGCATCAAAGCATTGCGCGGCGATCGCGCGGCCGCGATTCGCAGATTGAACGAAGGTGCGCGGGTGGCCCGTTCGATGTCGTTACCGCGACTGGGCGCCGAGGTGGAGAACGAGCGGCTGCGACTCGGATTGCCGCCGCATCCGGAATTCGGTCCGCTACCCGTGGTCGAATACGGAGATCGCCGCGAGCCGGTCGATCCGATCGACGAATTCACCGTACTGTACGAGGAATTCACCGCGATCCGGTTGCTGCTCGCTGCGGAAACACCGGAAAAGACCGAACTCGCCTGCGCATGGGCACAGGAATGGGTGGATCTGCTCGAAACAGTCGAGCGGCCGAGGGAATTGCTGAAGGCGCGCCGAATGCTGATCGCCTGTCTCGCCGCCGCAGGCCGCATCGATGCGGCAAAGACCCTGTTGGCAACGGTTACCGCCCAGTGTGCCGAACTCGGATCGGTCCGCTATCTGCTGGATGGGGGACCACACGTGGTCGCCACACTCGCTGCCGTATACGAAGACCAGCTCGCTGGTCGTTGGCGCCCCGAATGGCCGGATGTGCCAACGGAATTCTTGCTCGCATTGGTCAATGCACATGCGGCGCAACGAATCTGAGATCGTCAGCGGGACAGTAGTTCGGTGATCTCCTCGACCGGCATGGGACGGTGGAAAAGCCGGCCCTGCGCGCTGTCGCAGCCGAGCGATTCCAGCCGCTCAGCCTGATATTGCGTCTCGACGCACTCCGCGGTGAGGGTGAACCGAGGGCATGGATCAGTTCGATAATGGATTCGAGCACCAGCAGATCGGTGGCACCGGGCGATTCCGGGGTGCGGATACAGCGGATGAACGGTCCTGCGAGTTTGACGACATCGAGCGGCAGCTGGCCCAGGTAGGCGAGATCGGAGTAGCCGGTACCGAAATCGTCTATGGCGATGCGCACACCGGCCTCGGACAACGTGCGCAATGCCTGCAGTGGGCGACCGGTGGTGCGCATGAATGCCCGCTCGGTCAGTTCGAGTTGTAGCCGATCCGGCGGGATGCCGGTCTCGGCGATGACGTCCGGTACCCGGTCCAGCCACGTCGGATCGGTGACCTCGGCGGCGGAAACATTGACGCTCACGATCGGCGTCCGGCCGGGAAAGCGGTCATGCCAATCCCGACTGTCGCGACACGCGCGCTCGAGCACCTGCGCGCCCAATGCGCCGATATGGCCGTTGTCCTCGGCGAGGTCCACGAATTGCGCCGGGGCCAGTACGCCGAGTTCCGGATGCCGCCAGCGCACCAGAGCCTCCACCGCGATCATCCGCTGGTCGGGCAGGGCGACGATGGGCTGGTAGTCCAGAAATAGTTCGTCGCGGAGCAGGGCGGCGGGCATGGCGGCCGAGAGTTCGGCGCGGGTGTGTTCGCGGCGGCCACGATCGGCATCGAAGACCGCGTAGCGACCGCGCCCGGCAGCCTTGGCCCAGTACATGGTGGTATCGACGGCCTGCAGGAGTTCGTCGGCAGTGGTGTGCTCGGTGCGTCCCGCCATGACACCGATGCTCGCGGTGACGGTGAGGTGGTGACCGTCGATATCGAACGGTTGAGCCACGGCCTCGAGCATTTGCTCCGCGAGGGTGACGGTTTCGCCGGATTGCGGGACCAGGGTGGCCGACGGGCACAGTGGCGTTTGCCGGAATCGGCACGGAGGAACCGGCGAGCAGCTCCGGATCCGGATGGTGCACCTCCCGGCCGAGCTGTGAAAATGGTTGCAGGAGTTCGTAGTCGGCGAGCACATCGGCCCAAGCAGTGGTCAGTTCGGTGCCGAGGTGGAGGGGATGGGCAATACCGACAACGGCGTCCTCGGCGACTTCGAGGGTGGCGTTGCCGGCGTCGGTGAAGGAGTTGTCCTCGGCGATGCGGAACGAGGCGAGCACCTGGTCGTCGCGATAGGTCGCCCAGATCAGTCGGCGAGTCACGTTGATGCGCACCGGATGTGCGATGAACAGGGTGCGTAGTTCGTCGAGGGTGAAGCGGCGTTCGGTGACCATGGCGCGCTCGAGTCGTCGGATCTGGTCGGCGGCGAACTTCTTGACGGACTTGCGGATCGAGCGATACGTCGCGGTCGCATCGGCGGCGGAGTATGCGTCGTCGTGAACTCCAGCCTTGGGCAGCGCCTTGTAGCGGGTGCCGTCGGTACCGGTAATGGTGGGGCGCAACTGTTCATCGAAGCCAAGCATGAACTGGCGCGGCCCGAAGTCGAGCAGTGCCGTGCCGTCGGGGCGCAGTCCGAGATCCGGAACCAGGCGGTCGGCGAGTTGATCCTCGCTCAAACCCAATTCGTCCGCGACATCGGTGACCCGGGTCTGCGCCGCATCCCGGACCGCCGCGTTTCGGCCCTTCTCGCTCAACGTGATCAATGCCGACAAGGCGTGCTCGGTACCGATTGCGGCGAGAGTGTCGAGCGCATTGTCCTTGGCCCCGCTCCAGAGGATATTCGGCAGCAGCTCCTCGACCGTCTCATCATTTCCGAAGGCGGCCAACACTTCCCAGACCCAGGTGTCCTTCGACGGCGCGCCCGCCCTGTTCCACTGGCTGTGGATCGCACCGGCCGCGGCGGCTGAACTCGCCGCGTCGCAGTCTTCGCGAACTCGTGCCAGCGCCGCATGCGGCGCACCGGGTTCGGACAACATCATGAACGTAACGAGATTGGCGACCGCATCGGGCGGAAGCACATGGCCGCCGGTCAACCCGATCGCGGGCAGCTCGGAAATCGACAACCATTGTGGCAGAACGGGCATCCGCGCGGGCACGATCTCGGCGGGATCGGTATCGAGCAACTCGCGCACCGCCGCGGTGGCGTCGTATGCGGCCGCGGCGGCAATGATGGCATCGGTGTGGCCGAGTGTGACCAGGGTACGCAGCGCCGCGGCATGCGTGCGTCTTGCCTTGCGCGCCTTGCCGATCGCGCCCGGAATGAACGCGGTCGCGGCGTAGGCGGGATGGCGGCGCAACCAGTCCAGTGCGATGCGGCGGCGTGAGCGCAGGCGCAGCCAGTCCACGACCAGTTCGGCGACGGCCGGACTTTCGAAGGGGGCGATCGCCGCAGCGTGGTCGCGTGGTCGCCGTACGACAGTGTCGATGATCAGATCGTGCGTCGCGGCACCGTGTGCGGCGGTGAGTGCGAGCAGTGGAGTGGCCGACCAGAGACCCCAGCCCACGGTGCTGGTGCGCAGATACGGTTCCGCGATCGCGAAGTCGACCTGGGTTAGTGCCTGCAATGTCCAGTCATTGAGAAAGTCATTGCCCGGCGGAATGCGCTCCAGCCGCTCGTGTATCTCGTCCTCGGACAGCGTGCCGACGGTGTCGAGCCATTTCTCCCGTTCGCCAGCGCGCCACGAAACAGCAACGCCCGCAGGAACTTCGAGCGCCATAGCGGCAACCGGCTTACGGCGCGGTCGTTGCCATGGCGGTGTGCTCAGGATCGCGGGAACCAGTCGGGCGGGAGCCTCTTCGACCGTCTGCTCTGCGGGCCGATTCTCGGTGATCAACTGCTGTGCGGCTTCGGGTAGTTCGTATCGCATGGCGACGGCGAGTTCGGGATGGCGGCGGACATGCTGGCAGAAGTCGACGACGCTCTCCTGCCGGGCGGTCCGTACGCCGAGCACACGCATGGCACGTGCCGGAAACCGTTCGGTCGAGGCGAGCAGCGCCGCAGCGGTCACGTTGCGCCACGAGTGCCCGGCCAGGAAGTCCATCGCTTCGTCAGCGGGGAGGTGGGCGAGGATGCGCGACAGGGTTTCCGGTCCCGGTGCGGAGCTATTGCCCTGACCCGCCTCCCATAGTCGAGTGAGGACCGAGGCGGCGTCGGCGCCGAGATGTGCCGCGACACTGTAGATCAGCGATTTGTTGTCGCGCAGCAGGTGCCAGTGCCAGCCGAGCAGATCGAGGATGCGGTGCGCGTGTGCCGAATCGGTCACCGAAGCGAGCAGGAAGATCGATCCGAATCCGTCGGTGAGTTTCGGATCGGCGAGATCGTGTGTGACCCAGGCCTGTTCGGTGGGGAACAGGTACGAGGTGAGCAACCGGATCGAGAGCGGTTCGCGGCGCAGCTGCCGTGCCTGGTCCAAGGCGTCGGCGTAATCCATCTCCCTTGCGGCGGCCAGCAAAGTGCGCAATCGGCGGACCAGGGTGGCGGGCGGATCGCAGGGACGTGAAACCACCAAGCGATTCGATTGCCCGCCCCAGGTATCCGAAGCTTCCGCGCAGATGCCGCTGAGTGCGGCCACGGTCGCCACGGCACAGCCGAGACCATGGGTGGCGACCAGATAATCGGCCAGATCCGCGTGGTCGTCGTAGTAGCGGCCGAGGGCCCTGTCACCCCACAGCTTCGTGTCCATGCCGATCGCGGCGCATACGGCCGCGCCGAGTGGGTCGGCCTGCCGATCAGTCAGATACCGCGCACCCCGTTCGGCGAGCACCTTGTGCGAGCCGGAATGGCTCAGGATAGCGCGGATCCGATCCGTGGACTGCGCCAACTTGTCGGAGACCGTCTGTGCCGCAGCCACATTCACCGAAACCCTGCGCGCGGGCCACCGGCCGCGGAACGGATCGGTTTTCGACCACCAGGCGGCGGGTACCACCCAGATGTCCTCATCGGTCGGCGGCGTGCGGATAGCCATCGGCCTGCTCCCTTGTTCGCGAGGTGCGTATCGCGGACAGGCTAGCGAGGCGCTCCGACACGTGCCGGTCGGCGCGGAAACGACAACGGCCCCGTCCTATTCGGACGGGGCCGTTGCGCGTTTCCGGCGAAATATCAGACCGCGGCGGTGGCCAGCGTCTCCGTGGATTGCACGGCCTGGCCGACACCGGCGACGATCGCGGCCGCACGCAGCGATTCGAAGATCACCTCACGCGAGACGCCCGCCTCGCGCAGTGTCTTCTCATGCGCCTCCAGGCAGTGCGCGCAGCCGTTGATCGAGGAGATAGCGAACGACCACAGCTCGAAATCGGCCTTGTCGACACCCGGGTTGCCGATGATATTCATCCGCAGACCGGCACGCAGATCGTCGTAGCGTCCTTCCAGAAACGCTTTGCCCCGGTAGAACACATTGTTCATGCCCATGATCGAGGCGGCGCCGAGTGCGGCGTTGTAGGCCTCCGCGGACAGATTGTCCGCGGCTTCCTCGGCGATTTCGCGCAGCGTCGTCGCAGACCGGGTCGCGGCCGCCGACGCGAGCAGCGTGCCCCACAGTTGCTGTTCGTTCAGCACGGTGGTGCGTGTGATGGACGACAGATTGAGCTTGAGGTCCTTTGCGTACTCGGGAAGGGAGTTCTTCAGGGTCTCAATGCTCATTCGGCGAATCCTCTTCTCGTTCGGGGGTTTTCAGGTGGTGCGGATAGTGCTCAGACGCTCGCGGCGAGCAGTTCGCCCGCGTTGATGGTCGGGTCGCCCTTCTTCCAGTTGCAGGCGCACAGCTCGTCGGATTGCAGCGCGTCCAGCACGCGCAGCACTTCGTCGACATTGCGGCCGACCGAACCGGCGGTCACCGAGACGAACTGGATCTCGTTGTTCGGGTCGATGATGAAGGTGGCGCGGTCGGCGACGCCGTCGACATTGAGAACGCCGGTGGCGGTGGCCAATTCACGCTTGAGGTCGCTCAGCATCGGGAACGGGAGGGTCTTGAGATCCTCGTGCTGGGCGCGCCACTGGAAATGCACGAACTCGTTGTCGACCGAGGCGCCGAGCACCTGCGCGTCGCGATCGGCGAACTCCTCGTTGAGCTTGCCGAAGGCGGCGATCTCGGTCGGGCACACGAAGGTGAAGTCCTTGGGCCAGAAGAAGACGATGCGCCACTTGCCGGCGTGATCGTCGGAGGTGATGCGGGTGAAGTAGTCGTCAGGCTGCTGAGCGTCGACCTTCGACAGGTCACCGCCGATCACCGCGGTGAGGTTGTATGCCGGGAACTGGTCGCCGATGGTCAGCAAAGCCATGCTTGTCTCCTCGTCAGTCGGTTTGCTAGAGCGAGTGGATCGAAAAGCTCACAACGATCTTGCCCAAAGGCCGGTGAAAGGTAAACGTGATCAGTCGCACTACACTGATAGGCATGACTGATCAGACTTATCAGCCGACCCTGTCGCAGCTGCGTGCGTTCGTGGCCGTCGCGGAGTACCGCCACTTCGGCACCGCAGCCGCGCGGCTCAGTGTGAGCCAGCCCACGTTATCGCAGGCTCTTGCCGCATTGGAACACGGGCTCGGCCTGCAGCTGATCGAGCGCAGCACCCGACGGGTGCTCGTCACCGCCGCGGGTATGCGGCTGCTTCCGCAGGCTACGGCGACACTCGAGGCGGCCGATCGATTCGTCGCCTCGGCGACCGGTGACAGCCTGGGCGGCACCCTGCGGATCGGCATCATTCCGACGGTTGCCCCGTATGTGCTGCCGGATCTGCTGCCCGAATTGCGCAAGGTATTGCCCGCCTTGAATCCTCAGGTGATCGAGGATCAGACCGCCCGGCTGCTGGAGGGATTGCGCACCGGCGTCCTTGATGTCGCGCTGCTCGCACTGCCCACCGAGGCGCCGGGGCTGGTCGAGATCCCGTTGTACACCGAAGAATTCGTGCTGGTGACCCCGCGCGGTCACGAACTGGCCGGTCGCACCGATATCGCACCCGACACCCTGGACGCGCTGCCGCTGCTGCTGCTCGATGAGGGCCATTGCCTGCGTGATCAGACCCTGGAGTTCTGCCGCTCCGCCGATGCTCATCCGGGGGCGGTCGGCGATACCCGTGCCGCGTCGCTGGCGACCGTGGTCCAGTGCGTGGCGGGTGGCCTGGGGGTGACATTGATTCCGGAGATGGCGGTGGCCGCCGAAACCGCGCGCGGCACACTGGAAATCGCGCATTTCGCCGCACCTGCGCCGGGGCGCACGCTCGGTCTGGCGTTTCGCGCGTCGACGGCGCGCGCGGACGATTACGAACGGTTGGCGCAGATCATTCGGTCCCAGCGGCCAGGAGTGAACTGAGTCCGCGCGATCAGGGTGCGGCCTCGCCGAGGAGTTCGGTCGCGGTGTCGTGGATTTTGCGCAGGGCGCTCATGAGGTGACGGCGTTCGGTGGGGGTGAGGTCGGCGGTCACCTTGTCCTCCAACGCTTGTCGCTGTGCCTCGATCGGCTGTTGGAGCGCGCGGCCCTTATCGGTGAGCCAGAGGCGGACGAGGCGGTTGTCGTGGTCGTCGCGACGGCGCTCCAGCAGGTCCGTAGCGGTCATACGGGTGGCCATCTTGACGACGGTCGGTGTGGTGACGTTCAGCGCGGCAGCGACCTCGCCCGGGGTGCGACCATCCTGCTCCCACAGCAGTGCCAGTACGTGATTCTGGCCCAGATGTAGTCCATGCGTGCGCATTTCGCGGTCCGCTAGTGCGCGCAGCATCTTCGAACTGCGGCCATGTAGGTCGAGGAACTCGGGCACTTGTCGGATCTCCTCGGCTGTTGACGAATGGATCGTTAGCCGTCTAACGTTCGACTTCATTAGACGGCTAACGATGTGGAGATCTGATGATAGTGGTCACCGGTGGCACCGGAAATATCGGTCGTGAACTCGTCGGCGAACTCGCTGCCAGAGATGCGGAATTCCGTGTCCTCGTGCGCGATCCGGCTCGCGTCTCGGATCCGGACCGGGGTGAGTTGATCGTCGGCGATTTAGACGATCCGACGACACTCGCGCCCGCATTCGACGGTGCCGATGCGCTGTTCCTGCTGGTGCCCGGCATCGGCCTGGAGCACACGGTCGATGCGGTGAACGCGGCGCGAGCGGCCGGAGTGCGGCATATCGTGCAGTTGTCGTCGTTCAACGCGATGGGCGATCCGGTACCGGCCATGGGGCGTTGGCATCGCGAGCGCGAGCAGGTCGCCGCCGAATCCGGCATACCGGTGACCGTGCTGCGGCCCGGTGGGTTCATGACGAATGCGCTGGCGTGGGCGCCGGCGATCGGCTCCGGCGGCGCGGTCCTCGACCCGACCGGACCCGGCCGCTACGCCCCGATCGACCCTGCCGATATCGCCGCGGTGGCGGCCGAGGTCCTCACCGGTGACGGTCACCACGGCATGACCTATACCCTCACGGGTTCGCAAACCTACACTGTCGCAGAACAAGTCGCGACCATCGCCCGCACGATCGGCCGCGCCATCGAGGTGCACGAGGCGGCCACACCGCAGGAGGCGTTGGAATCCCGCTACCCGGGCGGCGCGCCACCAGCGCTGGCGGCGGCGATCATCGAGGGGTTCGAGTTGATGCGCGCCGATACGGTGGGGTTTCGCACCGACACAGTGCCTGAGCTGCTCGGCAGGAGTCCGCGTACGTTCGCCGATTGGTGTGCGCGCAATGTCGACGCGTTCTTGTAGGCACACCGTGCCAGGTGACCCCGCCCACCATCGACGACAAGGCGCCCACCCACGCCTGGTTCAACTACTGCGCAAAAGGTGCCACATGAAGACGCTAATTGCAGGTTTCGAATTCGGTGCGGAGTCGACGCTGCAGGGCTATGGCCTCGGGGGTGAGGTAGTGCTCGGGGTGGGCGTCGGCGGCGGTGGTCTGATCGGAGCATCCGGCGACCTGGACGCTTCCGGTGAATTGTTTGTCGGGCGAGTAGCTACCCCAGTTCCAACGTAGGTCCATCGGATGGTCTGGTGTCGGCCGGGTTTCGGCGATGACCGCGGTCAGGTCCTGATAAGCGGTATCCGGGCTGTGGACTCCGACAGAGAGATTCGCGATATGCCCGTTGATGATGCGGACGAAAGTGACGGGTATGGGGAGCCCGGTCAGCAGGGTCTGGATGTCCTGTTCCTGCTGGGTGCCGAATGGTAAGTCGACGGTCCAGACCGGCTGCCGGTCGGCGGGCCGGATGGTGACCTGCGTCGGATCGTTGCCGAGGACGGTGCGCACGGCTGCCAGGGAATCCGTTGTGGGCGGAGACTTTTCGATCTCGAAACCGGAGGTGGTCCAGGTGATGGCGGCACCGGGGAGGCTCGTGTCGAGTTGGCGGAGCTCGTGGGTGCGGGCAGCGATTCGATGCGGGTCCAACTCGGCGCCCAGCTTCAACTCGAGTCGATCGCCGACGATGATCTCGGTCGACTGCTGGTAGGAGTCGAAGTCGCGCTGCTTGATGGTATTGATCCGGTAGACAACCTCCGCGACCTGGGCTTCGGAAGCCGCACGCATCGATAGGTCCAAGTCCAGGTAGGTGCCCCGGGTGAAGTCGTTGGAGTAGTCGACGGAAATGTTTTCCACGCCCGGCATGGCGCCGAGCTCATCCCGCAGCCGATCTGCCTGCGGCCGACCGTCGGGTGCGGTCGTGCACCCGGCGAGGGCAACCGAAACGATGGCGACGGCAATACCCGCCGCGAGCGTGCGCCGGATCATGGGTGCCTTCCTGTAGCGGCGTGCGGGCGGTCGCGGCCCCGCGGGCGTATCGGCTCCAGTGGCACGGTACGCGTTCGCACGCCGAATTCCCGGTAGCAGGCGTCGGTGTCGGGCTGATTGCGCGAGCTCGTCGGGCGTAATCTCCGCTGGTGGGCAGTTCGAAAGGGTTCGTGGTGGATAACTCGGGTGGCACCGAGCGGCTGGGTCGCGCTATCGCGAACGGTGATCAGCTGTTCGTCTACGGGACATTGCAGTTTCCGGAAGTATTGGGCGAGTTGATCGGGCGGTGTCCGGAATTGGTGGCGGCGGAGCTGACCGGGTGGCGGGTGGCGGCACTGCCGGGGCGGGTGTATCCCGGGTTGGTGCCCGCCGCGGGTGGGGTTGCGCGAGGTGTCGTGCTGTCGGGGCTCGACGCGGGGGAGTGGGCGGTGCTGGATGCGTTCGAGGATGACGAGTACGAGTTGCGACGGGTTCAGCCGGGTCCGGCCACGTCGGCGTGGACGTATGTGTGGACTTCCGTTGTCGCGCAGGATAATTGGTATGCCGAGCGCTTTGCCGCCGAGCATTTGGGCGCGTTCGTGGCTCGGTGCGCCGAGTGGCGCAGACTGCTCTGAAGCACGGCAAGATTTGCCATTCCAAGACGACCGGTCATATATTAATGTGATGGCGCGACCCCGACGCAGCGATGACACTCGGCAGCTTCTGGTGGAGCACGGTGCTGCCGGCTTCCTGACGAACGGCTATCACGGGACAGGTATCAAGCAGATCCTGGATGCGGTCGGAGTGCCGAAGGGGTCGTTCTACAACTACTTCGATAGCAAAGAGAGTTTCGGGCAGGCCATAATCGACCACCATTCGCTGTGTGTGCAGCGGAATCTGGCCGAGGCGCTCGGGAGTTCGCCGGATCCGGTCGCCGGATTGCGAGCGTTCTTCGGACGGCTCATGGATGACTTCGTGCGGGCGGAGTTCACCGGTGGATGCCTGATCGCGAACCTCGGCGGGGAACTCGAGGGCAGCGCGGTCCTGCGCGAATCCTTGGCGGTGGCCTGGCATTCCTGGCGGGACGGGGTGGCGGCGGCGCTACGGCGGGCGCAGGAGCTCGGGATGATTCGCGACGATATCGACGCCACAGAATTGGCCGATCTGCTACTGGAGTCCTGGGAGGGTGCGGTGCTCAGGATGAAGATCGAGCGCTCGCTCGAACCGTTGCACAAGTGTTTGCGTCGACTGCTGGATGACTACTTTCGGGTCTGACCCGTGGGTATTGCCGTCCTGCGTGGCCGTGTATCCATTCCAAGACGACCGGTCGTATCGGTGAGTATCACGAGGAAGAGAGAAGAATATGGTCAAGACGGTCATCATCACCGGATCCTCCAGTGGGATCGGGCGCGGTATAGCTCGGGCCTTCGTGGAGCGTGGCGACAATGTCGTGCTCAACGGACGGGATGCGGACAAGCTCGCGACGGTGGCGGATTCGTTGGGCGCGCCCTCACAGTTGGCGGCATTCGCTGGTGATATCGCTAGGCCTACAACGGGTTCCGAGCTGGTTCGCCTTGCGGTGGAGCGGTTCGGTCGAGTGGATGTGTTGGTGAACAACGCCGGGATCTTCGGCGCGAAGCCGTTCGTCGACGTCACCGAGGCGGATCTGGACGGCTACCTGAACGGGAACCTCAAGGGGACCTACTTCACCACACAGGCCGTCGTGCGTCAGCTGCGAGCGCAGAAAAGTGCTGGCAGCATTGTGAATATCGGGACAGTGCTGATCAACCACGCGCTCGCGGGGCTGCCCGCATCGGCGGCGCTGGTCAGCAAGGGTGGCGTTCACGCACTGACGACGAGCTTGGCCGCGGAACTCGCCGCCGACGGCATCCGAGTCAATGCCGTCGCACCCGGCATCATCCGCACTCCGCTGTTCGGTGACGGCGACGAAAGTGCCTCGGGCCGACTGGCTTTGCTCAATCGAATCGGTGAGGTGAGCGAAACAACCGCAGCGGTGCTGTATCTCGCGGACGCAGCCTTCACCACCGGCCACATCCTCCCCGTCGACGGCGGGTTCATCTCGGGAAGGTCCGCGTAATGCCTCACGGTCGCAACCGTTAAGGATTCCGCAAGCCATATTGCGCAGGCTGTGCTCATGAAAGCTCTTGTTGCGCTGGGGATTCTCGTTCGGATTGATTGCCGGCGCTGGTCCCGCCACAGCGGGGGCCGGTGCGCACGCCGGTTCCTGTGCGGGCACGGTGAACGGGTGGGGGTCGTTCACCGCGATCACGAATCAGGTCGCGATCGTGCAAGACGGCAGGATCTCGAGCGAGAATCACACGCACTCCTTCAGCGGTTTCCTCGCCGGTATGGAGGATGCGCAGATCGTCTCGGTCGATGACCGTCATGTGATCTACCGGCGCGCGAAGATTGATCTCGCTATTCCGTATGTGAAGGACGCCGGGCTGTACTTCCGCAATAATGCTGCTGTCGGCACGCCCACCCGTTCGGGCAACTGGTATCAGCTCTGCACTTACTGACCACCCGGCACGCTGACAATCGCTCAGCTTGCGGCCGCGGCGATCAGCCCCGGCAGCGCGCCGGAGAGCGGGGCGGGCAGTATTCGGTCGAATCGCACCGACTCACGGGAAATCCTTTGGGAGCCGGTGCGATTCGAGGCTACCGCTAAACCCGCAGCGCGTGCGGTTCGATCGCGCCACGCACCAGCGCCCGCGCATCGATCGTTTCGGCGCGGTAGGGCAGCGTGCCCAGCCGATCGGTCATCGCCTGCACCGGGTCATCGATCCGGTCATTCAACCCGAACAGGAATGTCCACTCGTGCTCATCGCTGCCGTACTGCACCACGGTATCGAACTGCTCGTGGAAGCGCTTCCAGGACCGCTTCAGCGTCTCGTTGCGCCACATCGTCGCGCATCCGGCCTGTGCGCTGAGTACGCCGCCGGGCGCGAGCAGTGCCTGACATCGCGACAGGAACTCCGACTCGTAGAGCCGGTTGTGCTGCGCGTCCTCGACCCGCTCATCGGGCAGATCGATGACGATCACGTCGTAGCGGGTACCCGCCTCGGTCGCGTTGGCCAGGAAGTCCCAGCCGTCGGCGTAGTGCACCTTGACCGGGCCCGCACCCTTCACCGCGGCGGCCAGTTCATCGCTGGTGTAGCCGTAGGGCAGGTGCTCGGCGCACAATTCGACCTCGCGCTGGTCGATATCGACGTGATCCACCAGCGTCGCACCCGCGGCGACCGACATCTGGCTGGCCACACCCTCACCCGAACCGATGATCAGCACCTTGTCCAGCTTCGCGGCCAGCGCGAAGGCTGGGACCATCATCGCCTCGTGGTAGGTCAGCTGGGAGAACTCCGTGGACTGGCGATCGTCGTCGGAGAACAGGCTGATGCCCTGTTCGGTGCGTGCGATCACCATGTGCTGGAACGGAGTGTGGGTATCGACGATGACCTCGTGCAGATCCCAGATGCGGGTCAGGCCATTGCCCACCGGTTCCTCGATCCGCGTCGAGCCGTGCCCGCGCTGGATGACCTGCATGCGAACATTCTTGGGAGACAACTTATCTCGCAGTAGTTCGACAGCCTTCGACGCGCCGGCGCCGATACTTCCGCAGGTGAATACGTCGACAAAGATGTCGCCGGACTCCGGATAAGTGTGAATCGAGGCGTGAGACTCCGACAACAGCGCGAGGACAGTCACCCCCTGCGGATCGAACTTCTTGTGTACGACATCGCAGATGGTGACGCCCGCGGCGATCAGAGACTCGCGCAACGCCGATTCGAGTCGTTCGAGGTCGTCGCAGAGGGTCGCGTCGACACCACCGAACTCGGCCAGCACATGCCAGCCGGTGAATTCCGCCGTCATGGGCAAACTCACTCTCGCTCAGCGCCCGAGACATGAACGGTCAAGGGCGGAAAACCATTGAAGGACACCGACGAATAACTCGCGGTATAGGCGCCGGTATCGAGGATCTGGATGCGATCACCGGCTCGCAACGAGGTCGGAAGAAGGACCTTCGTGCGTTGATACAGTACATCGTCGCCATCGCAGGTCGGTCCGGCCACCACCGCCTCGTCCACGGGATCTCCGTCACGTTCGGTGACGAAGCGGTATGCGATGTACTCGTTCTCGGTCTCGGCCATGCCGTTGTAGCGGCCGATGTCGAGATACACCCAGCGCCGTCCGTCCGGCGCTATGCGCACGCTGATGACCTCGGCGTGAATGGTGCCAGCCGAACCGACGAGCGCGCGGCCGGGCTCGATGACGAGTCCGGCGGTCTCGGGTAGGAATTCGGCGGTGGCGGCCGCGATGACGGTGCCGATATCGTCGAGTGCGGGCGCCGCCTCGACGTACGAAATGGGCAGGCCGCCACCGATATTCACCGACCGCACCGGAATATCCTTGTCCGCCAACGCTGCCACGATGCGGCCCGCCTGTTCGATACCGACGCGCCAGGCCCTCGGGTCGGTCTGCTGGGAGCCGACATGGAAGTAGGGACCGCCGACGATCAATCCGAGATCGCGTGCGCGCACCAGTAGGCGCAGCGCCTCGGTGGGAGAGCAGCCGAATTTGGTACCGAAGGGCGTCGTCGACTGCGGCGCCGAGGACAGGAACCGGCACTCGACCTCCGAGCCCGGCGCGTGCTCGACGATGCGCAGCAGATCATCCTCGGTGTCGAAGGCGTAGCGGCGCACGCCCGCGGCGTAGGCGGCGGCGATATGGGCGGCTTTCTTGATCGGGTTCCCGTAGCACATACGGGCCGGGTCGACGCTCTCGCGCAGGCACAGTTCGATCTCACCGACGCTGGCGACGTCGAACTCCGCGCCGTGACGGTCGAGCAGACCGATGAGTTCCGGGACCGGACTCGCCTTGACCGCGAAGCGAATTCGGGCTCCGGGTACCGCGGCCTGGAGCGCGCGGTAGTTCTCGCGCACCCGCTCTGGGTGGATGGCCAGATAGGGCGATTCGGGCAGGTTTGAACCGGTCAATCTAAGGGAACTCTCCGTCGTTTGGGGGTTGGCCGTCGTTCGGGCACCGCGCGAGAGAGTATCAGCGCGATGCCCCTGGTAACCAACTCGTTGACGACACCTTGATCATGATCACCCCGCGACTACCGTGACCTCGTCGAATACGACCTCGCCCGCGGCATCGGACTCGGCCAGATCGACCACCGCCGCGAGTGCCCAGCCGTGGTCCCCGGCGGGATCGTCGAGCACCTGGCGCACCTGCCAGAAACCGGGGCGTTGTTCCACCTGGAACAGTTGCGGACCGCGAGCGTCCGGGCCTGTGCCGATGCGCTCGTACTCGTCGAAGTAGGGCGTCAATTCGGCCGCCCAGTCCGGGCCTGTGCCCAACTCGGCGAGGGCCTCCCAGCGGCGCAGCGCGGCGAGTTCGACGCGACGGAACATGGCATTGCGGATCATCACCTTGAACGCACGCTCATTGGCCGAGATCGGCCGCACCGATTCCGCGCCGAAGGCGAGCTGATCCGCATCGGTCTCCGCGCCTGGATTGGTGAGCTGCTCCCATTCGTCGAGCAGACTCGAATCCACTTGGCGCACAAGCTCGCCCAGCCATTCGGTCATATCGTCGAGATCCTCGGTGCGCGCCGATTCCGGGACGGTACGCCGCAGCGCGCGGTAGGCGTCGGCGAGATAGCGCAGCACCACCCCCTCGGAGCGGGCCAGTTCGTAATGCGAGATCAGCTCGGCGAAGGTCATCGAGCGTTCGATCATGTCGCGGACAACCGATTTGGGGGACGGGGCGAATTCCGACATCCAGGGATGCCCGGCTCGGTAGGTCTCGAAAGCGGGCTCGATCAGCTCGGCCAGCGGTTTGGGCCAGGTGACCTCTTCCAGCAGCTCCATGCGTTCGTCGTATTCGATGCCGTCGGCCTTCATCTCGTTGATCGCCTGACCGCGGGCCTTGTGCTGCTGGGCCATGAGCAGCTGGCGCGGATCCTCGAGTGTCGATTCGATGAGGGAGATGACGTCGAGGGTGTAGCCGGGGGCGTCCTTGTCGAGCAGCTCGAGTGCGGCGAGAGCGAAGGGAGACAGGGGTTGGTCGAGGGCGAAATCGCGCTGCAGGTCGACGGTGAGTCTGGCGCGGCGGCCCTGTGCGTCGGGCTCGGGAAGCTGTTGCACCACACCCGCGTCGCGCAGCGCGCGGTACAGGCGGATGGCGCGCAGGATATGGCGACGTTGTGCGGGGCGCGGCTCGTGATTGTCCTCGAGCAGATGGCGCATGGCGTCGAAGCAATTGCCCGGGCGGGCGATCACATTGAGCAGCATGGAGTTCGTCACGTTGAAGCGCGACACCATCGGTTCGGGGCTGGCGGCGACGAGTCGGTCGAAGGTCTCCTCGCTCCAGGAGACGAAGCCCTCCGGCGGCTTGCGGCGCACCACCTTGCGCTGCTTCTTCGGATCGTCGCCCGCCTTGGCCAGCAGTCGGGTGTTCTCCACCTCGTGGTCGGGCGCCTGCACGACGACGGTGCCCATGGTGTCGTAGCCGGCCCGGCCCGCGCGGCCCGCGATCTGATGGAATTCGCGGGCCTTGAGCCTGCGGGTGCGCACACCGTCGAATTTGGTGAGGCCGGTGAGCAATACCGTGCGGATCGGCACGTTGATGCCGACACCGAGGGTGTCGGTGCCGCACACCACCTTCAGCAGACCGTCCTGGGCCAGGCGTTCCACCAGTCGGCGGTACTTGGGCAGCATGCCCGCGTGATGTACGCCGATACCGTGGCGGATCAGCCGGGACAGGGTCTTGCCGAAGCCGGAGGAGAAGCGGAAATCGCCCAGCGCCGTTGCGATGGCGTCCTTTTCGGCGCGGGTGGCGAAGTTGACGCTGGTCAGCGCCTGGGCGCGTTCCAATGCGGCGGCCTGGGTGAAATGCACGACGTACACCGGTGACTGGTTGGTCGTGACGAGATCTTCCAGGGTTTCGGTGATCGGGGTGCGCGCGTAGGAAAAGCTCAACGGGACAGGACGTTCGGTGCCCGCGACAATGGCGGTCGAATTGCCGGTGCGACGTTCCAGATCGGCGGCGAAGAAATCGACCTCGCCGAGAGTGGCCGACATCAGCAGGAATTGGGCGCCCGGAAGTTCCAGCAGCGGTACCTGCCAGGCCCAGCCGCGGTCCGGATCGGCGTAGAAATGGAATTCGTCCATCACGACCTGGCCGACATCGGCGGCAGCGCCCTCGCGCAGCGCCATATTCGCCAGGATCTCGGCGGTGGCGCAGATGATCGGCGCCTCCGGATTCACTGCCGCGTCACCGGTCACCATGCCGACCCGGTCCGCGCCGAAAACGTCGCACAGGGCGAAGAATTTCTCGCTGACCAGGGCTTTGATGGGCGCGGTGTAGTACGTGCGCAGGCCGCGCGTCAGCGCGAACAGATGCGCGCCGACCGCGACAAGAGATTTACCGGACCCGGTGGGGGTGGCCAAGATGACATTGGATCCGGACGCCAATTCCAGCAGCGCCTCGTCCTGTGCCGGATAAAGCGGGGTGCCCTGCTCGGCCGCCCACGCCCCGAAGGATTCGTAGAGTGCGTCGGCGTCGGTTCCCGGTATATCGAGCAGTTCGGTCAGATCCACTCCGACCACCCTACGGGCAGCCGTCTACGGCTCCGTCAGGGTGATCGGGTCAGTTGGACTGTTCGCCCTCGTCGCCCTTGTCACCCTCGTAGCCGCCCTGCTCGGCCAGGAAGCGCTCGAATTCGGCGCCCAATTCGTCGCCGCTGGGCAGTTCACCGTCGCCGACCAGCAGGCTCGACTGACGTTCCTGAGCGGTGACGAAGCTGTCGTACTGGCGCTCGAGCGCGTGCACCACGGTCTCGACCTCGGAGTTGCCGGCGATGTGCTCGTTGACCTGTTCGCGCACCCGCGCGGCGGCCTCACCCAGCGCGGCCAGGGGGAATTCCAGTCCCGCGTTGTCGGCGACATGCTCGAGCAGAGTCTGCGCGGCCTCCGGGTAGGCGGTCTGCGCGAGGTAGTGCGGCACGTGCACCGAGAAACCGACGGATTCGTGGCCGTGCTGGGCCATGCGGTACTCCAGCAGAGAGGAAGCGCTGCCTGGCACCTGTAGTTCGCCCGGCCAGCGCTGATGGTCGGCGATGAGATCGCGGTCGGAGGAGTGCGCGGTGATGCCGAGCGGGCGGGTATGCGGGATCGCCATCGGGATGGCGCTCAGACCGATGCTGCGCCGCACACCGAGCTGTTCGGCGAGCAGCCGCACCGCGGTAGTGAATTTCTCCCAGCGCAGATCCGGTTCCAGGCCGGACAGCAGCAGGAACGGGGTGCCCGCGGTATCGCGCAGCGCCCACAGATTCAGCTCGGGTTCTGCGTACTCCGAGAAGTGGTCTGTCTTGAACGTCATCAGCGGACGACGCGAGCGGTAGTCCAGCAGCTCGTCCACATCGAACGAGGCGACCAGCTCGCTCTCGAGGCTCTCGCGCAGGTGCGTCGTGGCCAGCCGCACCGCATGTCCGGCATCGGTGAAGCCCTCCAGTCCGTGTACCAGGACCGGACCCAAGCCATCGTCGTTCGACAGCTGCGGAGCGGGGAACTCCAACTCGTACATTCGCGACTCGTGCTCCATCGCATCTCCTTCCTGCGCGGTTCACCGATGCGAGCTTCCAGGTTCACAGGCCTGTTGGGCAATTCGCGGCGGTCAACCACTGTCCATTGTCCCCCATGGCTCCGACACACGTTGCCACGGGCGACACCGACCCATAAGACAGGGCAACATCGGCGGTACCCCGCACATTCCCGGTCACTCCGAGAATCGGCGTGGCATCGCGGGCGGGTGCGGGGAGTTTGGCACAGTGAAGCGGTGACTGTACCGAATTCGACGCGCAGGGGACCACGCGGATTCGGGGTATCGGGTTGGGTGCCCCTGGCCGCGACTATGGTGCTGCTCGCCGGCTGCGCGTCGACGGTGACCGGACATCCGGTTGGGTCCGAGCCGAATACCGTGACCCAGCATGTGGCGGCACAGCTTTCGACGCTGCTGCCCGATCCCGGGCAGTTCCCGGTCGACTACGATGCCGTGGTGCTTCCGGCGGAGGCGGCCGCGCAGGCGGCGGGGGATCTGACCGGGGTCGGGCGCGGTTCGACGGTGCAACCCGATGGGTGTGTCCCGCCCGCTCAGCTATTCGGTCCGAATCAGACGGCCATCGTGGTGGGTACCGACAACCAGACGCGCGCCACGATGACCGTGGAATTGACCAGAACCGGACAGCCGTTGTCGGTGTTGCGTGAGCAGTTGAAGCGGTGTCAGCAGGTGCACGTGAGCCGGGCGGGTGCGATAACGACAGTGACCACCGAATTGCAGCAGCCGCCCCCGATCGATGCTGACGACACGCTCGCGTTGCGTCGCACAGTGGCGCCACAGGTGAGTGCGGCGCGGGTGACGCAGTCGATGCGGACGCTGACCGGGCAGGTCGCCGATGTGCGAATCACGGTGACGTACATGACATTCGGCGATGCGAAGCCCGATACCGCGGCGTTGGACGAGCTGTTCACGACGGCGGTGCGGAAGGTCAAGCGGGGGTGAATGCCGTGGGTTCTACCGAATGGCAGCTGGAGCTCGCAGCCGGACGGTAGCAGATGGCACCGACATGGTCCCCGCCGTTCTGGTCCCCGATTCCCGATTCGTCCACAATCCAAGTGTTTTCCACAGAGTAATTCGGTCCCGCGATATCCCCAGGTCAGCGTCCCGGGCTTCGCGGTGGGTAAGCGCACCCTCGATGCATGACGACTTCTACGAACGCCGCTCCCGCCCTCGGAGATCCAGGTGATGGTGCATCGCAGCGCACCGGTTTTTGCCCGAGCCCCGCCGTTCACCTCCGCAAATCCGCGCACCCGCCGCGTTTCGGCGACTCGGGTCTACGCGACGTCGCGCATCCGCGTGACGATGCGGATACAGGCCGCGGTGCGCGAATCGGCCAGCCATCGGAAAGTCCACAAGTCGACGAGCCGAATGACATCACGGATTCGAGTGACATTGCCTGTGCGTCGCGTTTCGCTGAACCAGCGGGCGATAGCGTTGGGGCGCATGCATATCGCACATGGCCCGTGGATGAGGTCTCGGCCCGATTCGATTCGATGTCCTTCTTCGACCCGGATGTCGACGACGAATCGCCGGAGTGCACACGTGGTTTCGGGAAAGAGTTGCGCCCGGGTATCTGTGCGGAACCGCCGCCGGAATTCGGGGATCGGATTCCGGGGGATTCGCTGCATGTCGACGATCCCGGTGAATTGATTGTGGCGGTGCCCGCCATGGTCGGATTCGTGCCGGAGCGGTCGCTGGTGGTGGCGGTGCTGCGCGGCGCCACCGATGCGGAGCAGAGTCCGATCATCGATGCGGTGGTGCGGTTCGATTTGGATCAGGAGGGTGGAAGTCGGCGCGGCCTCGCAGCGGCGTATGCCGAGTGTGTTTCGCATATCTGTGCCGCGGAGGGGGCGACGGAAGTACTCGCGGTAGTCGTCGATGACCGGGCGCGCGAACCGCGACGCACGCGCCGAAACGGTGTGGGGAGTACCGGGCCGTGGGGCACGCTCATCGCGGCGTTCGCGCGGCGACTGGCGCGGGCCGAGGTATACCTCGAGGGTGCCTGGGCGGTGCGCGCCATCGAGGCGGAGCAGCGGTGGTGGAGTCTGCTCGATGTGAATCACCGTGGGACGCTGCCGGATCCGGCGACATCGATGGTGACGGTGGCGCATGTGCTCGAAGGGCGACCGATCCGGGGCACCCGCTCGGAGCTGACCGATCTGGTCGCACCCGACGAGGAGCTGGCGCAACAGGTCGCGGTCCATCTCGACAGCGCCCGGGCACTCGCGCACGAGCGGTACGCGGCCGCCGTCCGGCGCGGTGATCCCGACGGATATCACCGGCGGGCGCTCGAACATATGCTGTGGCAGATCGCCAACATCGACTCCGGTGTGGCCCTCGCCGCCCAGGAGTACGCGGAACTGGCCGCGGCACTGCGCGATCGGACAGTGCGCGACTCACTGTTCGGGTTGGCGGTCGGAGCCCACGCGGCCCCAGCCGAAACCCTGTGGGTGGTACTGACACATGCGCTGTCGGGCAGCGACCGTGCCGACGCCGCAACACTTCTCGGCTACAGCGCCTATATCCGCGGTGACGGGCCGCTCGCAGGCATCGCGCTGCAAGCGGCTCTCGAAGCCGATCCCGCCCATTCCATGGCGAGTCTGCTCGAGATCTCCCTACGCACCGGGATGCGCCCGGATACGCTGCGCCGCCTTGCCTACTGCGGGCTCGGTATTGCCGCGGACCTCGGCATCGACCTGGGGCCGGTTGTCCGGTGAGCCCGTACTCGGGCGGTCAGAGGTGAGCCGGCGAGTCACATGGTGGTTGCGGCAAGTACAGCACCACCATGTGACCGCGCTCGATAGTGAGCTGGCTTACTTCGCGCTGTGTGCCAGCGGACCGAGGTTGCGCAGGAATTCCCAGGCATCGGAGACGATTTCGTCGAGGTCGTTGTGCTTGGGCTGCCAACCGAGATCGGTGATGGCGCGATCGCTGGACGCGATCAGCGTGGCCGGGTCGCCGGCACGGCGCGGTGCGTCCTCGGCGGCGATGGGCAGGCCGGTGACGCGCTCGCAGGCCGAAATCACCTCACGGACCGAAAAACCGGTGCCGCTGCCGAGATTGAAGATGCGATGGGTGCCGGATTCCGCGGAGCCGAGGGCCAGCAGGTGGGCGTCGGCGAGGTCGCGGATGTGGATGTAATCACGGACCGCGGTGCCGTCGGGGGTGGGCCAGTCGGTGCCGAAGACCGAGATCGCCTTGCGATGACCGAGGGCGACCTGCAGCACCAGGGGGATGAGATGGGTTTCCACCACCCGGTTTTCGCCGAGGCCGCCGTAGGCGCCCGCGACGTTGAAATAGCGCAGGCTGGTCGCGGCCAAGCCGTGTGCGATCGAGTAGGAGGTGATGGCGTGGTCGATGGCCAGCTTGGAGGCACCGTAGGGGTTGGTCGGCCGGGTCGGCGCATCCTCGGTGATCGGCACTTGTTCGGGTTCGCCGTATACGGCTGCGGTCGAGGAGAAGACCAGCCTCGGCGTTTCGGTACGCCGCATCGCCTCCAGCAGTTCGAGCGTCTTCACCACATTGCCGTGCCAGTACTTCTCCGGCTGCAGCACCGACTCACCGACCAGCGACTGCGCCGCGAAATGCAGGACACCGTCGAAGGATTCGGCCTCGAGCAGTGCGGGCGCGGCGACCGCGACATCACCCTCGACGAACCGCGCCTCGGTGGGCACACCCTCGGCATTGCCGGTCGACAGATCGTCGACCACCACGACCTCGTGCCCCGATTCGAGCAGAACCTGCGCGCAGACGCCACCGACATAGCCCGCGCCACCCGTGACCAGAAGTTTCACGCCTCAGACCAACTTCACCTGGACGGCGTGGGCCATTTCGTCCGAGAGCTCGAAACCCTCGTGGCCGGGCACGGTGATGACTACCGAACCGGGCTTGGTCTCGACCGTCACACGGGCGTCGGGCACCACACCCGCCTCCCGCAGCTGGCCGATGACCTCAGGATCGGTCTGGATGTGCTCGGCCAGGCGACGCACCACGACGGCATGCACCTGTCCGTGCGGCAGATCCGACAGCCGCACCAGGGTTTCGTCGGCGCCGCTCGACGGGATGATGCCCAGCTCGTCCAGCCCCGGAATCGGGTTGCCATAGGGGGAGGTCGTCGGGTGGTTGAGCACCTCGACCAGTCGCCGCTCGACATCCTCGCTCATGACGTGTTCCCAGCGGCACGCCTCGGCGTGCACGTTCTGCCAGTCGAGCCCGATGATGTCCACGAGCAGCCGCTCGGCGAGGCGATGCTTGCGCATGACCGCGACCGCCATGCTGCGGCCCTTGTCGGTCAGTTCGAGATGGCGATCACCGGCGACCAGCAGCAGACCATCGCGTTCCATCCGCGCGACGGTCTGGCTGACCGTCGGGCCACTCTGCTCGAGGCGCTCGGCGATGCGCGCACGCAGGGGCACCACGCCCTCTTCCTCGAGGTCGTAGATGGTACGGAGGTACATCTCCGTGGTGTCGACCAGATCCTTCACCTGTTACCCCTTCGTCGGCACGAATTCTACCCACGCACGTCGGCACCCCCGCGTGCCGCGTGGTTTCGCGCTACACCCGTGACTGCGCTGTGGGAATTCTGTCGGCGCACGGCCTGTCACCGTGTTCGCTCTTGCTTGTATTTCTACTGCATACGAACGTCCAACGGGGCCGTTACCTTCCCGCGTAGCGTTGCGAGCATGGCCACTGCACCGCACGGCGAACAGTCCGCGCCGCTCGACGAAGGTGATCTCGAGGCGCGATCCGGGACCGTCGTCTGGACCGACCGTTTCCTCGACTACGCGTGGACGCCGGAGCATCCCATGAAACCGGCGCGCCTGCAGTTCACCATGGCCTTGGCGGAAAGTCTCGGATTACTCGACGGTGTCGAGCGATTGGTGCCCGAGCGGGCCCAAGTGTCCGATTTGCTGCGCATCCACACCGCGGACTACATCGAAGCCGTCGAACACGCCACACCGCCCGCGGGTGCGCCGCTCGCACCTCCGTACGGCCTCGGCTCACCGGACAATCCGGTATTCCCGCGGATGCATCAGGCGGCCTCGGTGATCGTCGGCGGCACATTGACCGCCGCGCGCGAGATCGCCCACGGGCGGACCCGGCGCGCGGTGAGCATCGGCGGCGGCATGCACCACGCGATGCCGGATTCGGCGGCGGGATTCTGTATCTACAACGATGCGGCCGTGGCCATCTCCTGGCTGCTGGACAACGGATTCGACCGGATCGCCTACCTTGATGTCGACGTGCATCACGGCGACGGTGTGCAGCGCGCCTTTTACGGCGACCCCCGGGTACTGACGATCTCGATTCATCAGCATCCGGCCACCCTGTGGCCCAATACCGGTTGGCCGGAGGAGACCGGCCACGGTGCTGCCGAGGGCACCGCGATCAATCTGGCGGTCCTGCCGGGCACCCGAGATCCCCAGTGGCTGCGCGGCTTTCACGCGATCGTGCCCGGTGCGCTCGCGGCCTTCCGTCCGCAGATCGTGGTGAGCCAATGCGGTGTCGACACTCATCGCGAGGACCCGCTGGCCGATATGGAACTGACCGTCGACGGGCAACGCGCCGCCTTCATCGCCATGCGCGATCTGGCCGACGAATACGCCGAAGGCCGTTGGCTCGCCGTCGGTGGCGGTGGCTACGGCCTGGTGCGGGTGGTGCCGCGCGCCTGGACGCATCTGCTGGCGACTGCGCTGGACCGCACCATCGCACCGGAAACCGCGGTGCCGCAGGACTGGATCGATATGATCCGATCCGCGGCGCCGACCGTCGATCCGCCGCGCACCATGGGTGACGGTGGTAACACCGCCTACCACCCATGGGATGGTCCCGGCGGCACCGGGGAAACTGGGGACGCGCGCACCGACCGTGCGCAACGCGCAATCGATATGGCCGTATTGGCCACGCGCCGAGCCACCTTCGGGTTGCTCGGCCTGGATCCGGAGGACCCCCGTGACTGAGAACCCACCCGTCCCGGACTCCCCGAGCACGCCCGCGGTGCCGCCACCGCCGCCGCAGCACTGGTTCGCCGATGTACTGGCCTCCGACGGCGGCGTGGTGCGACTGTGCCCGATCACGCCCGATGATGCCGAGCGGCTGCAGGAATTCCACGCGGCGCTGTCGGATCGTTCCCGATATCTGCGCTACTTCGGTCCGTACCCGCGCATTTCGCCCAAGGATCTGTACCGCTCCACCCACGTCGACCACCACGACCGGGTCGGACTGCTGCTGGTCCTCGGTGAGGCGATCATCGCGGTCGGCCGCTATGAACTGCTGACCGACCGCATCGGACCACGCGCCGCCGAAGTCGCATTCGTGGTGGCAGACGAACACCAGGGACGCGGACTCGGATCGATTCTGCTCGAACATCTGGCGGGCGCGGCCGCGGAGAACAAGATCGAGACGTTCGTCGCGGAGGTGCTCGCGGAGAACACTGTGATGGTCACCGTATTCCGTGACGCGGGCTACCAGGTGGAGCGCGCCAGGGACGGTTCGGTGCTGCATCTGGAATTCGCCATCGATCCCACCGAAGCTCTGCTCTCGGTGCGGGATTCGCGTGAGCGCGCCTCGGAGGCGCGCAGTGTCGGCAATCTGCTCGCGCCGCGTTCGGTCGCGGTGATCGGCGCCACCATGGGCCCGGCCCGGGTCGGTGGAGTGATCCTGGCCAATTTGCTGTCCGGAATGTTCCAGGGGCCGGTTTTCCCGGTCAATCCGAATCGGCGATCGGTGCGCGGGGTACGGGCGTACCCGACGGTGCGCGATATTCCCGATGAGGTGGATCTCGCGGTGGTTGCCGTGCCACCCGAGGCGATCAGTTCGGTTCTGGACGACTGTATGGCCAAGGGCGTCAAGGGATTGGTGGTGCTCACCGCGGGCTTCGCGGAAACCGGCGAAGATGGTGTGGTCGCCGAACACGAGCTGGTAGCCGCGGTGCGCGGACACGGGATGCGGGTGGTCGGGCCGAGTGCGCTCGGCATCGCCAATACCGATGCCTCGGTTTCCTTGAACGCGACCCTGGCCTCGGTGCTGCCCGGGCGCGGGCGCATCGGATTCTTCTGTCAGTCCGGTCCATTGGGTGCGGCCATCCTCGGTGAAGCTGCCGCACGCAATCTGGGGTTGTCGACCTTCGTTTCGGCGGGCAATCGCGCCGATGTGTCCGGCAACGACCTGCTGCAGTACTGGGACACCGACTCCGCCACCGATGTGATCCTGCTGTATCTGGAGAGCTTCGGTAATCCGCGCAAATTCTCCCGGATCGCGCGTCGGGTCGCGCGGAGTAAACCGATCGTCGCGGTGAGCAGTGGACGTTTGGCAGCGCGGTCCCAGCCGACCGGGGATATGGATCGATCCATCGTGCGCGACCTGTTCGTGCAGTCGGGAATCGTTCAGGTCGACTCTATTTCGGAACTGTTCGACTGTGCGGCGCTGCTGGGTTATCAGCCGCTGCCCGCGGGTCCGCGGGTCGCTGTGATCGGCAATAGCGCGGCGTTGAACTGGTTGGCCGTCGATGCCGCGCGCGGTGAGGGGCTCGAGGTTCGACGTCCCGCCACGGTGCCGTACGACGGCGTTCGACGCCCGCGCCCGACCGAGCGTGTGGTGGACGAGCAGTCGATCGGCGATCCAGTGAGCCTGGGACCGGACGCGACGCCGGGTGCCTACTTGGATGCGGTGGTCGCCGCGTTGCGCTCGGACGAGATCGATTCGGTGATCGTGGTTTTCGCGCCGCCGGTGCCGCTGCGGATGGCCGGATTCGCCGATGCCATTCGCGAGGCCGCGGCGGCCGTACCCGATGCGGCGAAACCTATTCTCACCACTTTCGTCGCCGAGCAGGGGATTCCGAACCTGCTGGCCATGCGTGGTCCGGCCGGTACAGCGGTGCGCGGCTCGATACCGTCCTATCCGGATCCAGAGCGCGCCGCACGGGCGCTGGCCAGGGCACATCGGTACGCGCAGTGGCGCACGAAACCGGTGTCGACGGTAGTGCGTCCGGCCGGTATCGACGCGGAACGGGCCAAGCGGCTGGTCGCGGGCTGGATGGCCGAATCCGACGGGCGTTGGCTCACCGACCTGGAAGCCGTCGATCTATTGGACTGCTACGGGATTCACGTCGTCGAATTCCGCGAGGTCCGCAGCGCCGACGAGGCGGTGGCGGCGGCCGAGGAACTCGGCTATCCGGTCGCGGCCAAGGCGACCGGCGAAATGTGGCGGCGCCGACCGGATCTCAGCGGGGTTCGTTTGGACCTGTGGCGCCCGGAGGCCGTTCGCCAAGCCTATGCGCATCTGGTGGAACTGTGCGGTGATCCGGCCGTGCACATCCAGAAGATGGCCTCCCCCGGTGTTGGCTGTGTGCTGCGGGTGCAGGACGACCCGTCCTTCGGTTCGGTCATCGAATTCGGCCTCTCCGGCATGATCATCGAACTCCTCGGCGACCGCGCCTACCGCGCCCTCCCACTCACGGCCGACGAAGCGAGCGCCCTCATCGACGCCCCTCGCGCCGCCCCTCTCCTCTCCGGCACCCCCGCCAGCCCCCGCGTCGACAAACCCGCCCTTGTCGAACTCGTCCAACGCGTCTCGGCCCTCTTCGACGACCTCCCCGAAATGCGAGAACTGTCCTTCGACCCCGTCCTCGCCTCCGCCAACGCCGCCGCGATCCTCTACGCCCGAGCCCGCTTCGGCCGCCAACCCAGCCGCTTCGACTCCGGCCCCCGCCGCCTCGGCTGAGCCCCGCTGCCCCGGACCGTGCGAGCCCGCCGCCACCCAATTCGCCGATCTGCTGTTCTCGCACGCATCGAAATCCCACGTCAGCGGTGCGAATCGCCGCCGGGCGTTGGCCGGTTCGATCGGGGCGCGCAGTGCACCCGCACCCGCGGCGGCGCCGGGGAGTATCGGGCGCTCGTCGACCACCGCGGAGTTGCGCGGGCTGCTGGTGCTGTCCGGTCAACGCGGCGGCGGCCTGCTGCACTCGCGAGCGTAGGGGTCTCGCGTTGGCTGGTGCGAAGCGCCGTCGGGTAGCGCATATACCGATTCGCTCGGTGGTTAGCGGTGCAGAGGACCGTGGCTGCGGCCGAGGAATCTGTGGGGTTGCGGTTGCGGTCGGATCGGTCAGCGCGGAGGCCCGGAGCAGGTAGTTCGCATCGCCGCTGCGTAGCGCACGGACCCAGTTCGATCGGTGGTGAGTATGCAGGGACTGTGGCCTGTGCGCGGGAGCACGCGTAGTAACCGCGGGATACATCAGCGGTGCGGTGGGGCGGTGGAGCTGCGTACGACGAGGGACGGGGGGAGGAGAACGGAGCGGTGGGTTCGGGTGGGTTCGGCGATGGATTCCAGGAGCATGCGCGCGCCTTCGCGGCCGATGTCGCGGTGCGGGATGGCGATGGTGGTCAGCGGGGGACTGAGCTTGTCGAGATAGGGCATGCCGTTGAAGCCGGTCACGCTGATGTCGGTGGGGCAGCTGATGTTTCGTTCGGCGAAGACGTCGTAGCAGCCGAGGGCGATGAGGTCGTTTCCGGCGACAATCGCGGTGAAATCGTCGGCGGAGTTCAGTGCGGTGTGCAGCGCTCGGGCTCCGGCGTCTTCGGTCCACCTGTCGCACACCATGATTCGATCGGAGTCGTCAAGACCGTGTTCGTGAGCGGCGGTCCGGAAGGCACGCAGACGCTCGACACCGGTGGAGGTGGTTTGTGGGCCTGCGAGGTGCAGGATCCGGCGGTGGCCCAGTTCGACGAGATGCTTGACGGCGAGCCCGATGCCAGCCGCGTCATCGGCGGCGACAGATCCGACAGCGAGACCCTGGGTGCGGCAATTGACCAGCACCATCGGCACGCGCTGCTCATGCAACTGCTGCAGCAGTGGATGTTCCAGCAGTGCGGTGGCGATTATCAAACCCTCGGCCTGGCGCGAGCGCAGCGAGGTGATCTGCGCCTGCTCGCGATCGGGCCGGTGGTCGGTGTCGACGATGAGGCTGCTGTACCCGGCGGCGGCCAGTACATCCTCGATGCCGCGCACGATCGACGGAAACAACGGGTTGGTGAGATCGGGGATGACCAGCCCGATCGTCCCTGACTTTCCGGTCTTCAAACCCCTGGCAATCGGATTCGGCCGATAACCGAGCGTTTCCGCCGCCCGCAACACCCGCCGCGCGGTCTCCGGATTCACCAAGGCGCGGGCATTGGGATTCAAAGCGCGCGACGCCGTTGCCGTGTGCACACCAGCCGCGTTGGCCACATCCCGGAGCGTGGGTCCCTGCATCGCAGAAATACTAAGCGGCCGCCGCACCACCCCACCTCCCGTCATCCCTACTCCAAGCGCCGGATTCAGATCCTGGAGCAGCCTGCCCGCCATGGCGCGCAGATATCAGCCGCGCGGCAGGTACCCCTCTGCTGTCCTCCGATAACGACTACAGCCGCCATCTGGCGTGGTTCGGGCGTTCAGCTGAGTCGAATTGTTTACGCCGGCGGCGGGTGATCAGTGGCGACGGGTATCGGATATCGGCGCAAGCGCGATAGACGGCAGCGTGCGGTGGACAGGCGGCGGCGCGCGATAACGATGGGCCGCGGCGCCCGATGGGCCGCGGCGCCCGATAGGCGGTGCGCCCGATAGGCGGTGCGCCCGATAGGCGGTGCGCCCGATAGGCGGTGCGCCCGATAGGCGGTGCGCCCGATAGGCGGCAGGCGGGATGGATGGCAGGCGGGATGGATGGCAGGCGGGATGGGCGGCAACTCGATGTGCCTGCCGCTCGCGCCGGCCACCGCACGACCTGTCCAGGCCAGCGTCGGAATCGGCCGAGTGCAGGAGGATTTGGCGATTCGGTTCGATCTGCAGGCCGAGAACTCCGCACTCGCACTGAAACCGGAGAACGTCACGGTCAACGACGGACTCGGCGGGGATTGAATGAGGTTCGCCGACCGGCTCGCGCGAACCCGGAGGGGGCGGGACGCGCGGTCACCGGCCGGCGTTCGAGGTGACCGCCCGGGTCACCAAGCCGGACGCCGGAGCGGCCTCGGAGGGGTCCGGCGTCATGGGCACGTGCCGGGATCACCGGCACGGGTTATTGCGAAATCAGCTGGCGTAGGCGCGCAGGCGGTCGGCCCGCTCACCCTTGCGCAGCTTCGACATGACCTCACGCTCTATCTGACGAACACGCTCGCGGGAGAGTCCGAAGAGCTTGCCGATCTGATCGAGGGTGCGCGGCTGGCCGTCATCCAGGCCGAAGCGCAGCCGGATGACCTGCTGCTCGCGCTCGTCCAGGGTGGCGAGCACGCTGCGCACATCGTGGTGCAGGAGCCCGGCGATCACGGCGGATTCGGCCGAGGTGGCCTCGGAGTCCTCGATGAAATCGCCCAGCGGTGCCTCTTCGTCATTGCCGACCGGCATATCCAGGCTTACCGGGTCGCGGCTGTGGTCGAGCAGATCGGAGATCTTGTCGACCGGAATGCCGGACTCCTTGGCGAGTTCGGCATCGGTGGCCTCGCGACCGAGCTGCTGATGCAGTTCGCGCTTGATCCTGGCCAGCTTGTTGACCTGCTCGACCAGATGCACGGGCAGGCGGATGGTGCGGCTCTGATCGGCCATACCGCGCGTGATGGCCTGCCGAATCCACCAGGTGGCATAGGTGGAGAACTTGAATCCCTTGGAGTAGTCGAACTTCTCCATTGCCCTGATCAGGCCGAGGTTGCCCTCCTGGATCAGGTCCAGCAGCGGCATACCGCGGCCGGTGTAGCGCTTGGCGAGGGAGACCACGAGCCGGAGGTTGGCTTCGAGTAGATGCGAGCGTGCCGACTGGCCTTCGCGAACGATGATGGCCAGATCGCGCTTGCGGGTGGCCGACAATCGCTTGCCGGTCTCCAGCAGATGCTGCGCATAGAGGCCCGCCTCGATGCGCTTGGCCAGCTCGACCTCATCGGCTGCCGTGAGCAGTGCGGTACGGCCGATCCCGTTCAGGTACACACGTACCAGGTCGGCTGCAGGGCTCTGGGCGTCGAGGTCCGAATCGCTGGTGCGCACACGAGTGGTGGCGGGGCTTGTCATGACTTGCCTCCTGTCGGTGGTGTCTCACTCCGAACAACGGACCCGACAAGTAGAAAGTTCCCCGCTATAGCTCCGATAAACCGCTCTGAACTGCGGTTTCCATCACTTGCGTCTGAGAAGTTCCTGAGAACCCCACCCTGTCGGAACCACCCGTGCGCGAAGCGTCCGGCGGGACGGGAATGGTTGCCGCTTCGTTACACGGGCCGCACCAAACCGTGGCGAACCAACCCGGCCACCACGGATAATGCGTCCGCCGTGAACTCCTCGGTGACTTCGCCCGATCCGTGGGCGAGCGCGAGCAGTTCTATCAGCTGTTGTAACGGCAAACCGTCGGCGCGCATTCCCGCGACGAGTGCGATGGTGGACTCGTCCACCTCGTGCTGCCAGCGCGGACCGTCGCCGCGGTGCAGCCGTGCGACCTGCTGCTCCCAACCGAATTCGCCGTGCAGATAGACCCGTTCCAGTGCGGTCGCGGGATCGACCACGAAACGTGTTGACCAGGCGAGGTTTTCCTCGGCGGCGGCACGGCGCAACCAGGCCGAGCGCTCGAAATACGCAGTGGCTTCGGCGCCGAGCGGATCGTCGAAGCCGTGCGTCAGATCCTCGGCAAGCAGTTCGGTCGGACCATCGATGGCATGCAGATAGACGAAGCCGATGCCGATGCCCTCGACATCCGCGGCGGTGAAGGCGTCCAGCCACTGTTCGGCGCGGGCCTGTGCGGCCGGGTCGCGCGGATCCAAACCCGCGTCGCGTAGCCATGTTCCGACATAGAGGGCCGGATCGGCGATATCGCGTTGGACCACCCAGGCATCGACGCCGTGCGGCGGCAGCCAGGACGAGACGCGCTGGCGCCAGTCCTCGCCGTCCACATGCACCCACGCGGCCAGCATCGCGGCGGTGCCACCGGGGGCGAGCACACTAGGAACCTGCGAGATCACCAATTCGCTTGCGCCGTCGAGTGCTAGGCCGGAGTCGCGGTAGGTGTGCTCTATGCGTGCCGGCCCGACGACGAACGGCGGATTGGCCACCACCTGGTCGAAGCGCCGACCGGCCACCGGCTCGAACCAGGAACCAGGTAGAAGTTCGATATCGAGTCCGTTGAGTGCGGCCGTCGCCTCGGCCAACCACAGGGCGCGCGGGTTCACGTCGGTCGCGGTCACCCGGTCCGCATACGCGGCGGCATGGACGGCCTGAACGCCGCAGCCGGTGCCCAGGTCCAGGACCGAACCGACGCGGCGGGTAGGAGTGGCGCGCAGCAGCGAGAGGGAGGCGTGGCCGACGCCGAGCACATGATCCTCGGTCAGGGTGCGCCGCAACATCGAGTCGTCGAGGTCGGACAGAATCCAGCGAGTGCCTTCGCCCGTATCGAGCGGACGCAGGTCGAGGGCCGCGCGCACATCATCGCCGTCGCACGCGAGCAGGCCAGCGGCCACCGCGCGGTCGATACCCACCGGTGCCAGAGCGGCCGCGACCTCGCGTTCGGGCAGTGCGTCACCGAGCAGCAACAGGCGGATCAGTGTGCCGAGCGTGCCAGCCTGGCGAGCGGCCCGTCGCACCGGTACCGGTTCGGAGCGGCCCAGTGCGGCGTGCACGTCCTGGCCGAGCACTTCCAGCAGGGTGTCGGCGGTGTAACCGACGCGGGTCAGCGCAGCCCGCAGATCTGGACACAGCGCGGTGAGCAGCGATCCGGTGGTCGTCTGGTTGGTAGGCACACCGGTACTCTGCCACCGCGACACGCCAGCAACCGAAACGTGCTCGTCGTGTCACATGGACAGCGCGCGACCTCAGACGCCGTTCGGATCGCGGCCGGTAATGCAATAGGGCGCGTCGGCCGGATCGGACATGACGATCCAGTGCTCGTGCCGCTCGACCAGCGTCGCGCCGAGGGACTCGTGCCACGCTGCGGTGGCGTCGATATCCGCGGAGGCAAGGTCGATGTGTGCGCTGGCGGGCCGGTCCTCGCCGAGGCGCTGCAGCAGAAGCTGGATGGGCATCGGCTCCTTCGCGCGTAGCCGGGTGAATTCGGGCAGGCGGCCCTGCGTCAGGTCCCAGTTGGTGAGGGTGGTCCAGAACCGGGTTTCGGCGGCGTAGTCGGTCGGGCCGATATCGAGGCAGACCTGATCGAGGCGAGTGAGCGGGCCGTCCGGAGCACGCACGGCCGGAGCGGGGGTGCCCTTCGCGCGGCCGCTGGGAGTGAAGCAGAAGATCTGACCGCCCGGCGAGCGCAGCACGGCGTAGCTCTTGTGGTTGGCGACCAGTTCCGCGTCGAGATCGAGTGCGATGCGGACCGCGGCGGTGACATCCTCGACGTCGAGATCCAGGTGTACCCGGCCGAGTCCGGTCACCGCCTGCATCTTGACCCCCGCATCGGCGAAGAGTGCGGGATCCGGTAGGAGCGTTAGGAATTCGTCGTTCTCACCGCGTCGCGGCGAGAGTTGGGTGTCGGTGATCGTCGACCAGAATGTCGCGCATTCGTCGAAACGTTGCGTCGGGCGGTCGAGGAAGGCCCAGACCCACCGAATCATGCTTTCTCCTGTTTCCTGGCGGGAGTTCCCGCGCCGCCACCAGCGTGCAGTTGTCGCATCTTCCGGCGATTCGGAGCCGCCCGCGCCGTGTTGACGCGGATGTGTCGCACATCACTGATGCTGAGAGAGTTCCCGTCTCTTACCCCCGCCACAGAGTAAGTGTTCGCCCGCGATGCTGTCGAGCCGGTTTCGGATGGGGCCGAAACTGGCACGATCTTGGCGGTTTATGGCATTCCGGCCACTCGTTCGATGAGCGAAATTCCGGCACGCTCAGCGGGTGACTGAACTGCAGACGCCTCCGGTACCTGTCGATTCCGTGCCGAGGCGGCTGCATCCCGCCTGGATCGTCGCCGGTGTGGGATTCATCGCGCTGTTGGGCGCGGCGGCGTTCCGGTCGGTGCCGGGCGTGCTGCTGGATCCGCTGCACGAGGAGTTCGGCTGGTCGCACGGCACCATCGGGGCCGCGGTCTCGCTGAATCTGCTGTTGTACGGGCTGATTTCGCCGTTCGCCGCGGCACTGATGGACCGATTCGGTATCCGCCGGGTGGTGGCGTGCGCCCTGGTACTCGTCGCGGCGGGTAGCGGGCTCACCGTATTCATGACCCAGCCTTGGCATTTGGTGGCGACCTGGGGCCTGTTGGTCGGGGTCGGGGTCGGATCGATGTCCATGCCGTTCGTGGCGACGATCACCGGCCGTTGGTTCGTGCGCCAGCGCGGACTGGTGACCGGCGTACTCACCGCGGCGGGTGCGACCGGGCAGTTGATCTTCCTGCCGCTGGTATCCGCGGTGGCACATGCGCACGGTTGGCGGGTGCCCTCGCTGATCGTCGCGGGAGTCGCGCTCGCCGTGGTGCCGCTGGTCCTGCTGTTCATCCGTGACTTCCCCAGTGATGCAGGCGTTTCGGCGTATGGTGCCGAACCCGGCAGCACCGTGGGACTGCGCGTGCAGGCGACCGACGGTGCGACCCGCGCGCTGACGGTCCTGGCCACGATCGCACGCAGTCCCGGATTCTGGCTGCTCGCGGGCGGATTCGCGATCTGCGGCGCATCGACCAACGGCCTGGTCGGCACCCACTTCGTCAGCGCCGCACACGATCACGGCATGCCACCCACGACCGCCGCGGGTCTGCTGGCACTGGTCGGCATCTTCGATGTGGCGGGCACCATCTTCTCCGGCTGGCTCACCGACCGCGCCGATCCCCGCTACCTGCTGGTCGGCTACTACACACTGCGCGGGCTGTCGCTGCTGATCCTGCCGTCGCTGTTCGCGCCGGACACCCAGCCGAGCATGTGGGTATTCATCGTCTTCTACGGCCTGGACTGGATCGCCACCGTCCCGCCGACGGTCATGCTCTGCCGTGAACTCTTCGGCGCGGACGGCCCCGTCGCCTTCGGCTGGGTCTTCGCCTCACATCAGATCGGCTCCGCCGTAGCTGCCACCGGCGCCGGCATCATCCGCGACGTCCACGGCTCCTACAACCTCGCCTGGTACATCGCCGGCGCCCTCTGCGCCGCCGCAGCCCTCATGTCCGCAGGCATCCGCCGCCACCCCTGAACGCCGCCACCCCTGAACTCAGCCCTGAGAATGCGCTGACGTCTGCATACACCAGCGCATGATGATTGATCGCTCGTCCAGCTGAGTATCGGCGGGTCGGTGCCCGTGTGGTGGCATTTCTCGTGCTTGTGTCCCTTGCCAGGCCTTCGGCTCGTGGCTCGCCTTCCCCCATCGGCCGCCGGAACCTCGCCCCGAGACCGCCCTCAGGAATCGATGGCCCGGTGCGGCCGCGATTCGATCGCAGTACGCGGCCGGTCCCACCGACTCGGTTCGTCCTTGCGGCGCGGCGGCCGGTCATTCGCGATCAGGACCGCGATCCAAGGCAACGGAATCGAGGCGGCGATGATCAGGATCGACAGCAGCGCATTGCTGAAGGCGCTGTAGGCGATCGCTGCCAAGATCAGGCAGGGAATGCGGAACGCCATGATGATGGTGTAGCGGCGGACCCTGGTTCGGTGCTGATCCTCGAGTGACGGCGCGGCCTCGGTGATCAGCACAGGGTGCTTCTCGTCATTGCCGGGGAAGTAGCCGCTGGACTTGTGAGGTGGCGTCGGCTTTGTCACGTCCGGGCGATCACCGCTGCCGATGTCGTCGGCGTCGGGGGTGTCGCCGTACTGCTGCATACCCTGAGTCTTCCACTGTCGATGGCACACCGCACATGGCCTGGTCAGCTGGATGAACACCGACCGTCATCAGCCGAGCCCGCGAGTATGCGGCATCATGGAATCCGTGAGTACCGACACTCTGGTTCGCCCGGATACGACCACCGACGAGACGACGGGCGACGACACCCCGAAGTTCTTCCACTACGTGAAGAAGGACAAGATCGCCGAGAGCGCCGTCATGGGCACCCATGTGGTTGCCCTCTGCGGTGAGGTCTTCCCGGTCACGCGCTCGGCGAAGCCCGGCTCGCCGGTCTGCCCGGAGTGCAAGAAGGTCTACGACGGCTTGCGCAAGGGCGACTGAGCCGACGCCGGTGATGGATCGCCGGGCGCGCTGAGTCGTGCCCGGTCGGCATCGGCGCCGTTGTCGTCTGTCCGCTCGATCGGCCCCTGAGCCTCCGGTGGGTTCGGGGGCTTCGCTGTGCCCGGATCATCCTGGTCGGTGTCGGTGTCGTCCCCGCCCAACTGATTGGACAACCATTCCTTCACCTGGTCGATGCGGGTGCTGCGGGCGGGCCAGAATTCTTGCACCGCAGCATTGAATTCGGCGCCGAGGATGACCGCGAAGCCGAGGAAGAACGTGAACAGCAGGAACGCGATCGGCGTCGCGAGCGCGCCGTAGCTGACGCCGGTCCTGGTGACCCAGGCCAGATAGCGGCGCAGCCCCTCGCTGGCGGCCATGAAGAACACGCCCGCGACCAGCGCCCCGCCGAACAAGCGATGCCACGGCAGCGATTTGTGTAGCGCCAGCTTGTACAGCGTGGTGAGCCCGATGATCAGCAATAGGCCGACGCCCGGGTAGTAGAACGAGTCGATCAACCGCAGCCCGGGTTCGCGCCACGAATCCGGCAGCACCCGACCGATCAAAGTCGGCCCCAGCGCGATCAGCGGCAGTAGGAACACCGCGACCACCAGGAACAGCACATACAGCAGCAAGGCGAACAGGCGCTGCCACACCGGATGCCGGGCATCCTGCTGCCCGTGCGCCTCGACGATCGAATCCACGAAGGTCGACATAGCCGAGGATCCGGCCCACAGCGACATGACGAAACCCACCGAGACGAAGGCGGCGCGTCCACGACTGAGCACATCGCTGACGGTCGGTTCGATCAGGTCGCTCACCACACTGGTGCTGAACAGATCCCGGCTGAACGCGATGATCTTCTGCTGGACGATCTGCACGGTGTCGGGTCCGAACCATTCACCGACGTAACCGAGGCTGCCCAGGACCCCGAGCAGCAGCGGTGCCAGCGACATCGTCTGCCAGAACGCCGCGGCCGCGGATTTGGCGAAAATCGAATCGTTCCACGACTTCACCGCCACCCGCACGAGGAGTTTGCCACCCTGTCGCGCAACCCGCGTTGCGACGTCGCGGACATAGGTCGCCGCGGTGGGTTCCGTGCCGCCTCCGCCGCTGTGGATCGGCTGGTCGCCGGTCCCCTGGGTGTTGCGCGGTAGCGCACTTTCGTCGGTCATGATGCTTAACAGCATCGCGCATCCGGGCATATTGTTCCGGTTTGCCATGGCATCGAGTCGATGGGAACCAGGTGAACACAGCGTGGCGCACGGTTCGGCGTGTGATGCCCGTCGCCCACACCGCGTCGGTTTGGCGACACGCCATGGGGGGCAGCTAGGGTCGTCTTCGTGACTGTGTCGGGTGGCGCCGCTGTGGCGGGAGAAGCGGAAACACCGGGCGATTCGCAAAAATCGAGCGCCGCGGGTTCCACAGGTGGTTCGCTCCGAGCCTGGCAGCGCCGGGCCCTGATGAAGTACTTGTCCACCAAGCCCAGGGACTTCCTCGCGGTGGCGACGCCGGGCGCGGGTAAGACCACCTTCGCACTGCGGGTCGCGGCCGAACTGCTGGCCGACCGCACCGTCGACCAGGTCACCGTGGTCGCCCCGACCGAACACCTCAAACATCAGTGGGCCCAATCCGCGGCCCGCGTGGGCATTCAGCTGGATTCGCGCTTCTCCAACGCGACCGGTGCGACCTCCGGCGACTATCACGGCGTCGTGGTCACCTACGCGCAGATCGCCTCGCATCCCGCGCGGCACCGCGTCCGTACCGAAAGACGCAGAACGCTGGTGATTCTCGACGAGATCCACCATGCGGGCGATGCGAAGTCCTGGGGTGAGGCGACCGCCGAGGCTTTCGGTGATGCCACCCGCCGACTCGCGCTGACCGGTACCCCGTTCCGCAGCGATGACAGCCAGATCCCGTTCGTCACCTACGAACCCGATGAGGCCGGTTTCCCGCGCTCTCGCGCCGACCACACCTACGGCTACGCGGCGGCATTGGCCGACGGCGTCGTCCGGCCCGTGGTCTTCCTGGCGTATTCCGGCGAGGCGCACTGGCGCGATAGTGCGGGCGAGGAGTATTCGGCCCGCCTCGGTGAGCCGCTGAGCGCCGAACACACCGCCCGTGCCTGGCGCACCGCATTGGATCCGGCCGGCGACTGGATGTCGAAGGTGCTGGTCGCCGCGGACACTCGGCTGCGGCAGTTGCGCGCGACCGGCATGCCCGATGCCGGTGGGCTGGTGATCGCCACCGATCAAGAGCGGGCCCGCGATTACGCCGAACTGCTGGAACACATCTCGGGCGAGCGGCCCGCGGTGGTGCTGTCGGATGATCCGTCCTCCTCGAACCGGATCGCCGAATTCAGCAAGAACACCCAGCCTTGGATGGTCGCGGTGCGCATGGTGTCCGAGGGCGTCGACGTGCCGCGTCTCGCGGTCGGCGTCTACGCGACCAGTGCCTCGACACCGCTGTACTTCGCCCAGGCCATCGGCCGGTTCGTGCGTGCGCGCAGGCCCGGTGAGACCGCGAGTGTGTTCCTGCCGTCGGTGCCGGTGCTGCTCGATCTGGCCGCGCAGCTGGAGCTGCAGCGCGATCACGTTATCGGCAAGCCGCACCGCGAGCAGAACGGCCTCGAAGACGAACTGCTGATCGATGCGAACAAGCAGAAGGACGAGCCGGGCGAGGACGAGAAGCCCTTCGTCGCACTCGCCGCCGACGCCGAACTCGACCAGGTGATCTACGACGGATCCTCCTTCGGCACAGCCACTTTCGCGGGCAGCGCCGAGGAGGCGGACTACCTCGGGATTCCCGGACTATTGGATGCGGAGCAGATGCGGGCGCTGCTGCGTGAACGTCAGTCGAAGCAGCTCGCTGAACGCGGTTCGACGGCGACGCCCGACCCTGGTCCGCAGGTCGCCTCGGCCGCCGAGCGGGTGGCGACCGCGGATAAGCTCGGTGAGCTGCGTCGCGAGCTCAACAGCCTGGTCGCCATGCATCACCATCGCACCGGCAAGCCGCACGGTGTGATCCACGGTGAGTTGCGCCGCGAGTGCGGTGGTCCGCCAACGGCATTGGCCACCGCGGACCAACTCGGTGAGCGCATCGCAGCCCTGCGCGGGAAGTGATCGCGGCGCCGTCGAGTACGGCACAATGGCTTCGGTGACCGCGCAAGTGCGATCGCTGCGGCCAACAGCGCTACGCGGTCGGGTAGCGATAGATATCAGCGCGCGATGGCCGATGCGGGCCACGCCGCCATGGCGCAGTCGATGGATTGGGTGAGTTCGGCGTGTGATGCCCCGTCGCGGGCTCGGATCGACAGTCCGTACAGCACCGTGGTGTAGAAGCTGGCGAGGGCCGCGGTATCGGTTTCCGGCGGTATATCACCTTCCGCGACACCGCGCTCGAGGCGTTCGCGGATGTCTTCGGTTGTCTGGCGGCGCTTTTCGACCAGGAAGTCGCGGATGGTTTCGCTGCGGGTGGTATAGGTGGAACCCGCCAGCACGACCATGCAGCCGTGCGGTTTGTCCTCGTGGACGTAGGCCATGGCGTTGTCGCGCAGCATGGCTTCGATGCTCGCACGGGCTGTGGGTTCCTCGCGCAAGGCGCGTGCGGTGTAGCCGCCTTCGGTCTCGCCGTACAGCTCCACAGCCGCGCGGAATAGTTCTTCCTTCCCGCCGAAGGCGGCATAAAGGCTCGGTGAGTTGATGCCCATCGCCGCGGTGAGATCGCTCATCGACGAGCCCTCGTAGCCGTGCTCCCAGAACACCTCCATGGCGCGACGTAGCGCGACGTCGCGATCGAACGCGCGTGGGCGTCCCCGTTCGGCCATGGCCCGATCCTTTCTGTGTCGATCGTTAAATATACCCCTTGACGGCATCGCCGCCCATGCGCTTAGCTATTTATGTACTGATCGACACAGAATTAGGAGGAGTTGCGATGTCGGATCTGACGGGAAAGGTGGCACTGGTGACCGGGGGCAGTCGGGGGATCGGAGCGGCTATCGTCCGGCACCTGGCCGCCGCGGGCGCGGATGTGGCGCTGACCTACCAGCACAACGAGTCGCAGGCGAAATCGGTGGTAGCCGAGGCGGAAGCGTTGGGGCGGCGCGCGATCGCCATCCAGGCGGACAGCGCCGACGCGGGCGCGGTCGTCGCGGCGGTGCATCGGGCCGCGGTCGAACTCGGCAGGCTTGATGTGCTGGTCAATAACGCGGGTATCTTCCCGGCCAAGCCGTTCGAGGAATTCACCGTCGAGGAGATCGACCGCGCGCTGAATATCCACGCGCGGGCGGCATTCGTCGGTGCGCAGGCAGCGGTCGAACATATGACCGAGGGCGGGCGGATCATCAGCATCGGCAGCAACCTGTCCGAGCGCGCCGCATTCGGCGGACTCGCGCTGTACAACCTGAGTAAATCCGCACTCAACGGATTCACGAAAGCCCTTGCGCGCGAACTCGGCCCGCGCAGCATCACGGTCAACCTGGTGCAGCCCGGCTCCACCGACACGGATATGAACCCCGCCGACGGCGACCACGCCCCGCACCAAATCGACCTGACCGCCCTCGGTCGCTTCGGCACCACCGACGACATCGCCGCCACCGTAACCTTCCTCGCCGGCCCCTCCGGCCGCAGCATCACCGGCGCGACCTTCACCGTCGATGGCGGCACCAACGCCTGATTCCGTCGCGATTACCCGGCGAAGTAGCGGCCGGGAGAGACGCCGACGGTGCGGCGAAAGGCGGCGACGTAGGCGCTGGGGGTGGCGTAGCCGACCCGGCCCGCGATGCGGGCGACCGGCAGGCCCTCGGCGAGCAGGGGGAGCGAGGCGGCCAGGCGGATCTGGGTTCGCCACTGGCCGAAGCAGATCCCGGTTTCGGTGAGGAACAGTCGGGCCAGGGTGCGGGGGCTGGTGGCGGCGTAGGCGGCGAATTCGGCGAGGGTGCGGGGGTCGGCGGGGTTTCGGGTCAGGGCGTCGGCGACCTGTCCGGCTCGGCCATCCACCGGTCGGCGGGCGCCGACGGGAATCACCTCGACCGGCTCGAGAAGGTCGAAGACGACTGCCTCCGCGCGTTCGCGTCGTGCGGACGCTATGTCATCGGTGAGATTGCGGGTCGGCGCCGCAGACCCTTCGGCATGAGTGCCCTCGGGCGGCCGGGCGCTGAGCGGAGTTTCGTCGACGCGCTCGAATCGAACTGCTTCCGCGCGTTCGCGTCGTGCGGTGGCGACGTTGTCGGCGGGGTTGCGGGTCGGCGCCGCGGACCCTTCGGCATGAGTGCCCTCGAGCGGGTGGGCGCTGCGAGTGGGCTCGTCGACGTGCTCGAGCCGCTTCGCATCCGCTGCTCGCGCGAGGGCGGTGTCCGGTCCGGTGAGATGGTCGAACAATTCGCGCAGCAATGGCGATACTCGCAGCATCGTCGGGGTGGTCAATGAGACCGGGCATCGATCGGGTGCTACGAAGATGCCACGCATGATCGCGCCCTGGGTGGTGCCGGTTCGGTGTCGGGTGCCGCCGGGGATCCACAGTGCGCGTGTCGGTGGCAGCACCCAGTACCCGTCGCCGATTTCGACGGCGATGACACCCCTTGCTGCCCAGGCTATTTGGTGCTGCGGATGTTCATGGGTGTCGAACCAGTGGCCTGCGGACATGACGCCCGCGCCGAAGACCATGGCGGTATCACCGATCGCGGCGGGTAATACCACGGATCCGTCGTTCGGCTGGGGTGTCCCGGGCTGGCCGGGTACCAGGGATTGGCCGTTTCGCGACACAACTTGTCACCGTAGCCTGTCGCGGTCACTGTCGGTCGCTCCTAGCGTGAGTCGCATGGCGATGAACTACCTCCACAAATTGATGTGCCGATCGGCGGCGTGGGAGCGTACGAGTACGACGCGGATCGTGCCGTGGGCGCTGTCAGGCCTCGACCTCGGTGCGTCCGCACTCGAGATCGGCCCCGGCTACGGTGCCAATATCCGCGCCTTGCGAGAGCGCACCGGCAAACTGACCGGTATCGAGATCGATCCGGTGCTCGTCGATCGGCTGCGTACCCGACACGGTGCCGCGATGACGGTGATCCAGGGCGACGGCGCGGATATGCCCTTGCCGCCAGGGCAATTCGATTCCGTTGTGTGCTTCACGATGCTGCACCACGTACCCACCGTCGGCGCACAGGACGCTCTGTTCGCCGAAGCCCTACGCGTCCTGCGTCCCGGCGGTGTATTTGCGGGCAGCGACGGTCTCGACGGCCGGGTATTCCGTCTGCTGCACCTCGGCGACACCTGCGTGCCGGTTCCGCCGGAGCATGCCGCCGACCGGCTCACCCGAGTCGGCTTCACCGATGTCGAGATCGAATCCGGCGAACGCAGTTTCCGCTTCCGCGCCCGCTGTCCCGAGTGAGGAGGTCGAGCGTTCTGGCGTGCACTTTCCGTCGAATCCGGCAGCTATCGCCACATCAGCGCGAATAGTGCACGTCAGACCAGTCACCGACAAGCGCGTGGCCGTTCGCGACCTGCTCGTGTTCGATGTCGAACTGATCATCGGTGGCTCGCCCCAGGGCGTCCGCCGGAATCGTTTCAGCGCATCGTTATTGCGGCCTCGAAGTATTCCGCAGGGTCGAGTGCATTTATCGGCGTCCAGCGGGGTGACTCGACCGGTGGCGCCGAATCTTCAGGTGCCGCTTGGAAATAGCCCTGGATTTCCAGGGCTAGTCGAGGGTTCTCGTCCACGCGCCGGGCTATGTCGTAGTACACCGCGAGGACGTGCACGCACCGCGCGGTGCGAGCCGAACAGGAGCAGTCCGTCCCGGCCGGATTCGGCGCCGGAGTGGTGCCGGCGTTGACCAACGCACGGTGCATCTCGTCGGTGAGGACTGTTGTGTCCGGAATGATTTCGGCGATCGCGGTGATCGCTGAGCGGGGCAGCGGCGCGACTTCCAGGTGGGTTACCGAGGCTTGCCCACCGCGGTGGATGGCGGCGCGCACGATGCGGCCCTCGATGCTCGCCTGGACACCGTGGTTGCGGGCGATGCTGCGGGCACGGGGGAGCAGCGAGTCCGGTCGGGTCTGGCGCAGCGGTTCGGCGAGCCGGACCCAGTCCATGCCCCATGCCGTGTATCCGAATTCGTTGTCCGCCATCAGTTCTCCCTCTTGCGGCGCAGGATCTCGATGAGCTGGTCGTCATCGAGGCGGGCCAGTGCGGCGATGCCCGCCGAATCGTTGAGGTCCGCGAGCGCGGATTTGCGGTCGTGCATGCCCGCGATGTGTTCCTCGACGGTGGTGCCCGAGGTCAGGGTGGTGATGGTCACGGTGCGGGTCTGCCCGATGCGGTGCACCCGGTCGGAGGCCTGGGCTTCCACGGCCGGATTCCACCACCGATCGAAGTGGATGACATCGGCGGCACGTGTCAGGGTGAGCCCGGTGCCCGCGGCCCGCAGACTCAGGATCAGCACGGGCGGACCGTCTTCGGCCTGGAAGCCCGAAACGATCTCGGCGCGCTCGGCCTGGTCGAGTCCGCCGTGGAAGAACGGTGCCCGCACTCCGAGTTGTTCGTGCAGGTGGCGGACCAGCAGGTCGCCGGTGGCACGATACTGGGTGAATATCAGTGTCGGGTCACCGGTTTCGAGACTGTTGGCCACGATATCGGTGCACAGGTCCAGCTTTCCGGATCGGCCCGCCAATTCGCCCAGCTCACCGGTGATCAGTCCCGGATGGTTGCAGACCTGCTTGAGGGCGGTCAGCGCCGCGAGCACTCGGCTCTGTCGTTGCACGCCGTGGCCGAAGCCGTCATCGATTGCCTTGTCGAGCAGTTGGTCGTACAGCCGTTCCTGCTCATTTGTCAGATCGCAGAGCAGATCGCTGTGGATCTTCGCGGGCAGCGAGGCGGCGACCTGCGCCTTCTTACGCGCCAACAGCACCGGTTCGAGTGCATCCCGCAGCCGGGAAGCCGCGGCCGTCGAACCCTCGTGGATCGGCCGGACGAACCTACGCCGGAACTGCGTGCGATGTCCGAACAGCCGCGGCGCCACCAGATTCAGCAGCGCCCACAGCTCCTCGAGATGGTTCTCCACCGGCGTACCCGTCAGCGCGACCTTCGCCTCCGCCGTCAACGCCCGCGCCGCCTTGGACACCTGGGTGCGCGGATTCTTCAACGCCTGCGCCTCATCGAAAACTACTGTCGCCCAGGACTGATCGGCCAACACGCCACCGTGCAACCGCAACATCGGATACCCGGTCACCACAATGGTCCCGGCCTCATCCGCGACCTCACCCCCACGCCACAGCACCGGCCGCAGTCCCGGTGCGAACCGTGTCATCTCATGCGCCCAGTTCCCGACCAGGGACGTCGGGCAGACCACGAGCTGCGTCCCACGCTCGGCCCGCCCGAGCAGAAACCCGATGGTCTGCACCGTCTTCCCGAGCCCCATCTCGTCGGCCAATACCGCCCCGCCGTGCGCCGCGACGGTCTCGTGCAACCACCCCGCGCCCCGCACTTGATAGGGCCGCAGCTCCGCCTTCAGCCCCGCCCGCAATTCCGCCCCGACGCACCGTGTTTCACGCAACACCCGCGCCGCTCGCGCGGCGGACACGATCGACGTCCCGGCGGCGTCAGGGACAGCGTGCGCCGCAATGGGCAGCAGTACCGAATCGTCCGGACGACCCTCCGCCTCGGATCGCAGCGGCGATATGCCGCCCGCCTGATCAGACGCGGCCGGGCAGCCGGATGGTGCCGCGGCTTCGCGACGAGACGTGTTGTGGGCTGGGGTGTGCTGGGTCGGTGTGGCAATCCCTGAATCCGGCTGTGTAGCGCATGGTTCGAGTCCATCCAGCAGCACCGCGCGCCAAGCATGTACGGATGGGCCCGCGTTACCGAGGTCCAGCTTCAACAGTTCGTCGGGATCAACGAGTGCGCACTCGACATCGATGACCGCGATCGCGCCCCGAGTTCCCGTGGGCACCGCTAAAGAGAGCGTTTCTCGATCGCCATCGGGCGCGCGGCCGGGCGTGGAGCCGGTCCAAGTCCACAGCGCGAACATATGGCGGTCGGGTAGGTAGGTGGCCTGTGTGCTGGGCAGAGCGGTCCCCTAAATCGTCGTATTGCGTACGGAGTATTATAACAACGTACAGCGTACCGAATTAATTCCGAGAGGATCACGTGACCGACCAGGCGAAACAGCTCATATGCCTGCTCTGGCGGCATGCTGTGCCGCCGCGACCGGGCGGGCGAGGCCCGAAGCAGACGGTGAGTGTCGATGCGGTCATCGCCGCCGCGATCGCCCTCGCCGATCGGGAGGGGTACGAGAAGGTGTCGATCCGCGCGGTCGCCGCCGAACTCGGCCTGCGCCCGATGAGCCTCTACACCTATGTGCCGAGCAAAGAGGCTTTGACCGTTTTGATGGTCGATACGGTCGCATTGGAGGACGTACCCATCCCGACCGATATCCCGGTCCGTGACCGCATGTCCGCGATCGCCGAGCAGGTCCGTGCGGAACTGATGGCGCATCCGTGGCTGCTCGAGGTGCCACCGTGGCGGCTGGTGCTCGGTCCGGGCCGGATGCGCCGCTATGAACAACAGCTGGCCGCGATCGAGGGGATCGGGTTATCCGATCTGGCTATGGATCGGGTGATCGCGGTGCTGTCGGAATTCGCGACCGGCAACGCGCGGATGGCGATCGCCGGAATCCGCAGTACTGCGGAGCTGACCGACGCGCAGTGGTGGGAGCAGCACGGCCCGCTGTTGACCGAGGTCATGTCGGCCGAGGAGTTTCCGATCGCCTCACGGGTAGGTGCGGCGGTAGGCGAACGCTATCAAGCGCCGTCGGACCCGGAGGGCGACTTCGCCTTCGGCCTCGGAAAACTGCTCGACGGCATCCTGTCCGGAGTAGCGGGACCGGACACGTCGACAGCGGGCGACCTGTAGGTCGCCCGCTGTCGTCTATCAGCGCTGTTCTGTTGTTCGATGCTGTTGTGTCGGGACGCGAGGATAGGTCAGAGCGCGGGAGCCGATTCCGTATCGATCACGGCTTCGAGCTCACGCAAGCGATCCATGTGTTCATTCGCGTGGTGCTGGCAGAAGAGCAACTCGCCACCTGCGGGCAATACAGCACGAACTCGTGCGGCAGCACCGCAGCGGTCGCAACGATCGACCGCGGTCAGTGGGGTGCTTGTCAGGGTTCCTGGCATGACTCCTCCGTCCTGGCTCCCGGCACTACAGTCCGTTCACCTGGTGTGGGGCCCGTGGTCACTCCGCGGGCTCGCTACCGCTACTTCCCAGCAGGGGTATGACTACTCTGTCAGACGTTCGGGACGGGGGCTTTGTTCCCGGAAGTGATTCTGTGTGTTTTCGATAACACCACCTGGGATTTCGCTACTGGCGAACATCGCTGGTTAGGTATCGAACTCCACTCGACCACGATCACGAACAGGCCTATCCAGTTGTCTACCGGGAGATTACCCGTGATCCATGACACTCACACGCTCGTTCACATTTGCACTCTCGCCGAATGGCTGACCGCCCGGCAAACCGGCGAGTACCGCCCGGAGTCGTTCGAGGAGATCGGATTCATCCATCTCTCCACCCCACAGCAGGTGCACCTGCCCGCCAACCGACTTTTCGGCGGAAGGCGTGACATGGTGCTGCTGCGCATCGATCCGGGCCGCGTCGGCGCGCCGGTGAAATGGGAACCGGGCGTGCCCACCGATCCCGACTCGATGCTGTTCCCCCATCTGTACGGTCCGCTGCCGGTCGGCGCGGTCATCGCCGTGGTCGAGTACCAGCCCAGCCCGGACGGCACCTTCGCCGCACTCGACCCGAAGTTTCCGGCGTCCTGACCTACCGGTCCCTGACCTCGCGCGCCACGATCGCGGCCTGAACGCGGGACCGCACACCGAGTTTGGTGAGTACTCGCGAGACATGCGTTTTGACTGTTGTCTCGCCGATGAACAGCCGCGCGGCGATCTGCGCATTGGACAGACCGTCGCCGAGACAGTCGAGCACCTCGCGTTCGCGTTCGGTCAGCTCGTCCAGACCGTCCGGTGCGGGCCGGCTCGATTCGCCATCGGTCGAGGCGAACGCATTGATCACCGCGGCGGTCACCTCGGGGGCGAGTACGCCGTCACCCGCGGCCACCGCGCGCACCGCATCGACAATTGCTTGTCCCGACGCGGATTTCAGCACGAAGCCGGATGCGCCGGCGCGCAGCGTCCGGAAGACGTACTCGTCCAGATCGAAGGTTGTCAGGATGAGCACCCTGGCCAGGCCGTCGTCGGTGATGCGGCCGGTGGCGGTGATGCCGTCGACGCCCGGCATGCGCACATCCATCAGCACCACATCCGGGCGCAGCGCCCTGGCTTGTGCCACCGCGATATCGCCGTCGGCGGCCTCGCCGACCACCTCGATGCCATCGGCGGTCTCCAGGATCATCCGCAGTCCGGCCCGGATCGCGCCGTGGTCGTCGGCGATCAGTACCCGGATCATCGCGCCTCCGTCGTCGAGATCGGCAGCCGAGCAAGGACTTCCCAGCCGTCGGCGCCGGGTCCGGCGGTGAAGGTGCCGCCCAACGCGACCGCCCGTTCCCGCATATTCATCAGGCCGCTGTGGCGCGCGTCGTCGGTCGGTCGGTTGCGCACAAGTATGGGATTGCGCACCGAGAGGGCCAAATCCGCTGCCTCCGTGCGCACGTCGATCTCGACCTCCTGTCCCGGTGCGTGTTTCATGGCATTCGTCAATGCTTCCTGGACGATTCGGTACGCGGCCTGGTCGACCGCGCTCGGCAGCGCCGTCCCGTTCAGTGCATCCCGCACGCGCACGGTGATTCCGGCCGCGCGGGCGGCATCGACGAGAATCCGCAGCTGTGCCAGTTTGCGCGGTGCGGCCGCATCGTCCTCGGCGCCGTCGTCACGGCGCAGCAGACCGATCATGGTGCGCATTTCCTGCAGCGCGCTGACACTATTGGACCGGATCGACGAAATGATCCCGGCGACAGTGGGATCGGTGTCCTGCCGGGCCAGCACCCCCAGCGCCGCTTCGGACTGGATGGCGATGGCCGAGAGATGTCCTGCGATCACATCGTGCAGATCGCGCGCCATCGTCTTGCGTTCATCGGTGATGGCGGCACGTCGGTCCAATTCGGCGACCAATGTCATCGCCTGTGCGCGTTTGCGTTCGGCTTCGGCGATCTCCTTGTGCCCGCGCACCGACAGGGCCCACCACAGCGGGGTCGCGACGAAGGCGAACAGCGCGGCGATGGTGATCACCGCGACCCGCCAGTCGCCGAGCACCAGTGCCAGCACGGTCAGTACCGCCGAGACCACCCCACACACCGTGACCAGCGAGCGCGAACGCGCGGGTGCGGCATACAGCACGCCGGCATAGATGAGATCCGAATAGATGAGCCAGACCGGCACCGTAGGGCCGAGTGCGAAATCGATGGCGAAGGGGATCAGCCCGATAGCGAGAGCCGACATCGGCGTGCGCCGCCGCAGGAAGGTCGTCACGCAGATCAGCGCGAGCACCCCGAACCGCACCGGCAGTGACGGGTGGCGGCTCAGGTCACTGGCCATCTCGGACAGCCCGGTCAGATAGAGCGCGGCGCCGAGTACGAGCGCGAAGGCGGCGACCAGCGCGTCCTGCGCGGTCGCCGACAAAGCTTCCCACTGCCGTCGCATCGCCCCATCACAGCACACGCCCCGCGTTCCGGGGTCCGCCGAAGGAATGAGTTCCGGTCGATCCGACGACCGACCTGATCGGAGCCGCTCGGGCGGTCAGCCCTTTTTGCCGGTTAGGGTGGAGGGTGTGAACGTCGATGTCACCGCCCTACCCGGGATCGGGGTACGCAAAGACTTCCAGCTGCGGTCGGGTCGCCGGATCGGTGTGGTCGATCACCGCGACGGCGGCATCGATCTGATCGTCTCCAAACCCGATGACCCGGACTCCTGCGCCGCGCAAGTGCCGCTGACTCCCGACGAGGCCTCGGTACTCGCCAACCTACTCGGCTCGCCGCAGCTGGTGGCGAAGCTACGCGAGGACCACCGCGACCTACCCGGGATCACCACCCGCCAGCTACCCATCGCCGAGGATTCGCCGTACGAGGGCCGAACCCTCGGCGAGACCGGAATGCGCACGCGCACCAAGGCTTCCATTGTCGCGGTGATGCGCGCGGGGCAGCTGCATCCCTCGCCGGGACCGGATTTCACCTTCACCGCCGATGACATACTCGTGGTCGTCGGAACCCCCGACGGTCTGGACGCGGCCGCGAAGATCCTGACGCACGGGTGAGAGCGTGAACGCAACCGCGCTCGCCCTCATCGAGCTCGGGGCGGTGTTATTCGCCCTAGGAATGCTCGGGAGAGTGGCGGCACGATTCGGCATGTCCCCGATTCCGCTCTACCTGCTCGGTGGGCTGGCCTTCGGCCAGGGCGGTTTCATCGAACTGGGCGCCGCGAACGAATTCGGCCATATCGCAGGCGAAATCGGTGTGGTGCTGCTGTTGCTATTGCTCGGCCTCGAGTACACCGCGGTCGAGTTGGTGACCGGATTGCGTCGCTCCTGGGCCGCAGGTCTGGTCGATCTCGTCGCGAACGCGACACCTGGCGTGGTAGTCGCCCTGGTGCTCGGCTGGGGAATGACCGGAGCCATCACCATGGCCGGAGTCACCTACATCTCGTCCTCGGGCATCGTCGCGAAGGTGCTCAACGACCTCGGACGCCTCGGTAACCGGGAAACCCCGGTGATCTTGTCGATTCTGGTCTTCGAGGATCTCGCGATGGCGATGTATCTGCCGATCCTCACCGCGGTGCTGGCCGGTACGAGCTTGCTGAGTGGGCTGACCGTGCTCGGTCTGGCCTTGGCCAGCGTGACCGTCGTTTTGGTCGTCGCGCTGCGGTACGGCCGGTACGTCTCGGCGATCGTGGACAGCGCCGACCGCGAGGTCTTCCTATTGAAGCTGCTGGGCGCTGCGCTGCTGGTCGCCGGGCTGGCGTCGGCGCTGAATGTCTCGGCGGCGGTCGGCGCATTCCTACTCGGCATCGCTATTTCCGGTTCGACCGCCCACGAGGCGACGAAACTATTGGAACCGATCCGGGACCTGTTCGCGGCGATCTTCTTCGTGGCCTTCGGACTCAGCACCGATCCCGGTGCCATTCCGCCCGTGCTCGGTTGGGCGATCCTGCTCGCGGTCGTCACCGTGGTGACCAAGATCGCGACCGGCTGGTGGGCGGCGAGTCGACAGGGCATCCGCCGGATGGGTCGGGCACGCGCGGGCGCGGCGCTGGTCGCGCATGGTGAATTCTCCATCGTCATCGCGGGTCTGGCGGTGAGCGTGGGTGGGGTAGACGCCCAAATTGCCGGACTGGCCTCGGCTTATGTGCTACTGATGGCGGTGCTCGGCCCGATCGCGGCCCGCGTCGTCGAACCGGTCATCGGCGTGGTGCAGCGCCGCTTCAACCCCGCCGTCAGCACCGGATAGTGGTTGCGCCGCGACGGAACTCGGCTCGGAATCGCCACCTGCCGCGGGAATCCGGGCGGCCGCAAGCGGATTCGTCGCCGTAACCGGTATCGGCGCGGCGGAAGTCGCCTGGCGTTCGGCACGCAGGCGTTCGATCCGTCGCCAGAAGGTCGATGCGACGAATCCGACCGCCAAACCGATCAGGGCCGCGCACATATGCCCGTAGTCGGTGAAAGTCGGTCCGATCAAGAGCGCCGAGGCGAGGAATACGACGATGACGCCGGCCCACAGCGCGCGGACCACACCGCGGAAGTGGAAGGCCATGGCCGCCAGCACTGCGGTGAATCCGTAGCTGGTGCCGACATCCGCCGCGTACTGCACGCGCACCGGGATGACGTGATGATCGATGGCATGGTCGATCGCCGTGACGGTGAGCAGCGTCGCGCCGATATGTCCGGTCGCGAACAGCAGAATCCAGCGGCTGGTGCCGAGCCAACGTTCGGCGAAGCCCATCACCACCAGGATCTCGGCGATGGTGACCCAGGGAAATTGGCCCTGGGTCCAGAACGCCGAGGCCACCAGCACCTGGATCGGGTTGTGCTGCATGTTGTAGAGATTGGTGGAGGCCGAGAAGATCAGCCTGCGCTCCACCGAATCGCCGACCCCGCGCAGCGTCCACCAGGTGACGAACAGAGTGAACGCGTAGGCCGTGCTGGCCGGTGCGCCGGACAGGTGCTGGCGCAGTTCGGGCAGCAGTCGGCGCAGCAACCGAGGTCGACGTGCCCACGACCAGATCGCGCGTGACTCGTCACCGAGGTCGACGGTCTGCGTCCAGGGGGAGTGGATTCGGCGCAAAGTGGGGGCAACCACATACACAAGTCTGCCGGTTCCAGGGCTCTTCTGCCCGTAGACCCGCCCGGTCTGTGTCCTGGCTCACCTGAGCTGGTCTTTCCGGACCTGTTGGCGATTCATGTCCGGCTCCGCAGAGTCGGTCCGCCGACCAAGGGGGTGACCGAGTACTTCCTGTTGGACGGTTGTCCTCGCCGCTGCGCGCATTAGTGGTCGCACTGGCCTCGGCTGCTGCACGATCAGCAACCGGCGAGACGCTGCCCGCCCGATCCGACGGCGCCCGCTCGTTCGGCGACATGCGATCGGCCTTCTATGCCGGGTATGACGATTCCGACCGCGAATACATCCTGCTCGGTGACCCCAGGCGACGGATCGCCGAAGGCACGACCCTGAGGTCCACCACCTTCGGCAACCTCTGCTAGTTCGCACGCGAATACTGCCGACGGGTGCCGAGCACACGACGCCGGTCAAGTCCGGTTGGCGACTGACGCTGATCCGGCTCGGCGGTCCTGGGCCGCAATGAGACTCGGCATGTGTACCGAAATTGCTGCGATGTTCTTGCAGATGTGCGAACGCCCGCCGTGGACTGTCGTATTCGCGAGATGCATTGTGTCCCAGCAATATCGGTGCTGATCGATTGCCGGAAGCGGCAATCTACACGATTCGGGGGCGAGGAACCATTCGGTATGTATGGTCACCGCCGAGTAGCGGGCGCCGTCTTACTGACTGGATTCATCCCATGACAAATTTAGCGGACGGTAGTACTGTAAATCGCCTACCTGCTGGTTTGTACAAGCGGGCGGGCTCGCGCTGTCGAGATAGTGGCCGAGGTCTGCCCAACGAGGGAGTTCGCGTGCTGGAAATCAACCACTTCAGCCACGGGTTGCTCACGCCGGTTGTGGCCTATCTGATGTCATTCACCGGATCATTGCTAGGGCTGCGGTGCGTGGTCCGAGCGCGGGCCGGTAGCGGACACGCCGGATGGCTCGTCGCCGCGGCGGTCGCCATCGGCGGCACCGGTATCTGGGTCATGCATTTCATTGCCATGCTGGGCTTTTCGATCCACGGCGCCTCGATCCGCTACGACGTGCCGATCACCCTGCTCAGCGCGGTGATCGCGATGGTGGTGGTGTGGATCGGCTTACGGGTCGCACAGATGCCGGGCTTGGCTCCGGTGGCGCTGTACATCGGCGGTGCGATCACCGGTGTAGGCGTCGGCGCCATGCACTATTCCGGCATGTATGCGATGAAATCCGATGCGGTCATCGAATACGACGGACGAATCGTGTTGCTGTCCATGGTGATCGCGGTGATCGCCGCGACGGCGGCACTGTGGTTCGCGCTGCATATTCGCGGCACCCTCGCCACCATCGGCGCGGCACTGGTCATGGGCGTCGCGGTCTGCGGCATGCACTACACCGGCATGTTCGCGATGCATGTGCAGGACGGCCACCATATGCACTCGCCCACGGGCGCGGGCGCGACCCAATTGCTGACTCCGCTGACGGTCGGCGTCGGCATGGTAACCATGATGCTGCTATTGCATATCGGCATCACCGATGTCGACGATCCGGCATACGACGGTGCGCGCGGACCGCGCTCGACGCGCTACTGGCCGACCAGGGACTGAGTCCGCTCAGCCCGGAGAGCATGTCGCACAGGCGATTTCGATAGGTTCAGTGGCGCGGCACCTCGGTCCGCGTCGGCCAGTACGCGGTCGCCGACGGCATTATCTCCGACTCCACCGGCGGCAGCGGCGGTAGCGGATCGAGTTTGGCGCGCGGTGCGATGCGCAGCGGCGGCAGTTCGATATTACGGTCGATCTCGGTCAGGCTGACGCTGATAAGCAGCAGCATGGTCACCACACTGGCCACCACGATCAGCGGTGCGATCAGGTCCATGGCGCCGGCTCCATCGGGCGTCTGGGTATTTCCGGTGTGCGCGTGCATCGCCGACATCCCGGTGTAGTGCATACCGCAGACCGCCACGCCCATGATCAGTCCGGCGCCGACGGTCGCGGGAAATCCCTTGACCCGCAACGTGAACCAGAGCGCAACTGTCGCCGCGGCCACCGCGATGACCACCGACAACCCGACGCGGCGCATGTCATAGCTGATCATCGCATTCGACTTCATCGCGTACATGCCCATGTAATGCATAGCCGCGACGCCGAATCCGGTGACCGCACCGCCGGCCAGCAGGCCGAGCAGCGACGGTTCGGGTTTGACGACGATGAAAAGTCCGATGCCGACCACGGCGACCGCGGTGATCGCGCTCAGCAGAGTGAGTGGAATGTCGAACCGTATTTCGCTGCCGCGGATCGAAAAGCCCAGCATCGCAATGAAATGCATAACCCAGATGCCGGTGCCGCCGATGGCGACGGCCGCGCCGAGCAGCCAGCCGATCCGGTCCTTGCCGGTGCGGCCGCGCGCGGCGCACTGCAAGCCGAGCAGGCATCCGGTCACCGACATGGTGTAGGCCAGCAGCGGGGTCAGCAGACCGTAACTGAAATGGTAGATATCGAGCACGCACGCCCCCACTGCCGAAGAACAACATCGGCGATTGAAACAACAGAGGGTCAGACGATACGACAGCGATCGAACCAACGGGGGCCGAAATTTGGGTTCGCAGAAGTGGTTTCGGTCACTTTTAGGTTTGATTGAAACCCGAATTGGTTAGCGGAACGGACGCTGTCTCGGTTGCCGCTACATGGCTGATCGATTGCCCCGCAGAACGCCGAAAGATTCTGTGGCAGAAGCAGTTCGGCTCAATAGTGTGGAAAACCGCAATGGGCACAGTCTGATTCGACGGTAGCCGGGTCGCAGGCGGGTTGAATGCGGGCAGAGTTGCCGGTCGATACGACGACAAGGAGGCCGGGTGCGAAAAGCAAAGCGCCCGCGCTGTGGGGCGCGGGCGCTTTGCGAAAATCGAGCAGAACGAACTAGTCGAGGTAGTCGCGCAGGACTTGTGAGCGGCTCGGGTGGCGCAGCTTGCTCATGGTCTTCGACTCGATCTGCCGGATGCGCTCACGGGTGACCCCGTACACCTGGCCGATCTCGTCGAGGGTGCGCGGCTGACCGTCGGTCAGGCCGAAGCGCAGCCGGACCACGCCCGCCTCGCGCTCGGACAGCGTCTCCAGCACCGACTGCAGCTGATCCTGCAGCAGCGTGAAGCTCACCGCGTCCACCGCGACGACGGCCTCGGAGTCCTCGATGAAGTCGCCGAGCTGGCTGTCGCCCTCATCGCCGATGGTCTGATCCAGCGAGATGGGCTCACGCGCGTATTGCTGGATCTCGAGGACCTTCTCCGGCGTGATGTCCATTTCCTTGGCCAGCTCCTCCGGGGTGGGCTCGCGGCCCAGATCCTGAAGCAGCTCGCGCTGGATGCGGCCGAGCTTATTGATGACCTCGACCATATGCACCGGGATGCGGATGGTGCGGGCCTGATCGGCCATGGCGCGGGTGATGGCCTGCCGGATCCACCAGGTGGCGTACGTGGAGAATTTGTAGCCCTTGGTGTAGTCGAACTTCTCCACCGCGCGGATCAGACCGAGGTTGCCCTCCTGGATCAGGTCCAGGAATGCCATACCGCGACCGGTGTAGCGCTTGGCCAACGAGACCACCAGACGCAGGTTGGCTTCCAGCAGGTGGTTCTTCGCACGGTTGCCGTCGCGCACGATCCAGGTGTAGTCGCGGCGCATAGCGACCGGCAGCTTTTCACCCTGCTCGGCGAATTCGCGCACCTTCTCCGCCGCATAGAGTCCGGCCTCGATCCGCTTGGCGAGTTCGACCTCCTCTTCGGCGTTGAGCAGTGCGACCTTGCCGATCTGCTTGAGGTAGGCACGCACGGAGTCGGCCGATGCGGTGAGCTCGGCATCCTTGCGGGCCTGGCGCAGCGCCTCGGATTCCTCCTCGTCCCAGACGAAGTCGCCGGAGGCCTTGTCCGCGGCGGACGGTTCGTCGGCCTCGCCCTCCTCGACCCCCTCGGCGACTTCCTCGACGAGTTCCTCGGCCTCATCGGCGAGATCGTCCTCGGACACCTCGAGATCGCCGAGATCCTCCAGATCCAGATCCTCGGTCTCGGCGTTCTCGTCGCCGGGTTCGCCCTCCGGACCGGCCTTCTTCGGTCCGGCTTTCTTGGCTGGGCCCTTCGTCGCCTTCGCGGCGGCGGCCTTCTTGGCCGGGGCCTTCTTGGCGGCGGCCTTCTTGGCCGGAGCCTTCTTCGCGGCAGCCTTGCGGACCGGCCGTGCTTCGGTTACATCTGCGGAGTCGGCGTCGGCCGATTCGGCGGTCTGACGGGTCGTGGCTACCACGTACGCCCTTTCGTGACGGTCTCGTGCGGCGTCACGCCAGAGTGGTGTTCCGGCGGAGCGGTCTGTCGGGTTTCACCGGCTGAGCGCCGGGTCTGGGGTTTCCGGCTCGCGGCCGGAGTACGTTCCATTGTAACGATCGAACCAGGGTACCTACGGCACGATCCCGGCAACGGCTAATGCCATACCCTCCGCGCGTCTACGGCGCGATGCCGGCATCGATCGCCATGGCCGCGCCGACGATGCCCGCGGTGTTCTCCAGCCGCGCGGGAATCACGGGGGTTCGGTTGGTGAGCAACGGAATCCATTGCTCGGCATCTCGACTGATGCCCCCACCTGCGACGAAGACCTTCGGCCAGAACAAATTCTCCAGCCCGCTGAGCACAATGCTGACCTGTGCTGCCCACTGCTCGTAGGTCAGGCCGTCGCGATCCTTGATCGAGGCGGCGGCGCGATGTTCGGTCTCCATACCGCCGATCTCCAGATGGCCGAGTTCGGTATTGGGCACCAGCGTGCCGTGGAACAGCAGCGCCGAGCCGATGCCGGTGCCGAAGGTCAGCAGCAGCACCAGGCCGTCGAAATCCTTTGCCGCGCCGTAGTGATCTTCGGCCAGACCGGCCGCGTCGGCGTCGTTGAGCACGGTGACGGCACGACCGTCGAGTGCGGTGGAGAACAGCGCCCGCGCGTCGGTACCGATCCACGCCTTATCGATATTGGCGGCCGTCTGCGCGACGCCCCCTAGCACGACCGAGGGCAGTGTGATGCCGACCGGGCCCTCCCAATCGGCCTGGGCGACCAGTTTGGCGACAGCGTCGGCGACCGCCTGCGGTGTCGAGGGATGCGGTGTCAGAATCTTTATCCGCTCGTGGACCAATGCTCCGGTGGTCAGATCCACCGCGGCGCCCTTGACGCCGCTGCCACCGATATCGATACCGAATGCGTGCCCCCGAGCGGACATGACGTTCCCTCGTTCCCTGTGCTGGCCGATGTGATGAACGCGCCGCCGCACAGGAGCTCACCACCGGCTGGTCGCGGAGCATGCGGCGATGTGCCCGACGACGGCGTTGTGTCGTGCACGACAAGAGTAATGGGCGGGTATCGGTTCCCGTTCGCCGAGGATCTGTGATGGCATGGGGGCATGCCGGAGACCAGAGCGTCAGTTACCGACCGACCGACCGCGACGCCATCCGAGGATGTTGCCGAATTGCGTCGGATCGCGGTCCAACTCGCCGAAACCGCGGCCGCGCATGTGCGCTCGCGCCGCCCCGAGATATTCGGTCCGGAGGGTGCGCGCGACGGTGCCGTGCAGACCAAAGGCCACCCTACCGACCCGGTGACCATCGTCGATACGGAGACCGAGGAGCTGATCCGGCGCCTGCTCGCCGAAGCGCGCCCCGGTGATCCGATCCTCGGCGAGGAGGGCGGCGGCAGCCTGGCCGGCGGTGACGAGGACACCGTGCACTGGGTGGTCGACCCGATCGACGGCACCGTGAACTTCCTGTACGGCATTCCGGGCTACGCGATTTCGGTGGCCGCGGTGCGCGCCGGACAGCCCATCGCCGGTGCGGTGGTCGATGTCGCGCGGGCCGCGACCTATAGCGCCGCGGTGCGGATGGGAGCCACGAAGGTGACCGGTGACGGCGCGGTGGAACATCTGCGCTGCACACCGGTGCGATCGGCGTCGATGGCCTTGGTGGCCACCGGATTCGCCTACGGCAAGCACCGCAGGGCCAAGCAGGCGGAACTGGTCGCGCAGATCCTGCCGCAGATCCGCGATATCCGTCGCCTCGGCGCGGCGGCACTGGATCTGTGCTTCGTCGCCGAGGGTCGCATAGACGCGTACTACGAACACGGACTCAACGCCTGGGACTGGGCCGCGGGCGCGTTGATCGCCGCCGAGGCGGGTGCGCAGCTGCGCTTGCCCGCGGCGACCAGCCCGGGTACGGCAGGTGAGTTGGTCGTCGCCGCCGCACCGGGTGTAGCGAACGAATTGACCGAACTGCTCGAACGCGTCGGCGCGACAACCGCGATTCCGGACGTCTGAAAACGGATCGCCCCGGTCTGCCGAAGCGGCACACCGGGGCGATGAAGGTCGGTCAGGCGAGGTCAGCAGCGTGCCGTGCGTGCCGCGGACAGCAGTTTGGGATCGATGGACGTCGATCCGCCCGGGGCAGGATTCTTCAGCGATTTCAGCACTTCCTCGGCGTCCGGGCTCGGCCGCAGCGACTCGCCGAATACCGAACCGAGCACCAGGTCCACCGTGTCGTCGTTGCGCTGATCCTCGATCAGCTCGGCGCACGGCGCGACCAGCTGAACCGAGGCGGCGGCCGGTCGGCCGTTCACACCGAAGCGGATCTGGCCAGTGCAGTTCAGGTCGCCGTTGACATAGACCGGATCGTTACCGAACTGCTGCCCCGGCCCGCTCGCGAAGCCGAGGTCGCCGAGCGCCGAGGCGATGTGCGAGGCCTGCCCGCTCTTGTTGTTCGCGTTCAGCACGCGGACCTTTGACGAGGCCAGCGCAGCCGGTTCGACGTCGGTCAGCCGCGACTGGCCGACCCGCTGCCCCATCGGGGCGGGTTGGGGCGACTTCGCGTCGGTAGCCGGGCTCGGCGAATTGCACGCCATCGCGGTTCCGCTGCTGTCCTCGGTGGTCAGGGCCTTGATCCACACCACGGTGCAGATCAGGAGTAGGACGCCGACCAAGATCAACCATGGCTGGTTGCGTCGCCGGAGGAAGGGTTGACCCGTTCGATCCGTTGCGCTGCCTTCGGTGATGAGTGAAACCACGGGCATACTCTACGAAAATGTGTCCGCGCCAGGGCGACGGCGGGCCGGGCGAGCTGGGTGTGAATGCGGTGCGTAAGGTCTCGGCGAGTTCACGGTTGATGTCGATTACCCCTCAGTTTCGAATCGTCTGTGTTTTGATTGCGACTTTTGCTCTGGCGTCCGCTATTGTCTGGCGGCCCAGATCGAAACATCGCAGCCCAAATCGGTGGTCGGTCGCGGGAACAAGAAGGGCATGTCCTGCGTTTACCGAGCGCTATCAAAGGTGGGTCCGCATGATCCGCCCTGATAGGGGACCGGTGTACGTGTGACGTGCACCACCGGCGGGGCGGTGCTGGTCATTCCGATTCGAGGGAATCGGTGTGAGTGGCCCGGTCCGGGATATACGGAGTAAGGACGAGGGGAAGACGACATGGCAACCGACTATGACGCACCGAGGCGCACTGAATCCGACGAAGTGTCGGAAGATTCGCTGGAGGAGCTGAAGGCTCGTCGCAACGAGGCACAGTCCGCCGTCGTGGATATCGACGAATCCGATACCGCGGAGTCGTTCGAGCTTCCCGGCGCGGACTTGTCCGAGGAAGTCCTGACAGTTCGGGTGATCCCGAAGCAGGCCGACGAGTTCACCTGTTCCAGCTGTTTCCTGGTCCATCACCGGAGCAGGCTGGCCAGTGAGAGTGGCGGTCAGCTGATCTGCATGGACTGCGCAGCCTGATCTGCGGCGCGAGATCTGATCTCCAGCCGAGATCAATGGTCAGCCCGCGCTCGGCACGCCCGGCTTCAGCCAGGTATGCCAAGCGCGGCCAAGACCCGGTCCGGCCGTCGCGTACTGATCAGCCAGTACGGCGTCGGATCGTCCGGGTCGTCGAGTACAAGTAGCACCATCGGCCCCACCCAAGGCCGATGTTGGACATAGGCGGCGGGGTCGAGTTGGCGGCCCAGCGCCGCACTCTTGGCGGTAGGGGCCACCGTGGCCGATCTGGCCACGAAGTTCACCGGCAGATGCGCGCGATCGGCGCGGAGTTCGCGGATACCGGAGGCTTCCCGGGCGACTTCCACCCGATGGCGGCTCAGCCACAACAGCACCCACACCGGCACCGGAAACAGCAACGCGTAGGGCAACCAGGCGCGCAGTCCCGGTGCGCCCATATGGATTTCGGCGGCCAGCAACCCGGCGATGGCGAACGCGATCGGCCACCACCACAGCGGCACCCAGAGGCGCTCGCGATAGGGCTCGAAGCTCCGCTGTTGTTCGTCCATAGGCACTGGGTTGGGCTGGTCCGACACGACTCAACACTAATTCACGGAGGTCGAGGGCTTACGCGTAGGCTCGGACAACGTGAGCGAGCGCAGCGAGCGAATATTGAACACCGCAGCCCGGGCGGTCATGACGGAGCCGAGCGTCAGCGAGGCGCGGTCATGAGCGCCCTTTCACCCATACCTTTGCTGCGGCTTGATCCCGGCATCCCCGTGCCAACGCGTGCTCACCACGGAGACGCGGGCGTGGACCTGTGCACTACGGAGGACGTCATCATCGAGCCGGGGGAGCGTGTGCTGGTCGGCACCGGTGTCGCGGTGGCACTGCCGGTCGGCACGGTCGGCCTGATCCATCCCAGGTCCGGACTCGCCGCGAAAACCGGTCTGTCCGTGGTGAATACGCCGGGCACCGTGGATGCGGGCTATCGAGGTGAAATCAAGGTGTGCCTGATCAATCACGATCCGCGCACCCCGATCGAACTGCGTCGCGGTGATCGGATCGCGCAGCTGCTGGTGCAGCGGGTGGAACTGGTCGATTTCGTGGAGGTCGAGGCACTCGATGACACCACGCGGGGTGCGGGCGGTTACGGGTCGAGCGGTGGCCACGCGAGTCTGGCCGCGTCGGCCGACGAGGCGGGCACTCTCGGCAAGGAGGCATGACGAGAATGTTCGGAAAGAGACGCAAGTCCGGCGGACGTGACGAATACGTCGAGGACCGCTACAACGACGAATACGCCGATGAGTACCGCGCCTACGGCGACGCGGATTACGACGATGAGCCGATCACCGATGAGAATCCCATCATCGATCCGATCACCGACGAGAATCCGATCGTCCCGGCCGAGTACGTCGCAGCGCACTACCACGACGAACCCGACTACGGCGAGCCCGAGTACGGCGAGTCCGAGTACGGCGAGGCCGAGTACGACGAGGCCGACTACGACGATGACGACGTCGTGGAAATGCCCAAATCCGGCCCCTACGACTACGACGAAGTGGCCGAGCTGTTGGACAATGTCACCGATCAGCGCCTCGATCTGGGTTCGGTGATCCTGCCGGTGCCGCCGGGCGGCCAATTGCAGGTCGAGATGACCCCGGACGGCACGCCGCAGGCGGTGCACCTGGCGACCGAACACGGTCGGATCACCGTCGCGGCCTACGCCGCACCCAAGTCAGCGGGCCAATGGCGTTCGGTGGCAGCCGATCTCGCCGAGTCGCTACGCAAGGACGGCGCCAGGGTCGCCGTGGAGACCGGACCATGGGGCCGGGAACTGCTCGCCATCACCGAGGGCGCGGATCTGCGCTTCATCGGAGTGGACGGTCCGCGGTGGATGGTGCGGCTGGTGGCCGCGGGGCCGCAGGGCGCCGCCGATGACGGTGCGCCGCTGGTGCGGGCCGCGCGAGCGATCTTGACCGAAACCGTGATTCGGCGTGGCGACGAGCCGATGCCGGTGCGCGAGCCGTTGGCCGTCGTGCTGCCACCGGAGCTGGCCGAGCAGCTGGCCGCCGCGCATCAGGCGCAGGTGGAGGCCCAGCAGCAGGCAATGGCCGCACAGCAGGCCGCGGTCCAGCCCACACCACAGCCGCTGGTCCCGCCGCGCATGCCGAATGAACCGCGCCGCGGCGCGGACGGCTCGGCCATGCAGCAGCTCGGACTGAACTAGAACGCCGCGAGTCCCGCGTTTCCGAGGATCGCGGGATTCGCGCCGAGTTCATCGAGGGTGATCCGGATCAATTCGGCGTGCGGGATCAGCTCGGCCCATTCTTCGGCGACCGACAGCGGATGCACCGGATCGTCGACGGCGGTGACGATGGCGACGGGTACCTCGACAGTGCCGAGCCGTTCCGCGTCGGGCCACTTGTAGTCGGCGGCCTCCTGCAGCGCCTCGGGCAGCCGCGGCCACTGCGAATGCCAGGACTGAGTGAGCGCGTCGGCGAGCCAACGCGGGCTGCTCGCGCGCATGCGTTCGACCACCGCGTCGAGCCCGTCCGTACGCAACTGGGCCGCGGTGGCGGCGGCGCTGAGCGCGGCCGGGCACGCGGCGGTATCGGGGCCGGTCCAGGCCGGTAGCGCCGCCACTACGCCGCTTGCTGCCTCGGGATGTTCAGCCGCCCATTCGAGCGCGACCGCCGCGCCGAGGGAGATCCCGGTGGCCAGAATCGGCCCGCGCATGGCGGCCTGATCGAGCGCCGCACGGTACCCGGCAACCACGCCGGACGGGTCGGGTTCGACGGCGATGAATTCGATTCCGCGTGCCGCACAAGCCAGTCCGAAGGCGCGGCGGGCGAAGTCGGCATCCGATCCGGTTCCCGGCAACGCCACGGCGATCGGGGCGGGGCCGCTGCGGTCCGGCGCGAAATGTGGGGAGTCGAACACCGGTCCGAGCGTAGCGGGGGGAGGGTTGCCCATCTACAGTGGCGGGTATACGGCCTTAAGCCGGTCGTCACCGGAACAACCACGATGGCGTGTGACCCACGTCGTCTTGCTCCACGCAGGAGAGCGTCAAATGTCATCAGCCGCCTCAGGTTATTTTCGCCGTCTGAGCCGCAGGCTGACCGAGGATATCGATCAGTTGGACGCCGAGGAACTCGCCGAATCGGCCGATGCGTCGGGTGCCTGCCGGGCCTCGGACTGTCAGCGCGGTGACGAGGCGACCATGCTCGGCCGACTACGCAGCGTCGAGGCGTGTCCGAAGTCCGTCGGTGCCAGTGTTCAGGCAGAATTCTTCGATGGCACCGATGCCATCAGTCTGGTGTGGATCGGCCGCCGCCGCATTCCCGGCATCGAACCGGGCCGCAAGATCCTCGTCCGCGGTCGAGTGGGTGACCGGGATGGTCGTAAGGTGATCTACAACCCCTACTACGAATTGCGTGAGAACAGCTGACGTATGCCATCGAGCAACGAGAACGCCGCCGAGATCCACACCGCAGGTCGTGAGCCGATCGACAAGGGCCCGTCCGACGTCGTAGATCGCTCCGTAGACGCCGAAACCGAAGAGGCCGAACAAACCCTCCTCGAGCAGCTGGGCGGCTTCAGCGGCCTGATCTACTCGACCTTGCCGGTGCTGGTCTTCGTGCCCGTGAACACCTTCGCCGGGCTCACTGCGGCGATCTGGTCCGCACTCGGTGTGGCCGCCGCGATTCTGGTGTGGCGGCTGGTGCGGCGCAGTCCGATCCAGCCGGCGATCTCAGGCTTCCTCGGGGTCGGCATCTGCGCGTTGATCGCCTACCGCATGGGTGAGGCGAAAGGCTTCTTCCTGTTCGGCATCTACACCAGCCTGGTGTACGCCGGGGTGTTCCTGGTTTCGATGCTGGTGCGCTGGCCGCTGGTCGGCGTGATCTGGGGTGTGCTCAACGGCCACGGCACCGAATGGCGGTCCGACCGCCGCATCGTGCGCCTCTACGACCTCGCGACCACCACCTGGGTGATCGTATTCGGCGCGCGCTACCTGGTGCAGTCCCAGCTCTACGACACCGATCGCACCGGCTGGCTGGCCTTCGCGCGCATCGCGATGGGCTGGCCGCTGACCGCCGTCGCGCTGGCCGTCACGGTGTGGGCTGTGCGCCGGGCCGGACATCTGCCGGTGAGCCGGGGTGCGGCCGCCGAAACGGCCTAGGAATTCCGGCCCCAATTTCGCTGGGGTGTTAACGAATCGCAGCCGGAGGTGGGGGAGTACGCACCCTGGGGTGCCTGGTTGGGCGATCGAGTTCATCAGACGATCAGTGCAAGCAAAAAAATGCACGATCGGCGAGGAAGGACTCGGACGTTGGCTACCGAGCACAACATTGCGACACTGTCGAAGAACCAAGCCCACCACAACCCGGCCCTGTCGGAGAGCCGTCGGGTATCGGGTGAACTGGAAAAGTTGATCGCTCCGGCGGCCGCGGGCGACCGTTCGGCGGTCTCCGAGATCATCCGGCTGGTCCACCCGCTCGTGCGCCGGTATTGCGGTGCGCGCCTTGGCAATACCGCACATCTGCACGTCACGGCCGACGATGTGGTGCAGGAGATCCTGTTGGCCACCGTCAACGCCATCCCGCGCTACCGCGATCAGGGCAAGTCGTTTCTGGCCTTCGTCTACGGCATCGCGGCCAATAAGGTAGCCGACGCGTTCCGGCGTTCGCAGCTGCACCCGATGTACCCGGTCGACCACGTGCCCGATAGGGCGTCGACCGCAGCCGGTCCGGAGGAGTGGGCGATCGCGTCCGAACGTCGTGAGGCCACCCGGGAATTGATGAAGATCCTGGCGCCCGCGCATCGTGAGGTCCTGGTGATGCGGATCGTGCTCGGCTGGACCGCGGCGCAGACCGCCGAGGCCATTGGCACCAGTCCCGGCGTGGTTCGAGTGATGCAGCATCGCGCGCTCAACAAGCTGCGTGCGGAGCTCGCGGCCGCAGCCTGAGGTCGGTAAAGGCGCTGATCGTGTCAGCCTTGTCGGGGAGTCAGGGTTTGATGCCGTGCGTGGCCAGCGCCACCCGCAGGTCTTCCTCGGCCTCCACGGAGGTCACGAACAACAGCTCGTCATCGCCCTCGAAGGGGTCGTCGGGCTGCGGCACGATCACTCGGCCGCCGCGCAGAATCGTCACCAGGGCGGCGTCGCGCGGCAGGGTGAGCGTGCGGACCGGCTTGCCCGCCAAGGCGGTATCGCTGGGCAGGGTGATCTCGACCAGATTGGCTTGCCCCTGCCGCAGCGTCATCAACCGGACCAGATCGCCGACCGATACCGCCTCTTCCACCAGCGAGGCCAGCAGCCGCGGTGTCGACACCGCGACATCGATGCCCCAGGACGCGTCGAAGAGCCATTCGTTGCGCGGATCGTTGACCCGCGCCACCACCCGGCGCACGCCGAATTCGGTCTTGGCGAGCAGGCTGTGCACCAGATTCGCCTTATCGTCGCCGGTGGCGGCGATGACCACTTCGTAGGTCTGCAGACCGGCGTCCTCCAGTAGTGCGAGTTCGCACGCGTCGGCATGGACCCAGACGGCATCCGGGATGGCGGCGGGGTCGATGTGGTCGAGCTGGCGCTCGAGCAGCATCACCCGATGGCCGCCGCGCAATAGCTCCCTGGCTATCGATCGGCCGACGGCGCCGGCTCCGGCGATCGCCACTTTCATGTTCAGTCCTCGCTTGCTGGGGGCTTACCGGCCAAGGCGACGGCCTCGCCGACGGAGCCGGAGGTGGCTGCGACATAGACGATGTCGTCGGCTTGGACCACGGTCTTGCTCTCGGGGAGCAGGCCCTGACCGAACCGGATGATGAAGGCCACCCTGGCGCCCACATTGCTCTCCAGATCGCGCACGGTGCGCCCGTACCACTCCTCGTGCAGCGGCAACTGGGCTACCGCCACGGTGCCCGTCGGGTCGCGCCAGGTGGTAGTGCCGCCGTCGCCGATCAGCGTGGTGAGGAAGCGGTCGGTGGTCCACGGCACGGTGGCGATGGTCGGGATGCCCAGGCGCTCGTAGACGGCGGCGCGTTTGGCATCGTAGATGCGCGCGACCACGCGCTGTACGCCGAACATTTCCCGGGCCACCCGCGCGGAGATGATGTTGGAGTTGTCGCCGGAGGAGACCGCGGCGAAGGCGTCGGCCCGCTCGATTCCCGCGCGGGTCAGCACATCCCGGTCGAAACCGACGCCGACCACCCGCTCGCCAGGAAAGTCTTCGCCGAGGCGCAGGAAGGCGCTGGGGTCCCGATCGATCACGGTGACCTCGTGGCCGACCCGGACCAGGGCGCGTGCCAGCGATGAGCCGACCCGTCCGCAACCCATGATCACTACGTACACCGCAACCTCGTTCCTGGAAACTGTGTTCAATTGGCGGCGCTCGCGGGCCCTACGTGGTTACGCAAGCTTCCTCCTCCGGCCCTGAGCTCACGCCGCAGGGCGTTCGGTTTGCTTACCTCGGCATCGAACCGTACCCGCCAGATGTTTCCATGGCCCAATTTCCCCTCCGCCCGTCAACCAAACATACGACGCGAACCGGCCGAGGGAGCGCTCCATCCTGCGGGGATCTATGCTCGCTCCAGTGTCCAAGTTGACGACGGCAGCCAAACGTGTGCTGCTGGGCAGGCCTTTCCGTAGCGATGCGCTGGGCCATACCCTGCTGCCGAAGCGAATCGCGCTTCCGGTGTTCGCCTCCGATGCGATGTCCTCGGTGGCCTACGCTCCGGAGGAAATCTTCCTCGTCCTTTCGGTGGCAGGTATTTCTGCCTACGTCTATGCGCCCTGGGTGGGTCTGGCCGTCGCATTCGTGATGGCGGTGGTGGTCGCCAGCTATCGGCAGAATGTGCACGCCTATCCCTCCGGCGGCGGTGACTACGAGGTCGCCACCACCAATCTCGGGCCCAATGCCGGGCTTACCGTCGGCAGTGCGCTGCTGGTCGATTATGTGCTCACGGTGGCGGTATCAATCTCCTCGGCGGCGTCGAATATCGGGTCGGCGATTCCGTTCGTCGCCACGCACAAGGTGTTGTTCGCGGTGGTCGCCATCGTGGTGCTGACATCGATCAATCTGCGCGGCATCCGGGAATCGGGTGTTGCCTTCGCGATTCCGACCTACGCCTTCATCGTCGGCATGTTCGCGATGCTCGGCTGGGGCCTGTTCCGCATCTTCGTACTCGGCGACGACCTGCGCGCCGAATCGGCCGGCTTCCAGCTCAATGCCGAGGACGAGCACCTATACGGACTCGCGTTCACATTCCTGATCGCGCGGGCGTTCTCCTCCGGCTGTGCCGCGCTGACCGGTGTGGAGGCGATCAGCAATGGCGTGCCCGCATTCCGGAAACCCAAGTCGCGCAATGCCGCGACCACGCTGCTGATGCTCGGCAGCATCGCGATCGCACTGCTGCTGGGCATTATCGTGCTGGCCCAGAAGATCGGGATCGTATACGCGCACAACGAATCCGAGTTGATCGGCGCGCCCGCGGACTACCACCAGAAGACGCTGATCGCACAGCTGGCAGAGACCGTATTCCACGGCTTCCCGCTCGGCTTCTTCTTCATCACCACGGTGACCGCGCTGATCCTCGTGCTCGCGGCGAATACCGCGTTCAACGGCTTCCCGGTGCTGGGTTCGATTCTGGCGCAGGATCGTTACCTGCCACGGCAGTTGCATACTCGCGGCGACCGGTTGGCGTTCAGCAACGGCATTCTGTTCCTCTCGGGCGCGGCCGTCGCATTCGTCGTGGTGTTCGGTGCCGAGGTGACCAAGCTCATCCAGCTCTACATCGTCGGGGTGTTCGTCTCGTTCGTGCTCAGCCAGACCGGCATGCTGCGACACTGGACCCGGCTGTTGCGCACCGAAACCGATCCCGCGCAGCGGGCGCGGATGAAGCGGTCCCGAGTGATCAACGCGATCGGGCTCAGCGCCACCGGGACGGTGCTGGTCATCGTGTTGATCACCAAGTTCTTCGCCGGTGCCTGGATCGCGATCTGCACCATGGTGTCGATCTTTATTGTGATGAAACTCATTCGGCGGCACTATGATTCGGTTTCCCGCGAACTCGATGAGCAGGAGTGGGACGGCGTGCTGCCGAGTCGGTCGCATTCGATTGTGCTGGTGTCCAAACTGCATCTGCCGACGCGCCGGGCGCTGGCCTACGCGCGCGCGACCCGCCCCGATACCTTGGAGGCGGTGACGGTGAACGTCGACGAGGCCGATACCAGGTCGCTGGTGCGGGAATGGGAGCGCAGCGATATCACGGTGCCGCTCAAGGTGATCGAATCGCCCTATCGCGAAATCACCAAGCCGGTATTGGATTACGTCAAGCGGGTGCGGCGCGATTCGCCGCGCGATGTGGTGACCGTATTCATTCCGGAATACGTTGTCGGACACTGGTGGGAGCAGATTCTGCACAACCAGAGCGCGTTGCGGCTCAAGGGCCGATTGCTGTTCGAGCCCGGAGTCATGGTGACGAGTGTGCCGTGGCAGTTGACGTCGTCCGCGAAGGCCAGGCAGGCGGGCGTGGTGAACGCCCCGGGTGCGGTGCGGCGTGGGTACGAGGACCGAGGGTGACCGACTGGCGTTCGAACACCTTCGAGGTCCGGCTCGGACCACCCGGGCACGGCGGGTTCTGTGTCGCCCGGCACGAGGGCCGGGTTGTGTTCGTACGACACGGGCTGCCCGATGAACTGGTTCGAGTGCGGGTCACCGAGGATCGCGGGGGTTCGTTCTGCCGGGCCGATGCGATCGAGATTCTGCAGGCATCCCCGGATCGCGTCCCCGCTACCTGCCCCGTCTCCGGTCCCGGTGGCGCGGGCTGCTGCGATTTTTCCTTCGCCACCCCCGCCGCGCAGCGGGCGCTGAAGGCGGCGGTGGTCGCGGAGCAGTTGCGCCGCATCGCCGGAATCGAACGCGATATCACCGTGGAGCCGATCGCCGGATATACGGCCGACGCCACCGGCGGTTGGCGCAGCCGCGTCCGGCTGGCCGTCGACGCCGCGGGCCGAGCCGGAGTGCACGGGTATCGCAGTACCGAGGTGATCGCCGATCTGCGCTGCCCCCAACCGGTTTCGGGCGCGATGGACGGTATCGCGGACCGAATGTGGACGCCCGGTGCGGATCTGGTGGTCGCGGTGGACGGCGACGGGATGCGGCACATCGTCGAGTTGGCTCCGTCGGCGGTTGCGGGACCAGCTGAGCATGGGGGTGAACGGCCCTCGGCGCGCGGTGAGGATCGGCGTGGCAGGCGGGAGACAGATCGGCGCGCGGGGAAACGTCGTACCGCCGAGCGGGGACCTGGGCCGCGTGCCGGTGCACGTGGACTCGGCGACGAACGGCGGCGGGCGGCGGCGCGGCGGGCGGCGACGCATGCGGCCCGGGACGAGTGGGTGATGGGAGGTAGCGGTCGGACGGTCGAATACGTGGCCGGGCGTCGGTGGGAGCTGGCGGCGACCGGGTTCTGGCAGGCGCATCGTGGTGCGGCGCAATGTTATTCGGATGTGGTCGCCGGGTGGGCCGGGCTCGGTCCCGGGGAGCGGGCGTGGGATCTGTACAGCGGCGTCGGGGTTTTCGCGGCCCGGTTGGCCGGACAGGTCGGTCGGACCGGTTCGGTGCTCGCGGTGGAATCGACGCGGTCCGCGGTCGCCGACGGCAATGCCGCGCTGCGCGATCTGTCCTGGTTGGACCTGCGCGCCCAGCGCGTCGAACACTGGCTGGCCGAACATGCCAGCAGCGCCGCCCCGGAGGTGGTCGTCCTGGATCCACCTCGCGCGGGCGCGGGCAAGGAGGTCGTCACCGCCGTGACCACCAGCGGCCCGTCGCGCATCATCCACATCGGTTGCGATCCGGCCTCATTCGCCCGCGACCTCGGCCTCTACCAATCGGCGGGCTACCACCTCGCCGATCTGCGCGCCTTCGATGCGTTCCCCGCCACCCATCATGTCGAATGCCTCGCCCTATTGGAGCGTTGAGACCTGTAACGCGCGCGGCTTAGAGTCGCACCATGACCGTGTACGTCGTCGCACAGCTGACGTTCACCGATCGCGCCGCCTACGATCGCTACCGTGCACGCTTCCTCGAGGTGTTCACCCGCTACTCCGGCACCCTGCTTGCCTCCGACGAATCCCCGCAGGTGATCGAGGGCGATTCGGATCGCGAGAAGGTCGTGCTGATGTCGTTCCCGGACGAGCCGTCGTTTCGTGAGTGGGCGGATTCCCCTGAGTACCAGGAGATCTCGAAGGACCGACATGCGGGCTCGGATACGGTGACGCTGCTGGTCAAGGGCATCGATCGGCGCTCGTGAAGGTCAGTCTTCGTACACCGGTGGCCGACGGTCGCGCCGCGCCCGGATGGCCTCGTCGAAATTCTCGGTGGTGAGGCGGACATAGAGCTGGGACATGCCCTCGTGCTGCATATGGGATTCGAAACCGCCTGCCTCCATACCGCTCCACAGCATGCGTTTGGTGAGCTCGGTGCCGACCCGGCTGAAACTGATGATCCGCTCGGCCAGGTCGTAGCAGGTGTCGAGAAGTTCGGCGGTGGGCACGACGCGCGAGACGAGACCGATGCGTTCGGCCTCGACCGCGTCGACATCTCGCCCGGACAGCATGATTTCGAAGGCACGGGATGCGCCGATTGCGCGCGGCAGCAGATAGCTGATGCCCAATTCCGCTGAGGTGAGGCCGTTATTGATGCCCGCCGCACGAAAGTAGGCGTCCTCGCCCGCGATTCGGATATCGGCGGCGACGCTGAGACAGAATCCGCCGCCGATCGCCGCGCCGTTGATCGCGCCGATGACCGGTTGGTTCATTCGTCGCAGCGTGATCATCACATCGTTGAGCAGATCCATCGAGCGCCGCGCGACGCTCGTCTTGGTCAGGCCCTCGGTATTGGGAATCCGGCCCGCGTTCTGCAGATCCGCGCCAGAGCAGAAGCCGTCGCCCGCGCCGGTGAGCACCACGACTCGTACCTCGTTATCGGCGCTGACCGCTTCGAGGGCCTCGCGCAGCGGGATCATCACATCGAAGGCCATCGCGTTCATCCGTTCCGGCCGGTTGAGTGTGACCAGCGCGACCTGCGGTCGCGGTTTCTCGATGAGCACGAACGACATGCGGGACCCCTAATCAGACGCGATGAGGTCCTCACTATACCCAAGCAAGCGTTAGGTTAGCTGCAATCAGTCGAGCTGCCAGGTCGCGCGGATGGTCGCCGAGATTTCGGATTCGCCGAGTTCGACCGGAACGGGAGCGCCGCCGTACGACTCGTTCATCGGGGCCGACATGGCCATGAGTCGGGGTGTGGTGGGCGGGGTAGCGGTGGCGTTCTCGGTGATTTCGAGAACCGCGCCGAGGCTGCGCCGTGCGCGGCCCGCATACTGCTCGGCCTTGGCGAGCGCGTTGTCCCATGCGGCATCGCGGGCCCGGATGAGCAGGTTCTCCTGATCGGCGAAACCGAGATTGAGGCCGCCGAGACGGACATCGTCACCACCGGCCTCGACACAGTTGGCGATGATCGTGGCGGGGCCCGGATCAGCCGTTTCGCCGATTTCACGCAGCACGACGGTGAGGTCGGTGGTCGCGACGTAACCGGTGATCTTGGAGCCGCCGCCTTCGAGCCAGACGGTTTCGGTGCGCACCGACAGTCCGCTGGTGGCGATATCGGTGCCGGGAACGCCATCGGAGCGCAGTGAATCGGTGACGGCGGCGACGCGCTCGCCGGCCTGGCCGTAGGCGAGCGCGACCTTGCTGGCCCGGGTCTCGATGGAGATCGTGACGCGCATCAGATCCGCAGTAGCACGGGCGCTGCCGGATCCGAAGGTGGTGACCATGCCAGCGGTGTCGTCGGACTTCTTCTTGCTCACGGCGCTCTCCTGACTTCCTCGGTTGCAGATGCAACGGTCGATGCTTCGGAAATGTCCCTCGGGACGGGTGAAACCGGTCGATAGCCGCCGCCGCGCACGGCGCTCGCGCGTACCGCCGCATCCATCTGCGCATACGCACCCGCGGCGAGGCGCTCGAGCATAGCGAGTTCCAGTTGCGGTGCCTGCTGGGTGAGCACGTCGAATCGTTCCGGCAGACACGCACAGGGTCGAGGCAGTACCGGAACGTGGTGTGGCGGCTCATCACCGGCGAGTGTGACACCGGCCACCGACAGCAACGGCGAACCCCGGGTGACCGACTGTGCCACACGATTCCGTCCCGCGTCCTCGGATACGCTCTAAGGTGACAGGCGAACTCGTCCGCCCGAGCGTGTCTGCGGACGGGCTGGCGATTCGTGTGGAGGCTCACACTTCCGCGCGAAGTCGGCTGGTGGCGGGGCAATGTCGTGCGGAGCCACTGGCGCGGCTCCGTAGACTGATCGGATCAGATGCGCTTTCCGGAGGGAGCGAGTTCAGGTGGGAGTGCTTTCCCGGGTCGATACGCCCGAAGACCTGCGACGGCTAGCCGTTGCCGAATTGGGTGAACTGGCAGAGGAGATTCGCGAGTTCCTGGTGCAGAAGGTCGCCGTCACCGGCGGGCACCTCGGCCCCAATCTCGGCGTGGTCGAGCTGACGATCGCACTACACCGGATCTTCGACTCGCCGGCCGATCCGTTGATCTTCGACACCGGGCATCAGGCCTACGTGCACAAGATCCTGACCGGTCGCAAGGATCAGTTCGACACGCTGCGCAAGCAGGGTGGGTTGTCCGGCTACCCGAGCCGGTCCGAGAGCGCCCACGACTGGGTCGAGTCCTCGCACGCCTCGGCCTCGCTGTCCTATGCCGACGGTCTGGCGAAGGCCTTCGCGCTGACCGGTCAGAACCGGCATGTGGTCGCGGTGGTCGGCGACGGCGCGCTCACCGGAGGTATGTGCTGGGAGGCGCTGAACAATATCGCCGCCGCACCGGACCGGCCCGTCGTCGTGGTGGTCAACGACAACGGGCGCTCCTACGCCCCGACCATCGGCGGTCTCGCCGACCGGTTGACCGCGCTGCGCACCCAGCCCGCCTATGAGCACGCGTTGGATGCGGGTAAGCGGATCCTCAAAAGCATTCCGCGCGTCGGTGAATCCGCGTACTCGATGGTGCATGCGGTGAAGGCCGGGATCAAGGATGCGGTGAGCCCGCAGGAGCTGTTCAGTGATCTCGGGCTGAAGTATGTCGGACCGGTGGACGGTCACGACACCGTCGCGTTGGAGGCGGCGCTGCGTCGGGCGAAGGATTTCGGCGGGCCCGTGGTCGTGCATGTGGTGACGCAGAAGGGGCGCGGCTACTCGCACGCCGAGAACCACGTCGCCGATCAGATGCACGCCTGCGATCCGATCGACCCGCTGACCGGACGCCCGCTGGGCGGCCCGAAGGCGCTCGGGTGGACGTCGGTGTTCTCGGAGGAGCTGATCGCGCAGGCGGAGAAGCGCGACGATATCGTCGCGATCACCGCGGCCATGCCCGGACCGACCGGTCTAGCGGCATTCGGGGAGCGCTTCCCGGAACGGATGTTCGATGTCGGCATCGCCGAACAGCACGCGATGGCCTCGGCGGCCGGACTCGCTCTCGGTGGCATGCATCCGGTGGTGGCGATCTACTCGACATTCCTCAACCGTGCGTTCGACCAGTTGCTGATGGATGTCGCGCTGCTGAAGCAGCCGGTTACCGTGGTGCTCGATCGTGCCGGGATCACCGGTCCGGACGGTGCCTCGCACAATGGTATGTGGGATCTGTCGGTGCTCGGCATCATTCCCGGCATGCGCGTCGCGGCCCCGCGTGATGCGGCGACGTTGCGTGAGGAGTTGGCCGAGGCGCTCGCGGTGAGCGACGGGCCGACCGCCATCCGCTTCCCGAAGGGCAGTGTGGCCGAGGATATTTCGGCCGTCGAGCGGCTCGATGGGGTCGATGTGCTGCGGCTGCCCGAGCGCGAGGGCGGCTCTGCTCGAGCTCAGCGCGGCGATGTGCTGCTGGTCGCGGTCGGGCCCTTCGCGTCGACCGCGGTCGCGATCGCGGATTTATTGGAACCGGAAGGTATTTCGGTCACTGTCATCGATCCGCGTTGGGTGCTGCCGGTTTCCGATACCGTCGTCAAGCTCGCCGAAAACTACCGTCTCGTGGTGACTTTGGAAGACGGCGGACTGCACGGCGGGATCGGGTCCACCGTTTCCGCTCGGTTGCGCGGTGCGGGTTTGGATGTGCCTACCCGTGATCTCGGTGTGCCGCAGCACTTCCTCGACCATGCGTCGCGCAATGAGGTGCACGAGGAGCTCGGTCTGACGGCTCCCGATATCGCCCGCCGCATCTCGGGCTGGCTCGACGCACGCTGAGCGCGCACGCCGCCCGGGGCCTGGGGCCGGGCGGCATGATTCGGTGCTTCGGCTGGTGATTGCGGGATCGCACGACGGGTCCTCGGTGCCGTTCCGTTTCGGCACGCTCTGGTCGCCATTTCATCGGCGATTGTCTGTCTGTGTCTGTGCGCGGGCGACTAACGCGTGGCGTTACGGCGATGGGATGCACGGACTTTCACGCGATTGCCGCAGACGTCCATGGAGCACCAGGTACGGCCGCGGTTGCGGGAATGGTCGTAGAAGGCCCAGCGGCAGCTCGGTTCTCGGCAGGTCTTGAGGCGTGACCAGGTGCCCGCCGCGACGGCGGTGGCGACGTCGGCGAGCAGGGTGGTCAGGGCGTGGTCGACCACGTCGTCGGTGTTGGGGACGAGGCGGGGTGGGGTGCTGGTCACGTCCAAACTCAGCGGTAGCGTCGCGGTGAGGGCGGCCAGTTCGGCGCGGGCCCCCGGGTTCAGGCCGTCCGGGCGCGGGCTGGTGACAGGTTCGGCATTGTTCGTGGCGAGCAGGGCACGCAGCCCCTCGCGGACACGGACGGCTCGCTCTTGTGCGGCCGTGTCGGCCGCGCCTATTGGCAGCAATTCGTGGGCGTGTAGCCAACTCGTCAATTCTTCGGGTGTCCCGATGGTGTCGCCGTCCGCGCGGCGGGTGTTGACGAATTCCACCAGACGAGCGAGCGCCGCAGGTGCGGCATCGACCATGTCGGACATGAAATCCATAATAACTGTCCATTGACGATGGCTAGTTAGGTAACTACCGTTTATCGAACAGTAGTTATCCCGAGCGGGACTCCGCTCCGGCACAGGAGGATCAGTCATGGGATCGGTCGAGCGGGAGATCATCGTCGAGGCGCCTGCCGAGGAGTTGTGGAAGATCATCGGCGACTTCGCACAGGGCCCGATCCGAATGGCGCCCGGCTTCGTCACCGACAGCACCCTCGATGATCCGGACCTGCGCGTCGTCACCTTCGCGAACGGCACGGTGCTGCACGAACGGTTCATCGCACTCGACGAAACCGAACGCCGGATCGTGTTCTCCATCGTCGGCGGGAGCGTCACCCCGGCGCACGACAACTCGTCCATGCAGGTTTTCCCGCACTCCGACGGCAGCCGCTTCGTCTGGATCCACGACACCCTGCCGCACGAACTCGCCGACGCATTCGGGGCGTCCATGGAGCACGGCCTGCAGGTCTTCAAGCAGACCGTCGAGACTGCCGCCTCGACCTCGTCCTGAGAGCAGAGTTCGGTCGCCGCTCAGCCCGGCGATCGACGTGTAGAGGAGCGCCGCGCGCGCCTGGAGCGCACGCCTGGGGGGCAATCCTTCGACTCGCGCGTCGACGACGCTCCGCGTGCACCGGGCGACGCGGCGTTCGAGGTGAGGGACACGGGCGTTGTCAGCGCCTGGCGAGCTGAATCGCCTCGATGATGGCCCGCCACCAACTAAGTCGTTGGCCTACTCGGGGGTCGGGGTAAGGGCGGCGGCGAGCCGGGGGACTGCGAGCTCGCGCTGCCAAGGCCGGGCGCCGCCCGACTTGAGGAACCCGTCGATCGCAGCGGATAGGTCGTCCGGATCGCCGACACGGTCGTAATCGGGGAGTCCGTCCCAGCACAAGCGGCGCACCAGGTCGGGGGAGACCAGATTTTCGACTGGAATCGCATACTCGGTGGACAGTTCACCCATTGCCGCGCGCGCTCGAAGCAGTCGTGCGGCGGCGGCCGGATCGCGGCGCTCCCATCGGTTGACCGGCGGCGGACCCTCGAACGGTTGGGTCAGGGGTGGTAGATCGGTGTCGGGAAGGGTGCGGCCGCGGTCGACGGCGGCGAGCCAGTCGCGGGAATAGCGGCGTTGGCGTGGTCCGCCGAAGACCGGCAGGGTGCGCAGTTGGGCGATGGTGCGCGGTTCGGCATTCGCGGCGGCGATGATCGCGGCATCCGGGAGAATGCGGGCGGGTGCGACATCGCGGGTACGCGCGAGGGTATCCCTGGTGGTCCACAGTTCGCGCACAATGGCCAGTTGGCGGGTGCGGCGCAGGGTGTGGATGCCGGAGGTGCGCCGCCAGCGGTCGGCCTTGGGTGTGCCGGGTTCGGTGATCCGGACGTGTTCGAATTCCTGTGTGGCCCAGTCGGTCTTGTGCTGGGCCTCGAGCGAGGCGGCCACCTCGTCGCGCAGCTCGAGCAGCAATTCGACATCGAGTGCCGCGTAGTTCAGCCAATCGTCGGGCAGCGGCCGGGTCGACCAGTCGGCCGCGCCGTGACCCTTGCGCAGCGCCCGGCCGAGCAGTCGCTCCACCATGGCCGCCAGTCCGACGCGTTCGAATCCGGCCAGCCTGCCCCCCAATTCGGTGTCGAACAGGCGCGCGGGCCGCAGACCGAGTTCGGCGAGCCCGGGCAGATCCTGGTCCGCCGAATGCAGTACCCATTCCAGATTGTTGATCGCGGCGGCCAGCGGTTCGAGCGCGTCGGTGACCGGAATCGGATCGATCAGGAAGGTGCCCGCACCCGCCCGCCGCAATTGGATCAGGTATGCGCGCGCCGAATACCGGAAACCGGAGGCGCGTTCGGCATCGACGGCCAGCGGACCGGTGCCCGCTGCGAGCCGCGCGGCGGCATCGGCGACCTCATCGGCGGTGACGAGCACGGGCGGTACACCGTCAGCTGGCATGAGCAGCGGCTCTGCCGTGCTTTCTGGTGGCGTGTTGCTTTGCTCGGACTCGTCTGCTAACGACATAAACCTGAACTTTACGTGGCGATCAGGTGTGGTCGTTGCTGGTATACGACTCCGGTCGCAGATGAGTGATTCCGGCGGGCGGCAAACCGGCCGCGTAGGCCAGCACTTCGCAGAAGCCTTCCACATGCGGACGCATATCGGTGGTCATCGCGGTCCAGGAGGCGCGCAGCTCCAACTGGTGTGCGCGCGGGGGTCCGGCGATATCGCCGTAGCGCACCGAACTGGTGGAGGTGACGGTACCGCCGAGCGCGGTGAACGGCTCACCGCGGGTTTCGAGCGCGTCGACCAGCCAGCTCCAGGCGACCTCCGGCAGCAGTGGGTCGGTGGCCAATGCGGCATCGATATCGGCCTGGATGTAGGCGACCAAGCGGAAGATGCCGTGCCAGGCCTCGGCGCCATCGGGATCGTGCAGCAGGATCAGCCTGCCGAAGGCATCGCCCTCGGAATCGACCGGCACCACATTCGTTTCGGGGTGTTTGACTTCCGCGCCTAGTGCGTAGGAAAACGGTGCCAGGCGTTGTGGCGGTCGGATCGGTGCCAGCTCGATTCGAGGATGCACGGTTGCGGTGCCCATCGCATCGACCGCGGCGCGAAATTGAGCTGGCTCGCCGTTGGGTCCTTCGGTCGGTGCGGCTCCGTCGCGGAAGTCGAGCGGTGTCACGGAAGCGACGGTAGACCTTGCGTGCCCGGCGCAGTCGGAGGCGCGCCGCTAGATGGCCTTGCGGGCCGCATACGATAGGCGGTGATGAGCACTCATACCCGTCGCCGGTTGACCGATGCCCCGTTCCTGGCCGCCGCCACCGGCGCCGCACCGAGCCGTCGTCCGGTGTGGTTCATGCGGCAGGCCGGACGGTCGCTGCCCGAGTACCGCGCACTGCGCAAGGGCATCGGCATGCTGGAGTCGTGCTTCGATCCGGAGCTGGTGTGTGAGATCACCATGCAGCCGATCCGGCGCCACGGTGTCGATGCGGCGATCTTGTTCTCCGACATCGTCGTTCCGCTGAAGGCCGCCGGTATCGATCTCGATATCGTGGCCGGCGTCGGACCGGTGATCGCCGCGCCGGTGCGCACCATCGCGGATGTGCGCGCACTGCCGCGGCTGCGGCCCGAAGAGGTGGGCGCCGTGACCGACGGGGTGCGGCTGCTGACCGACGCGCTCGGCGACACGCCGCTGATCGGATTCGCCGGTGCGCCGTTCACGCTCGCGTCGTATCTGGTCGAGGGTGGGCCGAGTAAGAACCACGAGCGCACCAAGGCGATGATGCACGCCGACCCGGCGACCTGGCACGAGTTGCTCGGCGTTCTCACCGATATCACCATCGCCTTCCTGCAGGCGCAGTTGGCCGCCGGTGTGGACGCGGTGCAATTGTTCGATTCCTGGGCCGGTGCGCTCTCGCTGGCCGACTATCGCGAATTTGTGCTGCCGCATTCGGAGCGGGTGTTCGCGGAGGTCGCCGAGGCCGGGGTGCCGCGGATCCACTTCGGGGTCGGGACCGGTGAGTTGCTCGGTGCGATGGGGGAGGCGGGCGCCGATGTCGTCGGCGTCGATTGGCGGGTGCCGCTGACCGAGGCGGTGCGCCGGGTCGGACCCGGAAAAGCGTTGCAGGGCAACCTGGATCCCGCCGTGCTATTCGCCGGATCCGCCGCCGTCGAGGCTGAGGCGCGGCGCATAGCGCACGAGGCGGACGAGGCGATCACCATGGGTGCGGCGGGGCACATCTTCAACCTCGGACACGGTGTGCTGCCCGATACCGATCCGGGCGTGCTGAGCGCCCTGGTGCAACTCGTCCACGAGCTGTGACCGACCGGTCGGCCTGTGCCGCTGGGTAGGAGTCCGGTGGTCGAGAAGATCGCGGGTCGGGTCGCCGTTCTCGCGCCGCGACTCGGTTCGACCCGCCTGGTAGCGGTGGACGGGCCGGCTGGAGCTGGAAAGTCAACGTTCGCAGCGTCTTTGGCGGCACTGTGCGATGCCCAGGTGGTACACGCCGACGACTTCGCGGCCGGAAACAACGAACTCCCCTGGTGGCCGCGGCTCGAACAGCAGGTGCTGGTGCCGATCGCCCAGGGCCGAGTCGGTCGATATCAGCGATACGACTGGAACAAGCGGGATTTGGCCGAATGGCACGATGTCAGGCCCGGGGGAGTGCTCATTCTCGAAGGTGTCTCCTCGGCTCGCGCTGTCGTCCGCGATCGGCTATCGCTCGCGGTATGGATCGACACCCCGCGCGCGGTGCGCCTGGCGCGCGGTCTCGAACGCGACGGCGCGCACACCCTGCCCTTGTGGGAGCAGTGGATGGCCGCCGAAGACGCCCATTTCGCCACCGAACACACACGCGACCATGTGGACCTGATCATCCCCGGTGCGCCTTGACCCCCCGCAAACGAGTGACGTAACGGACGCGTCGCGCGGACAGCGCCTTATGCGCGGCCGTAAATGGCTGTGCAACAGTGCAATTCCGGAGGTTGGCTAGGGCTTGCGCTGTCCGATCACCACGTCGAGCAGGGCGGCGGCTTCGATGGCGAGCATGTCGACGGCATCGCTGTGTCCGGCGAGTTTGCGCAGCAGCGCCTGTTGGAATAAACCGTCGAAGATGGCGTAGGCCGTGGCGGAGGGGACCAGGAGCGGTTGACCCGACAGTTCGGCGAAGCGGTCGACGACGTTGCGGATCATCTCCTCGCGATGGCCGTCGATTTCGAGCACGTCATCGCGGAAGGACTCCTCGAACAGACTCTGGTTGCGCAAGTCGTACCAGAGCCGGTGCAGTAGCGCGTCGGCGTCCAGCGTGGCCGCCATCGCGGCGCCGAAGTCGTGCCGGAGCTGCTCGGCCGTTGTCGCGGCGGCGACGATGTCGTCGTAACGGGTGACGCACACCTGCTCGTACTGCCGCACCGCGTGGGTGATCAGTTCGACCTTGTCGTTGAAGTAGTAGTGCAGCACCCCGTGGGTGAACTCGGATTTCTGCGCGATCTCGCGCAGGCTGGTCCGGGCGTAACCGAGTTCGGCGAGGGTATGCAGCGCGGCGGCGGCCAGCTGTGCGCGCCGCTCGCCGAACTTGTCGACCTGCCGGCGCGCGATGCGAGCCCGCCTGGACTCGACGATTTCGGTCATCGTGGCTTCTCTCCGTCACCGCTCATGTGAATTCGCCCAGTGTATCGCGGTATCGGGAAAGGGCGACCAGCTGGTTTGACGGTCGTGCAAGAAAAGCTTGACGACTGTCAAAAAAATCCTTGACGGTTGTCAAGGATGCGCGCACACTGTGATCCACGTCGCATCCGATCAGTCGAATGCGAAAGCCGAATGGACGATCTCGAGGAAGAGGTGGGCGGATGAGTGGGTACGACCTGACCGGGCGCACGGCCCTGGTAACCGGTGGTGCGCGAGGGCTCGGCGCGGGTATGGCCGAGGCGCTGGCCCGCGCCGGAGCGGCGGTCGCGATCGGCGATGTGCGCGAGGATCTGGGCAAAGACACGGTTGAGGCGTTGCGGGCCAGCGGCGCGACGGCTGAATTCGTGCCGCTCGATATCACCGACGACGCGCACTGGGCCCAGGCGGTCACCGATACCGTCGCCACGCTCGGCGGTCTGGACATCGTGGTGAACAACGCCGGTGTCGAAATCACCAGCCTCATAGTCGATCTCGACCCGGAAGAAGTGCGCCGGATGCTCGAGGTGAATGTGCTCGGCACCGCGCTGGGCATCAAGCACGCGTTGCGCGCGATGCGCCCCGGCGGCGCGGCGGGCCGCGGCGGCGCCATCGTGAATATCGCCTCGGTCGCCGCGACCATCGCCTTTCCCGGCATATCGGTGTACTCGGCGACCAAGTCCGCAGTGGATCGGCTCACCAGGGTCGCGGCGATGGAGTCCGGGAAACTCGGCTACGGCGTGCGCGTGAACTGCGTGTACCCGGGACTCGTGCCGACCGAGATGGGTGCCCGGCTGGCCGACGATGTCGCTCGGATCGGCTTGTTCCCCAGTGCCGAAGCGGCTGTCGGCGCGGTCATCGAACAGACACCGCAGGGGCGGCTGGGCGAGGTCACCGATATGGCCGACGCGGTGGTGTTCCTCGCCTCCGATGCCGCGCGCTTCATCACCGGTGCTGGTCTGCCGGTCGATGGCGGCATGGGCATGTGAGCACCGATGACAACGAAAGGTTCGAGATCCCATGAGCACCGATAAGCCCGTCGTCGTCTACGGCGCATCCGGATACACCGGCCGACTGGTCTGTGAGTACCTCCGCGAATTCAATATTCCATTCGTTGCCGCGGGCCGGGACAAGACCCGGCTGCAGGAGGCGATCGACAAGATTCCCGGCATCGACACCGTGGCGCATGAGGTCGTCGAGGTCGCGCACGAGGTCGCACCCTTGAGCGAGCTGTTTCGTGGCGCCGCGGTTGTCTGCAATACCGTCGGGCCGTTCGCGCAGTACGGCCACGAGGTGGTGCAGGCCTGCGTGGCCGCGGGGACCCACTACCTCGACACCACCGGCGAACAGGATTGGCTGATCGACTGCGATGAGCAATACGGCGCCGAGATGGCCGCGCGAGGGCTGCTGCTCGCGCCGGGCGTTGCGCAGATGTACACCACCGGTGAGATCGCCGCGAACATCTGCTTGGAAACACCCGGTCTGGACACCCTCGATATCCAGGTCTTCTGGAAGGGATTCCCGACGGTCGCGTCCACGAAGACGATCCTGGTCAATGCCGCACTGTCCAAGGCCTACTACCTCGAACAGAACCAGTATGTGGAGTGGCCCGCGGACGGTGGACTCTACGATGTGGTCGTGCCCGGTCAGCATGAGATCGGGCTCGCATTGCCCTGGGGCGGCACCTCCCATCCGGTGTGGTTCAAACGCGATCCGCGGGTCGCGAATGTGAAGGTGCTCGGCGGTGTATTCAATCGGCCGTTGATGCAGGGCGTGCCGCAGATCGTGCAGGCGGTCGTCGAACAGGTAAAAGACCTTCCGGTGCAGGAGAAATACCGTGTCCTTGCCGAACAGGCCGCACTGGTTCGCGACGAGATGCCGCCGCGGGAGAATCCGCGCATCAACACCTCGCTCGATTCCGTGCACGCGTCCGGACCGCTGGGGCGTGCCCACTGCGTGATCCACGGGAATTGCAACTACAAGCAGACCGGTGTGCTGCAGGCGTTCGCCGCGAACGCGCTGCTGCAGACCGCACCGATGCGAACCGGGTTCGCATCGGCGTGCCAGGCCTTCGGCCATCGGGAGCTGTTGGGGGTGCTGCGCGGTTTCGGGCTGGTCGGTGAACCGGTACTGAACGTCCACCGCTGATCAGGGCCTCGGGCCGCGGGGGAATTTGCCCCCCGTGGCCCGAATTAGCCATTTCCACAACAGCTTCCATAGAGGATTGCCGTGCGTTTGACCGACTATCTCGACAAGGGCGCCTCGCTCGGCGCCACTGCGCCCTGCCTGACCATGAACGGGCACACGTTGACCTATGCGCAGGTGCAACAGTTGTCGTGGCGCATCGCCCGGGCACTGGCGCGATCCGGTATCCGGCCCGGTGAACGGGTCGCGATCCTGTCAGCGAACGACACACTGGCCTTCGCCTGCGTTTTCGGCATCGCGCGCGCCGGTGCGGTGTGGTGTCCGATCAATCCGCGCAACGAGGCGGCGGAGAATCACGAACTGCTCGACCTCTTCGACTGCACCTGCCTGATATTCCAATCCGCCTTCGCGCCACTGGTATCCGCCGTCGCACCGCGCCTACCCGGGCTGCGGACACTGGTCTGTTTGGACGGAAATGCCTCCGACGCATCATCTTTCGACGACTGGGTGCGGGAATGTCCTGATGATCCGTGGCAGGTCGAGCCGCTCGATGAACTCGCCATGCTTGTCGGCACCGGTGGCACGACCGGACGGCCGAAGGGGGTCCGGCTCACCGGCCACAATATCGAGACGATGACCGCACTGACCCTGATGAGTTATCCGTTCGAACCCCGGCCCCGCTACCTGGCACTGGCACCCCTGACCCACGCGGCGGGCGTGCTGTGCTTTCCGATCCTGACCCTCGGCGGTGAGATCGTGGTGATGCCCGCCCCAGATCTCGGTGAATTCCTCACACTGATCGAACGACACCGGATCACCCACACCTTCCTGCCTCCGACACTCATCTACATGCTGCTGGATCATCCGGCGCTGTCGGAAGCCGATCTCGGCTCGCTGCAGTGTCTTTGGTACGGCGCTGCGCCGATGTCGACCGCCCGGCTGGCGGCGGCGCTGGATCGGATCGGACCGGTCATGGGGCAGCTGTTCGGGCAGTCCGAAGCGCCCATGATGGTTGCCACGCTGGCGCCGAAAGAACACTTCCGTCCCGACGGCTCGATCGCCACCGAACGACTGTCATCGGCCGGACGGCCGACCCCGCTCACCCAGGTGGCCATCATGGCCGCCGATGGTCAGCTGCTTGCCGCGGGGGAGCGCGGCGAAATCGTGGTCAGGGGTCCGCTGGTAATGGCCGGGTACCACAAGAATCCGGATGCGACCGCCGAGGTGTCGCGGTACGACTGGCATCACACTGGGGACATCGGCTACCTCGATGCCGACAACTACCTCTATATCGTCGACCGCGCCAAAGACATGATCATCACCGGGGGATTCAATGTGTACTCCGCCGAGGTCGAGCAGGCGCTGCTGACTCATCCAGCGGTCCAGGACTGCGCGGTTATCGGACTTCCGGACGATAAGTGGGGCGAGCGGGTCACCGCCGTCGTGCAATTGCATCTCGGCCATACCGTGACCGTCGAAGAACTGCGCGAGCACACCAAGGCGCGCCTCGGTGGGGTGAAAACTCCTAAACAGGTGGAGATCTGGCCCGATCTGCCGCGCTCGAAAATCGGCAAGGTGCTCAAGCCGGAGATCCGGGCGCAGCTGCGCGGCGACCGTTGAAAACACCCCTCCTGGGTCCCGACCGTGTGCGCGGTCACGAAGGTGAGGGGTGTGGACGGTGCGAATCCGCGGAAGGGCTACGGTCGCGACATGAGAATCGCGGTGGTCGGTGGCGGGATCAGCGGACTTGTCGCGGCGTACCGATTACGGGGGCTGCTGGGGGCGCAGGCGGAGATCGTGGTCATCGATCGGGGCGCGCGATTGGGTGGCATTCTCTATACCGGCGAATTGGCCGGGGGGCCTTTGGATCTCGGGGCCGAGGCGTTCGTCGGGCGGCGGCCGGAGATGCCCGCATTGCTGCGCGAGCTCGGTCTGGAGTCGCAGTTGGTGGTGCCCGCGGGGCTGCGTCCGCTGGTCTGGGCGCAGGGGAGCGCGCATCCGCTGCCGGAACGTACACTGATGGGCATTCCGTCGGATGCCGAGTCGATGCGCGGGTTGGTCGATGCCGAGACGCTCGAGCGGATCGATGCGGAGGCGCGCCGGCCGCTGGCCTGGTACCCGGACGCCGATATCGACGTCTACAGCCTGGTCGCCGACCGGTTCGGTGCGCAGGTCGCCGAACGCAGCGTCGATCCGCTGCTCGGTGGCGTCTATGCGGGCAGTTCGCGGTCCATCGGGGTGCGCGCCGCACTGCCGACCCTGGCCGCCGCACTCGACGATGGTGCGTCGAGCCTCACTCAGGCGGTGGCCGCCGCCATGCCGCCGCCCTCGAACGCGCCGGTTTTCGGCGGCCTTCGCGACGGCTATCGGGTGCTCCTCGACGCGTTGGCCACCAAGTCCGAGGCGAAATTCGTCACCGCGACCTCGGCCAGCCATCTGATCCGCGCGACCCACGGCTGGGTACTGGAACCGATCGGCGCGGTCGACGCGGTGGTGCTCGCTACCCCCGCTCCGGTGACCGCGAACCTGCTGCGCCCCTTCGCGCCCGGCGCCGCAGCAGCTGCCGCGGGTGTCGAGCTGTCCTCGTCCGTCGTTGTGGCCCTTGCCCTCCCACGTGACACCGCGCTGCCGCAGAACTCCGGCGTTCTGGTCGCCACCGGAGAACCCTTGCGTGCCAAGGCCTTCACATTGTCGAGCCGTAAGTGGACCCACCTCGCTGAACGCGAAACCGCCGCCGTCCGAGCCTCATTCGGCAAATTCGGCGACGACTCCTCCCAGACCTGGTCCGACGCCGACCTGATCGCAGCCGCCACCGAAGACCTCGCCACCGTCACCGGGGCCGCCATCGAACCGATCTCCGCCGTGGTGCAACGCTGGCCGGGCGGCCTCGCCCAATACGCTCCCGGCCACCTCGACCGCATAGCCGAAATCGAATCCACCACAGCCGATTTCGATGGCCTCGCGATAGCAGGCGCCTACCTCCACGGCGTCGGCGTCCCTGCCTGCGTAGCCTCCGGCACCGCCGCCGCCCATCGCATAGCCACCACTTTGACCCATACCACCAGACCCTGATCGGGTCCCGCGACACCGCGAATTGCCGCCACGCGATAGCAATGACAGATACCGGAATGTAGACCGGTGTGGCCGGCCGGGATAGCCGACCATGTGATGTGCATCCCGTCGGATGGTGACGGTTCCGGTATCCCCGGCATTGTCGGCGGGTCAAAAACCGCACCGTATCGCGTAATTAAGGACACCATCGCCGTGGCAGCGGTTGCTCGCCGGTGGCGGCGGGTTCATGCAGCTCTCACGGTTCACCGATACATCGAACAGTTCACCCCGACCGACTGGCGACTGGACACCGGCCCGATGTAACCGGGCAGTCTGCTCGCGCCGCAAACACGGCGCGAGCACCCGCGCTGGGACCGGCCCGCGCGGATACCCTGATCCGCCGCAGTGGCACGATAGGAATCATGGCGCGACTCGACTATCAAGCACTCAATTCCACCATCCGCTACCTGATGTTCTCGGTGTTCCAGGTGCAGCCGGGGGTGCTCGGGGACGACCGTGAGGCCGCCATCAAGGAGGCACGGGCATTCTTCGATGGGCTCGCCGAGCGCGAGGTCGTGGTGCGCGGAATCTACGACGTCGCGGGGATGCGCGCCGATGCCGACTTCATGATCTGGTCGCATGCCGAGCGGGTCGAGGATCTGCAGTCGGTGTACGCGGATTTCCGGCGCACCACCGAACTGGGCCGGGCCAGCGCGCCGGTCTGGAGCAATGTGGCGCTGCATCGGCCCGCCGAATTCAACAAGAGCCACGTTCCGGCGTTCCTGGCCGGTGAGGATCCGGGCAACTACATCTGCGTCTACCCGTTCGTGCGCTCCTACGAGTGGTACCTGCTGCCCGACGACGAGCGCCGCAAGATGCTCGCCGACCATGGCAAGGCCGCACGCGGCTACCCGGATGTGCGCGCCAACACCGTCAGCTCCTTCGCTCTCGGCGACTACGAATGGATCCTTGCCTTCGAGGCCCCGGAACTGCACCGCATCGTCGACCTCATGCGAGACCTGCGTGCCACCGAGGCCCGCCTGCACGTGCGCGAAGAGGTGCCCTTCTTCACCGGCCCTCGCGTCGAAATCGAAAAACTCATCGCCGCGCTGCCCTGATTCACCAACCGTTCGCGCATGCCCCAGTTTTTCGGGGCATGCGCAACAAGCCGGTCGGTCTGTATATTTCGCTCAGCGCCGTGTTCGTTCTACTCCGCTGCACTGCCCGAGGGGTGCAGTTGCAGGGCGATGGAGTTGATGCAATAGCGCTTATCGGTGGGCGTGTTGTATCCCTCGCCCTCGAAGACGTGGCCGAGGTGGCTGTGGCAATTCGCGCACAGCACTTCGACCCGGTGCATGCCCAGTGTGTCGTCGGAACGCAGAATTACCGCCTCCGACTTCGCCGGGTCGAAGAACGACGGCCAACCGCAATGGGAATCGAATTTCTGGGTGCTGCGGAACAATTCGGCCCCGCACGCCCGGCACACATAAACACCCTCGGTCTTGGTGTCGGTGTACTCGCCGGTGAACGGACGTTCGGTCGCGGCCTGTCGCAGCACCGCGTACTCCTCCGGATTCAGCTTGGCCTTCCACTCCTGTGGGGTCAGCTGGATCCGGGGTGCGGGCAGGGACGTGTCGGCGTCAGAACTCATTGCTCCACGCTAATAGGTTTTCGACGCCTGCGCCGACTGCCTCGTCGCTACTTGAGTGCACTCGCCCGCGGTTCATCGAGCAATTCGCTGCCGTTCGTCGCCTTGTCGGGAGTGTTTTCGTATGCCGTCGCCGGCTCGGCCACCCGCGGCGCGTCCTCGGCGGCATCCCGCGAATCCGGTGCCGAGCGCATCCACTCCGGATCGATTCCGAACGGCAGCCGACCTTCCCGTCGCGCCGCCAGATACCGATCGACCAGCACACACGCGATGACGATCAGCAGCAGACCCCAGCCGAAAGTGATCCGCAGATACTCCAGGTTGCGCCCGAAGCCCTGCCAGCGGTCCGAGAGCCACTTGTCGTAGGACATGAATCCGAAGACCGCCAGCCACGCCGGCCAGTTCCGCATCACCGAATTGCGCAGCACCACCGACATCAGCAGCGGGAACAGCATCATCGAGTAGTACATCTGCCCCAGTGAGGACAGCAGGAAGAACGCGGTCATCAGCACACCGGAGCAGGTCGTCACGAAGAACAGTTCGTCCTCGCGGTAGTAGCGATACAGCAACCACAGCGTGATGGCGACGACGATGCCCATAATGATCCGGATACCCCAGGTCAGCCACAGCGGCAGACCGTAATACGCCGCATTGCCGACAATCGCGCTGTTGAAGTAGTCCCGGGATTCGAAGAGGTAGCGCGCGGTACGGGTGAAGAACTTGTCCGCGTCCTTCGACAGCGGCCAGGCGATCGCGGTGAGCGCCACCGGGACCCCGATAGCGGTGTAGAACACCTTCCACTGCCCGCGCGCCGCCGCGATCAGCACGAGTGGTGCGAGCGTCGGTTTCACCGCGATACTCAAACCCAATATCGCACCGGCCCACAGATCCCGTCGCGCGAGCAGCAGCATGATGAACGCCACCTCGGCCAGCAGTACGCATCCGTTCACATTGGTGAAAACCAGTGTGTTGATCACGGTTTCGGAGCTGAACATCGCCAGCAACAGCACTGGCGCGGCCACCGACGACAGCGTGAACTTGAACAGCTTGAGCAGCAGATACCAGGCCACGATGATGGCGGCGGCATTGAGCAGGATGAAGCACCAGCGCGACTTCTCCGGGTCGATCAGCGCCAGGGGCGCGATCAGCAGCGTGCCGCTCGGGGGATACAGGTAGTGCGGATCCACCAGGTTGTAATTCGCCGTGTACACCGGTTGGTGGTTGAGGAAGGCCAGCGACGCGTTGTAGACCGGTTTGAAGTCATCGGTGATGAACCCGTTGACTGCCTTGATGAAGATCCGGTTGAGCACAGTCATGACCGCGAGGGGCCAGAGTGCGAACTTGATCACCTCGGCGGTGGTGCGAGCGGTGCGAGGCTCGAGCTGTCGAAGTAACACTGGGGCACGGTACACCGGATCCGTATACGACGGTTGCCGGGACCTACCTGGCGCGCCGACATTAGGGGAAATGACCGTGCCTCGCTGGCGCTTTGCTCCGTTATTCCCCTAAGGGCTGTGCCTTTTGATTCGCTCGCTTATGCGGGGCAAGCAGTGCCATCCGCAGGTAGCTTGGCGTCCTTCAGATAGTCGGTGAGAGCCCGTTGCGCACAACCGGAATGGGCGAAAACCGGATGTCCCCACCCCTGCCAGGTGATGGCGGCCTTGCGCGCACCCGCGGCGCCGAGCGCACCGGTCACCGAGGCTTGACCGCCGTCGCCGACCAGTGGATCCGCGACCCCGCCGAGGACGAGAACCGGCAGGTCCAGCTTCTCCGGCAGCGGCGGCGCGGCACTGACCGGCCAGGCAACGCACTCCATCATCCCGATCGCGGCGGACCTGCCGAAGACCGGATATTTGGTGCCCCATGTGTCGGCGAGCTCCTTGGCCTTGGTGGGGCTCGGTGGCAGCTGGTTATCGGTGCAGCGGTTGACGAACTGACCGTCGGCCGCGGTGGCGGCGCTTTCGCGCTGGATCAGTGTCCCGAGCGAGCCGCGATCGCCGCGCCCGGCGGCCGAGAGCGCGTCGGCGAGTTCGGTGATATGCGCGGACTGGTCGCGCGGACCGGCGAGGAAGCCGGACAACGCGGTCAGCAGCGCACTCGCGGAGATATCGCCGAGTCCGCCGCTGCTGGCTTTGCGCACCAGATCGATTATCGCCGCTCGCGGGTCGGCGCCGAGTGAGCAGTTGACTCCTGTGCATCGCTGGGCGAATGCGGTAACCGCCGCCTCCGCGCCCTGGACGCGCTGTTCGGTGCGAGTGACGGCATCGGCCCCCACGGCCTCCGGCGAGTCCAGCACCAGACGCGCCAGATGGTCGCCGAATTTCCGCGCGTAGCTGAGCGCGACCTTCGCGCCGTTGCCCGATCCGAGCAGGTCGATCCGATCGACCTGCCACTGCCTGCGCAACTGCTCGATGTCGTCGGCGGCGTGCGGTGCGTCGAAGGTGCCCTCATAGGGCTGCAGGAAGTCGCGGCAGGCGATGGTGGCGTCCTGGCTGAATCCGGTCACCGCTTCGACGGGATCGCTTGCGCCCGGCCCGAATTGCCCGTTATCGGCCAGGCCGCGGCGGGCCTCCACGGTCATACAGTCGATCGGTTGCGAGGTACCGAGGCCGCGCCGATCCACCGCGACGATCGGGCGACTGGCCAGCAGCCCACCGCCCGCGCCGACGGCGATTCCGGCCAGTGTCGCGGTGGAGGAGCGGTCCGAGCCGGAGGTAATGACCAGCGGCGCGACATCGGTCGGGGTCTGCGGCAGCCGGGCCCGCATGGCGCCGGTGCGGAAGTTGCCGAGCACACCGCCGGTCGAATCGATCGGGGTGGTGTATTCGGCGCAGTCCAGGACCAGGCCGGACGGCGCGGGACCGAGGCCGAGTAGGTCGAGCGTGGGCGTGGTGCAATCGCGCCAGGTCAGATCGGTTTTGGGGACACCGGCATCCGGTGGCGGTGCGATGACCGTGGTCGGGTGCGGACCCGCCCCGCCCTGCGGCGCGCGCTCGACGGCGACGCCGGGGCGATCGGAAGGTCCCGCACCGCATCCGGCGATCATGATCGAGAGTGTCGATGCCAGCACGACGGCCCGAGTCCAGCGCATGCGCTACAGCCTGCCAGGTTCGTGCGGGTTGTTCATGAACGGGTCCAGCGGGTCAGCATGGTGCCGTCGTCGTCGAGCAGGATATGCCTGCGCACCATCGGTACCCGGAACTCGTGTGCGGACAATGAGATTCGGCGCGCGGTGCCGCCCACCAGGATCGGCGCGGTGGTGATGCACAGTTCGTCGACCACATCCGCCTCCAGCAGCTCACCGAACAGATGCGGGCCACCCTCGCACAGCACACGCCGCAGTCCGAGGTCGGTGAGTGTGTTGATCAGGCCCTGCGGGGTGATCGCGACACCGCCCGCCTCGATGACATGCGCGCCCGCATCGGCGAGCTGTTGTTTGCGATCCTCCGGTGCGGTGCTGGTCGTTATGATCAGCGTCGGAATTTTGGTCTCGGTGAACAGCCGCGCGCCCGGCTCCAGCGAAGCGCTCGCGGTGACCACGGCGATCGGTGGCGGTGCGCCGTCGCGATGTCCGCCGATGCCGCGGTCGTACAGTGCCCGCCGGAAGACGGGGTCGGTCGCGGCGCCGCCGTAGTTCTCCGCCCGCGCGGTGCCCGCGCCGATCACGATCACATCGGCCAATTGACGCAGCAGCATGAAGACGGTTTTGTCGGCGGGGGTCCCGAGGCCTTCGGAGACATTGTCGCTGGTGGCGGAGCCATCGATGCTGGAGACGAAATTGGCGCGGATCCAAGGCGCCTGGAGTTCGGTGGGGTAGGCGTACAGGTCGGCGAGCTCGTCCCGGCTCAGTCCTGTGAGCTGGATCGCATTGTGGATACGCTGCATGAACAAAGATCACACCACGTCATTAGGCTTCCAGCATGCAAGAGCGCCTTGTCGATCGCCATCCGGAGGTTCCGGCGGACCAGTTGGTCGCCCAGATGGTGCCACCGCCTATGTTCGACGAGGTCAGTTTCGCCTCCTACATTCCCGATCCCAAGGAGCCGTCCCAGGCGGCCGCGGTCGGCAAGGCAGAGGGCTTTGCCGGTCAGGTCGCCAAGATCCATCAGGCTGCGAACAAGAAGAGCCTGTTCGGGAGGAAGAAGCCGGTCAGCGGCGCGGGGCTCTACCTCGATGGCGGCTTCGGTGTCGGCAAGACCCACCTGCTGGCCTCCATCTTCCACAGCGCGCCCGCGCCGAAATCCTTCGGCACCTTCGGTGAACTCACCAATCTGGTTGGCGCACTCGGCTTCAACAATGCCGTCGAGCGGCTCGCGGCGAACAGCGTGCTGTGCATCGACGAATTCGAACTCGACGATCCCGGCGACACCATGCTGGTTTCGCGGCTGTTGACCGAGCTTTCTGCGCGCGGCGTCTCCATCGCCGCCACCTCCAACACCCTGCCCGGCCAGCTTGGCGAGGGCCGCTTCGCCGCCCAGGATTTCCTGCGCGAGATCAAGAAGCTCGGTTCGATCTTCGAGGCCGTGCGCGTCGACGGTCCGGACTACCGGCACCGCGATCTGCCGCCCGCTCCGGAACCCACCTCGCCGGAGCTGCTCACTGAACGTGCTTCTGCCACACCGGGTTCCACACTCGACGAATTCGATGCGCTGCTGAAGCATCTGAGCACACTGCACCCGTCCAAGTACGGCGCGCTGATCTCCGGTGTGTCGTCGGTATTCATTTCGAATGTGCATCCGGTGACCGATCAGGCGGTCGCGCTGCGGATCGTCGTGCTCGCCGACCGGCTGTACGACGCGAGCGTCCCGGTGACGGTTTCGGGTGCGAAGCTGGACGAGATCTTCTCCAAGGAGATGCTCGACGGCGGATACCGCAAGAAGTACCTGCGCGCGATTTCGCGTCTGCTGGCGCTTTCGCGCTTCGAGGTTGCTGCGTAACTGTCGAGGACGGACCTACCCGGCCGATCCGCCCGGGAAAGTTGACCAACTCATACTTCACTTGATTGTGTGTGATGGTCGTTCACACCGATGATTGGAGCAGGCATGGTCCGTCGTTCCGTTCGGGTTCCGGTCGCGCTCGCCGCCGGTCTCACCGTCGCCTTCGGTCCGGTGGCAGGCTTCGCGCTGGCCGACCCGGTCAGCGTCGCCGATCCGGTGACCTTCGATCGCGCGTTGAACCTGCAAGGCGTGCAGAACGGACGCGACGTGGGCGGCTACCGCACCACCGACGGGCACTGGGTGCGCACCGGGCTGGTCTACCGCACCGGCCAGCTCAACAATGCGACTCCGGCCGATCTGGCGGTGCTGACCGGCCGTCAGGTGCGCGTGGTCGACGATCTGCGCACCGTCTACGAGCGGACCATCGCGGCCGACCGCGTGCCCGCGGAGGCGGTCGCGAACTGGAACGACGTCATTGGGCAAGCCCCGCCGCAAACGCTGGTTACCACCCTCACGGGCGGCAGCGATTTGTACCGCGCATTCATCACCGCGCCCGGCGCGGACGAGGCCTTCGCCTCGGTGCTGCGCGACATCATCGACGCCGACGGCGCCGTGCTGTTTCACTGCACTGCCGGTAAGGACCGCACCGGCTGGACTTCCGCCGTCCTGCTGAGCGTCCTCGGCGTGGACCGCGACACCGTCACGCAGGATTACCTGCTGTCCAACCAGTACCGCAACGCCAGCCCGAACGACCCGCTCAACGGTGTTTCGGCCGCCTGGCTGGATGCCGCTTTCGATCAGACAGACCAGAGCTACGGCAGTTTCGACAACTACGTGCGCGAGGGATTGAAGCTGTCGGCTACCGATATCGCCGCACTGAAGGCGAAGCTGCTCGTCTAGGGGTGTTCCGCATACCACCGATCGATCAGTGCGGGTAGCTCCTTACCCATCCACACGAAGAACTCGTGCATATCCCGAACCCGTTCGGCATCGGCACCATTCGGATCGTCGAATAGTGCGAGCCCGCGCGCGGTCATATTGGTGAGGTCGGTGTACATACCGCTCTGCTGACGGGTCAGCTCCGGCAGGATTCCGGGCCGGATCGAGTAGTAGTCCTTGCGATCGCCCGGCTTGGAGATCTTGTCCACCCAGCGCATGGTGACCAGCGTCTTCAACGCCGATGAAATGGAACCCTTGGACGCCTGCAGCGCATCGGCGATCTGGCCGAAGGTCTGCTCCGGCGGATCGCTGACCAACAACCACCCCGCGGCCCGACCCGTCATCCGGACCAGGCCCATCCGCTCCAGTACGAGCGCGAAATCCTCGACGAATGCCAACTTTTCCGGGCTCGGTTCGGTTGTCTGCTCGTTGTCGGTGGTGCCCATCGGAGAAGTATCCCTTCTAGAATCCGGGTCGCGGTACACGGGGCGGACCGTGTCGGACCGCCCCGGATCGGTCGATCAGACCGCCAGATCGCGGCGATCGAAGGCACCGAGCGCCAGCACCAGGGCGATCGCGGCCACGACGACCAGCACCACCAGATGGATACCGTTCCAGCCGTGCACGAGCGGCGCGCCGCCATTGGCCCAGTAGAAGGGCGACAGCTTGCGCACGAAGTCACCGCCGAGGTTATTGGCCAAATAGCCCGCCACCGCGATCAGCGACGCCGAACCCAGTGTCACCGAACGCTTTCCAGTGGCCGCGCCGATCAGCAGCGTGATCGCGCCGACGACCAGCGCCAGCAATCCGAGGCCCGCGCTTGCGGCCACGATATTGCCGGTGGGTACGTCCAGCCCACCCTGATCGGCCCCCGCAATCACGCTCAGGGTGAGCACGGTGGTGGCGATCGCGGTCTGCGCGGACAGCGCGGCGAACCGCTGCAGCAGCAGATTCATCCGGTTGATCGGTTGTGCGAGAAGCAGATCCAGCATCCCGTTCTCCTCCTGCGTCACCGAACGGCTCGCGAATGTGACCGCGAAGATCAGCATCAGCACCAGCCCCATCAGCGAGTACACCGTCGCGTTCAAATATCCACTGGCGCTGGCGAAATCGCTGACGCCCATGGCGTCGTACATCTTGTTCTGCTCGAGATCGAGCGAGCCCTGCTCCTTCAGTGACTGATAGGACGGCAGGTACATCATCGGGATGATGGCGAAGCCGATCGACCAGCCGATCAGGCCGCGCCGCTGTTCCTTCAACGTCTGGGTGAAGATCGAGCGAGTCATGACGAATTCTCCTATGCGCTAATGATTCGGGTGATGCAGGATCAGCGGCCGTAGCGGCTGAAGAAGATCTGTTCGAGGTCCGGCTCGGTGGACAGCACACTCACCAGTTGGTATTTCGCGGCCACCTTGAACAGGCCGTCGACCTCGCCCTCGGTGGTGCAGCGCAAGGTTTTTCCGTCGACGGACAAATCGCGCACGCCGGGCAGCTTGGCGAAGTCGTCGCCGAAAATGTCTTCGCCGAAGACCAATTCGACCGAGCGCGGCGAACGCCTGCGCAGATCCTCGACATTCTCGGTGCCGAGCAGTTGACCGGCGCGCATGATGACCGCCCGATCGGCGCTCTGCTGTACCTCGCTGAGAATGTGCGAGGACATGAACACCGTCTGCCCATTGCGCTTGGCCGCGCCGACCAGATCCAGAAAGCGTTGCTGCAGTAGCGGATCCAGTCCGGAGGTGGGTTCGTCGAGGATCAGCAGATCCGGGTTGTGCATGAAGGCGGCGATAATGCCGACCTTCTGCTTATTGCCCTTGGACATCGCGCCGACCTTCTTGGACAGATCCAGATCGAGCAGATCGGCAAGGTCGGTGATCCGCCTCGGTGCGACATCGCCGCGCAGATCGCCGAGGAAGGTGAGCAGCTCACGTGCGGTATTTCGGCCCTCGATCTCGAGTTCGCCCGGCAGGTAACCGATGCGCTTGCGCAATTGCGCGCCGGCGAGGCGCGGCTCGACGCCGAGCACCTCGACCCGGCCCGCGGTCGGTCGGATCAGATCCAGCAGGATGCGGATGGTGGTGGATTTGCCCGCACCGTTGGGCCCGAGAAACCCGAACACCTCGCCCTGGTCGACCTCGAGGTTCAGTTCGGTGAGGGCGACATGCTTGCCGTAGTGCTTGGTCAGGCCCTCGGTGCGGATCGCGGCGGTGGTCATGACGCTCCTTCGAGAAGTCTTCTAGTTCCTGCAAGTTCAAAAATGACTGAGATGTTCAGTACATACTGAACAAGCAGAACTTGTCAATTCCGCTGTCGGGCTACGATCCGGGCATGACGACGTTCAAGACCTGGGATGGACTGGAGCTCAACTACCGCGTGTGGGAGGGCGCAGGCACTCCGGTCGTTCTGCAACACGGCGTGGTTGCCGATACGAATGCCAACTGGATGGCCACCGGCGTGGTCGGCGCCCTGCAGGCCGCCGGGCGCACCGTGGTGTCATTGGATGCGCGCGGTCACGGTCGTTCCGAGAAACCCCATGATCCGTCGCGGTATTCGTGGGCGGGGATGGCACGCGATGTCAGCGCGCTCTACGACGAACTGGGCTTCGATCGTGTTGTTCAGGTGGGCTATTCGATGGGCGCGATCATCTCGCTGCTGGTGGCGGGTGCCGACGAGCGGGTGAGCAAGCTGGCTGTGGGCGGCATCGGCTCGGGTGTGCTCGATTGCGGCGGCGTCGACCGGCGCGTCATCGATATCGACGATCTGCGCGCCGCCATGCGTGGTGACGGCGCGGGCACACCACCGATCGCGATGATGTTCCGGATTCTCGCCGACGCGGTACGCGCCGATCGCGATGCCATCGAGGCGGTCGCGACCGCCCTGGATGACGAGCCGATAAAGACCCTGGCCGATATCACGGTGCCGAGCCTGGTCCTGGCCGGCGATAAGGACCCGTTCGCCGCCGAGCCCGATCGGCTCGCGGCCGCACTACCCGACGCGACGCTGCGGATCGTGCCCGGCGATCACCTGATGGCCGTGGTGGATCCGAATTTCCATGCGGCGTTGGTCGAGTTCGTGGCCTGATCCGGTCAGAAAACCCGCCGCATTACGAAATCGTGGTGCAACTGGCTGCCCACGATGAACGTCTTGGTGGCGACCCGTTCGAACCCGTGCTTGAGATAGAACCGCTGGGCGCGCTCATTCTCCTGGTTGACCCCGAGCCAGACCCCGGCGACCGCCTCCTCGCGGGCCAGTTCCAGCGACGCGTTCATCAGCGCCTTCGACACACCGGCGCCATGGTGGCCGGGCAGTACGTACATCTTGCTGATCTCGACGGCCGGCCGCAGGTCGACGGCCTTGGCGATGTCGGGATCGGCCGGGTCGCCGTAGTGCAACATCGCATAGCCGACGATACCGCCGGCCGCCACCGCCTTGAGCACGATCCGGGCGGGGTCGGTCAGATATTCGCCGAAGCGTTCACCGGAGAGCGCCTCGGCGATGTAGATCTCGATATCGTCCGCAGTTGCGTGCGGGGGACAGGCGAGCGGAAAGGTCGCGGCCGCAACGTCACTGAGGGCCTCGGCGTCCCATAATCCGGCCCGGTCGACGGTGACTGGGATGTTGCTCATGTGTCCAGTACAGCACGACCATCGCTGGAGGCCGAAAGCTCATCCGGTTCGGAACGGGAATGGAATACACGCGCGAGTCCGATAACGATTGCCATGAACAGGACGGGAATCACAAAACCGATCCGATGTCCGAACCCGGCGGCGATCGCACCGACCAGTCCGCCGCCGACGAGTGTGCCCGCGTAGTTGAACAGATTCAGGCGTGCGATGAGTGCGTCGAGCCGGCGCCCACTGGTCAGCTGGCCGGCCTCGCTGAAGCACAGGGGTGCGACGACGCCGGTACCGAAACCGCCGATCAGGAAGCCGACGATCGCGACAACCGGCCCGGGCGCGACCACCGCGACGGCCAGTCCGAGCACGCCGACCGCCCCCGCGATGCGCACCACCCGGCGTCCACCGAGCCGCCGAACCCAAAGATCACCGCTGAGTCGGGCCGCCAGCGACGCGCACTGATAGACCGCCAACGCCAACGCCGCCGTGGACGAACTGGCGAGCAGATCCTCCTTCAGATACAACGCCGACCAGTTGCTGACGGCGAGATCGATGGCGAATACGAGCGATGCCGCGATCCCGAAGGCGAGGTACATGCGCAGCGGAACCATCGCGAATGCCGAGGATTCGCCGTTGGCCACCTCCGTCGCGGACTCGGCCGCCGCGGCCCCGAGCAGGCGTGGGCCTATCAGCAATCCGATCGCGAGAACTATGCCCGCCGCCGTCAACAGCGATTCGCGCAGTGTGACATCCAGTGCCTCGCAGGCGGATACGAACAGCGCGCCGAGTATTGATCCGGCACTCCACACCGCGTAGAACGAGGACAGGATGAATGTCCCGTACCCGTGCTGAATGAACACACCCTGCATATTGGTGCTCGCGTCGACAATGCCGACCGCGATTCCGTAGAGCCCGAGGGTGATCAGCAGCACCGGCGTATCGGGTGCCAGCGCGATGGCGCATCCGGTGACCGTGATGCCCAGCAATCCGATCCGCACCGTGACTCGACTCGACCATCGCGTGGCCACCTGCTCGGCCGCCACACTGCCGACGCCCGCGAGGATCGAAACCAGCACCACCGAACCGGCGATCAGGCCATCGGACAGGCCGAACCGATCCTTCTGCTGGGGCAGTTCGGTGAGCACCACCGCGAAGAAAAAGCCCTGCAACCCGAAGGCGAACGAATTCGCGATCCGGGCTCCGCGCAGGACAGGAGAAATCGGTCCCATCTGCGGAGAGTATCGGCCCCGTCGTGGCCGTGCCTGGTGAATCTGTCGCGGTCATCCTTTCGTCGGATGCGGTGCGCGCGAAGGTCATCCTCTGGTCAGATTCGGTGGCTACGGTCGGCGCGCGGGTGGTCGAGATCGGTGTCGCGTGCCACTATCGAAGGGGCGCAAGACAACTCGCGAACGGGAAGGGCCGTCGAATGAGAAAGCTGCCGCAGGACTTCTTTCATACACCGTATGCTTTCTATGAGGAGCTGCGCGCCGAAGGCCCCGTGCACCCGGTCGAGTTGAATAGCGGCGTCCGCGCCTGGCTGGTGGTGGATCTGGACGTCGCGCGTGAGGTGCTGCGCCATCCGGCCATTCGCAAGGACCCTCGCACCGACGCCAGCCGCAAGGCCCGCGGCCTGCCCATCGATGACACCGGCGTCGGTGCGGTGAATGCCCGGATCAGCTACCACCTGTTGAATACCGATCCGCCGGGGCACGCCCGGCTGCGCCGATTGGTCGCGCCCGCATTCGCGCCCGCCCGGATCGAGGCGCTGACCCCGCGCGTGCTTGCGATCGCCGACGAACTCCTCGACCGGATCGCCGCGGATGGCGCCGGCCGGGTGGATCTGTTGTCGGAGTATGCATTTCCGCTGCCCATCACCGTCATCTGCGAACTGCTCGGTGTGCCGGTGGCCGATCGCGCGGATTTCCGGGAGTGGTCGCGCATCATCGTCGAGCTGTCCACCGCGACGCCCGAGGAGGTCCGGCAAGCGACCGATGCCATCGCCGAATATTTCGAGCGGCTGGTCACTCGACGGCGGGCCGAGGGGCTGGGGGAGGATGTCGTCTCGGACCTGATCGTCGCCAATGCCGACGGTGACCGCCTCACCGATGACGAGCTGATCTCCATGGTGTTCCTCATCCTGGTCGCGGGTCATGAGACCACGGTCAATCTGATCGGTAATACGGTGCTCACCCTGTTGTCGGATCCGGCGCGCTACCGTGCGCTGCACGGCAATACCGAGGCCGTGCCCGCCCTGATCGAGGAGATGCTGCGTTACGACGGTCCGGTGAATGTCGCGACGTTGCGTTACACGACTGAACCGGTCACGTTGGGCGGCATCGAAATCCCCTCGGGCGAGATGGTGCTCGTCGCGCTGGGGTCGGCCAACCACGACGAACGGCACTTCGCCGACGCCGCAGAGTTCGATCCGCAGCGCTCCACTTCCGGTCATTTGGCGTTCGGGCACGGCATCCACTACTGCCTTGGTGCGGGCCTGGCTCGGCTGGAGGCGCGCATCGCGATCACACGCTTGGTCGAGCAGTACCCGGATCTGCGCTTGGCCGCCGAGGGTGGGGAATTGCGTTGGCGGGAGAGCATGCTCATTCGGGGATTGCAGGATCTTCCGGTCGAATTGGCCGAAGCGCCCGCACTGCGTTGAGTCCGGCGTGGGTTGTGCGCCCAACGGCGGACGGCCCAGCTGATCAGGCGTTGTGCCCCAGGGGCTTCCGTCATGCCGGACAACTGTGCAACAGTGCAGAGAACCGGTCGTAACGATGCGTCCGGTGGCGGATGCGGAGGGAAGATGACTGCGGCGTATCCACCCGGTCCGCCTATCCCCGCATTTCTGCAGGGCCTGCTGTACATCCGTAACCGCGCCCAAATGCTGCCACCGTTGGGGCGGCGCTACGGCGATGTGTTCTCGCTGCGTGTGCCGCCGTTCGCGCGGGACCTCGTCGTATTCACCCACCCTGAACACATCAAGGAAATCTTCGCGGGCGACCCACGCGACCTGCATGCGGGCGAAGGCAACCAGATCCTCGGCCCGGTCATGGGCGAGCATTCGGTGCTGCTGACCGATGAGGCCGAACACGCCAGGGCCCGCCGCTTGCTCATTCCCGCATTCAATGGCGCGGCCCTGCGCGGCTACCGCGATCTGGTCGCCGAGATCGCGGCCGTGGAGGTCGACCGCTGGCGGCCCGGTTCGACGGTGATCACCCTCGACCGGATGAACGCGCTCACCCTCGAGGTGATCATGCGGGTGGTCTTCGGCGTCACCGATGAGCGCACCCGGGCCTCGCTCGCACCGCGCCTCGGCCGCATCGTCGATGTCGGCCCGCTGCAGTACCTCGGCCTGATGAAACCGGCGCTGCAGAAGTTTCCGCCGTGGAAGTCCTTCCACGACAATATGGCCGCCATCGATGATCTGCTGTATGCCGAGATCGCGGATCGGCGCACCGCACCCGACCTCGCCGAACGCACCGATGTCCTGTCCCGGCTGCTGCAAGTGGGCGGGGATACCGAATCCGATCCGCCGCTCACCGACCCCGAACTGCGCGACCAACTCATCACCCTGCTGCTCGCCGGTCACGAAACCACCGCGGCGGCGCTGTCCTGGGCGCTACACGAACTGTCGGTCAACCCGCAGGTACAACGCGACGCCCATGAAGCGGTCCGCATCAATGACGACAAGGCGCTAGAGGCTGTCGTGAAGGAGGCGATGCGGCTGCGCACTGTCATACCCGGAGCGGTGCGCAAACTCACCAGGGAGATGACCATCGGCGGCTGGGAGCTGCCCGCGGGCACCGTGGTCAGCTGTTCGATCCTGCTGGCGCACCGCAGCCCGGCCAACTATCCCGACACCTGGAGCTTCCGTCCGTCGCGCTTCCTGGACGGGGAGGTCGAACCGAATACCTGGCTGCCCTTCGGCGGTGGGGTACGCCGCTGTATCGGCGCCGGATTCTCGCTGATGGAGGGCACCACGGTGCTGCGCGAGATCCTGTCCCGCTACACCCTGGCCGCGCCCGAGGGGGCAAAATCCGAGCGCGCACGGGTGCGCAATATCACCACCGTGCCGCGCGAGAAGGCCAGGATTGTAGTCACCCCACGTTCAACTTCGTGAAATCGCACCGAGGCTTTGCCGCATTCGCGTGAGCGACGTAATCTCCGTGCCATGACGAGCGGGAACCGCGTCGCAATCGTAGGTGCGGGCATTGCAGGCCTTGCCTGCGCGAAAGTGTTGCGCCAAGAGGGATTTCCGGTCGAGGTATTCGATCGGACCCCGGACGTCGGCGGCGTATGGAGTGCGACGCGCCGGTATCCCGGTCTGCGCGCACAGAACAGCAAACACACGTATCACTTCTCCGACTTCCCGATGCCCGACGACTATCCGCGCGTGCCGGATGGACAGCAGATGCAGCAGTACCTCGACGGGTACGTGCGGCACTTCGGCTTCGGCGAGAGCCTGCGTCTGGGCACCGAGGTGGTCGCGGCCGATCCGGTGGACAGTGGCTGGCTGCTGGAGATCCGCGACCATATCGGCGTTCACCGCACCTCCTGCGACCATCTGGTCATCGCGAACGGAATTTTCAATGAGCCCGCGATACCCGACTATCCGGGCGTCGAGCGGTTCCGGCAGGCGGGCGGGCAGATCGGGCACGCCTCGGAGTTCCTGGATGTGGAGTGGGCGCGCGGTAAATCGGTCGTGGTGGTCGGCTACGGCAAATCGGCCTGCGATATCGCTGAGGCGGTCAGTCATGTCGCGGCCTCGACGAATGTGGTCGCCCGGCGGCTGCTGTGGAAGATGCCGCGCAAGTTGGCGCGCGGGCTGGCGGATTACGAGCGGCTGATGCTGACCAGGCTGGGCGAGGCGCACTTCCGCTATCAGGAACTCGGGCGGATCGAGCGATTCCTGCACGGTTCCGGGCGTAGCTTCCGCGACAGCAATTTGGATGTGATCCAGGAGCTCGCCACCAAGAAGTCGCATCTGCGCGAGCTGGGTCTGGTGCCGGAGGGGCGCTTCGAGGACATCGCGGAGAGCACGGTCAGCCTGGTCACCGAGGACTTCTTCGAGCGGGTGGGAATGGGACTGATCGCGGTGCACCGCGACAGCACCATCACCGAGATGGCCGCGAACCAGGTGCGACTGTCCAACGGGACGACCCTGCAGGCCGATATCGTCATCTGCGCGACCGGATTCCACCAGCGGGTGCCGTTCCTCACCCCGTACGTACAGCGTCAGCTCACCGACGACGACGGCAATTTCCGCCTGTACCGGCAGATCCTGCCGATCGGCGTGCCCAACCTGAGCTTCGTCGGGTACAACTCCTCGGTCATCAGCACGCTCAGCGCCGAGGTCGGCGCGCATTGGACCGCGGCACTGCTGCGCGGCCGCCTCGCCCTGCCGACGCAGGAGGAGATGACCACGCACGTCGATGAGCGGCTGCGCTGGATGGCCGAACGCACGGGCGGCCATCACGCGCATGGCGGCGCCATCACCCCGTTCTCGATTCACAATATCGACGAGATGCTCGCCGACCTGAAATTCCGGCTGCCGCGCAGAACCCGTGCGGCACAATGGTTCCGGATGATCAAGCCGTCTTCGTATCGTGGGCTGGCGGAGCGGTCGAAGGGACCGGTGCGGACCCCCGCGCCGGAGACCGTCCCTGCGGTCTCCGTCGAACAGCGCACACCCTAGGTAGATTGCCCGCAATGCGCCCGGGGATGGCTGGGCGCTCCTCGACGCTGTCGCGTTATATCTCGGCTGCGGCATCGAGAGGGCATTCGTACGCCCATTTACGGGTTCGATCGGCGTCGACGATCGCAGAGGAGGGGTCTCGCGGTCCTCGCCCGGCCAATCGCCCGCGTGACAGCGGTCGCCGGAAGGAAGCGGGATCGAAAGAAGGTCGGGGGGCATGTCGATTTTCGCAGTGCGACTATGGGTTTCGAGTCGAAGAAGCTCAGAGTGTGACCGACGCCGCACGGGGGGCGCGATCCTTTCGACGTGAGTCGACAATCGGGCGGGACGGTGCTGTCGAGGCCGACATGACGGATTATCGCCAATGCAATGTTGGTTATCAGTCATTCCATTCTGGATAATCCAGGAGTGGACGCCCTCGACATGAATCTGCTGGTTGCTCTGGATGCGCTGCTGGAGACCAATAGCGTCACCCGGGCCGCCGAGCGGCTGCACACCTCGGCGCCCGCGATGAGTCGAACGCTGGCAAAGTTGCGACGCGTGCTCGGCGATCCGCTGCTGGTGCGCGCGGGCCGTAACCTGGTGCCGACGCCGCGCGCACTCGAATTGCGTTATGAGGTAAGCGTTCTGGTGGAGCGTGGACGGACGCTGCTCACCCCGCGCGGCCCCCTCGACCCGACAACGCTGAAACGCGACTTCTCGGTGCGAGCGGGCGATATGGTTCTCGGCGAATTGGCGACGCCGCTGCTGGCCGCCGTCCGCGCGCAGGCGCCCGGAGTGACAATGCACCTGCTCCCGGACCGCGACGAGGGCACCGCCGCGATACGCGACGGCCGCGTCGATATCGCGGTCGGCGTCATCGAGCACACCGATCCCGAGACCACTGTGCAACGTGTACTGCGCGACCGCGTAATCGGCGTTGCCGCACCACAACATCCGCTGATCACCGACCGCGTGACCGTGGCGCGGTTCGCCGCGGCCGCCCAACTCGGCATCTCCCGCCGCGGCCGCGCCCGCGGTCCCATCGACGATCGCTTGGCGCTGCACGGCCGCACCCGTCGAGTCGTGGCCACCGTTCCCGACCTGACCAGCGCCCTGCTAGCGGTCCGCTCCGGCGATCTGGTCTGCCCTGTCCCCGCCGCTCTCACCGCGACAACTCGCACCGCACTCGGCCTGTGCGCCTTCGAAATCCCCCTACCCCTCCCCGAAATCGCCATCGCCATGGCATGGCACCCCCGTAACACCGCCGACAACGGCCACCGATGGCTGCGCGAATTGATTCGCGGCACCCTCGCCGGTCTGGACTCGTCCGGCCGGTGAGTTGCTCAGCCCTCGGTACGGATCGCGAAGTTCGGGTCCACGCCGGGTAGCTCGTTCGGTGCGGAGGTCGGTTCGGGGCGGCCGAACGGGCCGTTGGGATTGCGCTTGAGTTCGTCGAGCATGGCCTGCAACTTGTCCACGTGGGAGGAATCCTCCCCGGTGTCCGCGCGGTGCGCGCCAGGGGTCAGTGCGCCCTTGTCCTCGGCGCGGGGCGCGGTCATGCCGTTATCGGGACGGGTTGTGGGCGTTGCGGGTTCGTAGCCGTTGCGGGGCGGGGAGGTGAGCGGCTCCAGGCGGCCGTTGCTCGTGCCGATCGAGCCGTATTCGAGCCGGTCGCCGCTGGTCGCCGGCTGCGAGTTGGTGTAGGTCGGCGCGGCAGGTTCGGTGCTGGCCGGTGTGGCCGAGTCGAGCCAATCGGGGCGGGCGGTGGGTGCGGACAGCGGTTCGCTGCGGTAGGTCGGAGGGACCGCGGGCGGCACGGGCTGCGGTGTCCGCGAAGGGAGGGGCAGGGAGTCGTTGGGTGTTGCGGGGCCGAAGGGTTCGAGGTGTTCGGTGCGGGCGATCGGCGCGGTGAACTCGGTCCGTGCGGGGCGGGGCGCGATGTTCGCGGGGTCTTCGGGCGCTTCAAGTCGCTCGTTGCGTCCGGTCGGGGCGTCTTGACGTCCCGTCGTGTTCCCTAGCCGCCCGTTGGTTCCGGTGGCGGGCGTGATGCGTTCATTGCGGCCGGTCGCGGGCTCGAGGCGCTCGTTTGTTCCGGTGGTATTGGAGCGGTGGTTGCGTCCGGTCGGCGTCTCGCTGAGCACGGTCGTGATATCCGGGAGGTCGGTGCGTCCGGTCTCGGCACGCGCACTCGTGGTGTCGGCCCGTCCGTTGACGGCATCGAGACGGTCGCGACGCGATGGAATCGGTTCGCGCCGTTCCCTGGCCACGGGAGCGGGCTCCGGATGGATCCGCAGCGCGGGCTCGGCCGGTTCGTCACTCGGCTCGACGGTGACGACCTGCTCCAACCGCGACCCGATCTTGGAAACATCCTCCCCCGTACGGAAAGCCCACGCCTCCAGCTTGGCCAAGCGACCGGCGAGATTACGATCGTCGTCCACGTGCGCGGCAACCGCGTCGAGTTTATTGCTCACCTCGCGCAGGGTCGTCGCGAGACTCGACAAGAGTGCGCCGATCGATTCGCCACTCCGCTCGTCGTGGTCCATCCCATACCTTCTTCCCCGTATTGCCCGAAACTCCGCTCGTGGCCGGCCGATTCTATCTGTCGATCGGTACCGACGCCGGTTCGAGTACCGGCCGGGGCCACGCTGTGCACTTTTCGTCCGGTTTCGTCCGCTGGTTCGGAGTATCGGTCCGTGTCCCAGGAATGGCCGCAACTATCAATCATGGGAATAACTGTGGCGATGCTCTCGCGTGTCGCAGTGAAATCGCTTGTGAGACAGCACACATCGGCTGGTCGGAGCATATTCGCGGGTTGTGGCGCACCCGAGCGCGGGGTATAGGGGGCTGGCGGGCGGGCCAAAGCTGACGCACTCTTGATCTATGGCGTAGGTCGTACCTGACCTGCGGTGGTTTTGGGCAGGGGTGAGGTTGCGTGAGAACGAAGCAGCGCGTCGAGCGGGCGTGCGGGCGTCGGGCGATGCTCGCCGAATTGGGGTTGTCGGATGGTCGCGTCGCGGATACCCGGGTGCCGGATGGTCGCGCACCCGTGCGCGCAGCGGTGGGGGCTGGGGGGTACGGCTGCACATGTCCGGAATGTGCCGCCGCGCAATGGGATATCCAGCGGCTCAAGTATTGGCTGTGCGGTCGGCTCGCGTCCTACGGCGCGGACCTGGCCGAGGTGGATCGCCGGGTGGGTGACGTCCCGGTGGACGTGCTCTGGCGCAGCGGCGAGCGGCAGTACGCCATCGAGGTCCGCACCGGGCCGCTGGACCGGGAATCGGCGCAGCACCACACGATGCGGCTGCGCACCTCCGGCTGTGACGGGGTGCTGTGGCTGTGCCCGCCGGGTTACTGGGTCGGGCATCTGCCCGCGCTCGGCATCGCCGATTTCGCGCCGCCCGCCTGCGATTACCGGGCCGAAGATGGCATGTTGGACGCCTCGAACAGCGCGCTCGTCGTACCGCGCCGGGAACCCTACGAACTGCGCGATTTCCTGGAGGGCTGGGTGCGGGGTGAAATCGCGTGGGGCTACCGCGATGTGATGACAGGAGGTTGGGCCACCGTGACCGACTGGGAACACCACACAAGGACGCAGGCCAGCGTCATCGCTCGGCAGCGCCAGGAGTTGGTCAACCAACGCACCACCCTGGCCGTGTCCCGAAAAACCGTGCGGGACAAGCAGAAACAGATCATGAAGCTTACCACCCGGCTGGAACGCGCCGAGGAGTCCGCGCAAGAACACGCGGACTCGCTGGCCGAGGTCAGGCGCAAGCTCGACGATCACCACCGGATCGACGCCAGCCTGCGTGGCACCATCGCGAGCATGCAGAAGGCGATCGGTCACTGGCAGCTGATCACCTACTGCGCGATGATGCTGATCGTGACATTCATCGCGGGAGCGATGTTCGTGCGCTGAGCCGGTTCAGTTCGGGTGAGTGCCGCTCAAGCGGAATGGCGCACGGTCCCAACGCCATTCGTTGCGCAGCACCACCGCGATCAGGTCGAGCAGATCCAGCTCGACCTCGGCGCGCAACTGTCGCAGCGCGGACCAATCCACCGGTCCGCGCTCGACCTGCTCGCGCAGCCGACTTTCGGACTGCGCAGCTACCTTGCGCCGCAATAGATCTGGAATCCCGACCTTGCTGCCGGTCCACACCAGCCAGCCCCAGCCGTTGGCATGCGCATGGGCGCGACCTGCCGCCGACTTGATCCGATTGATATGGAAGCCGACGTGTCCAAGCGGTTCGACATCGATCAGGACCACGCGGCCATCGGCAAGTCGTGCGACGATGGTGGGGTAGTAGATCCGGTCCGCGCCGTCTACCTCGTAGGCGACCGCACTCGGTTGCTCCTGGAACGTCTCGACCAGATCGCTGACATTCACCGTCCGCAGCAGCCGGGCCTCCAGACCGGAATCGAACCCGATATCACGTCCGACCTTGTCGAGATAGAACCGCCCGCGTCCTTCGTCATCGCCGTCCACTGTCCGCGCCGAGGCGAGCGGCAGGGGAGCGGGGCCCGGTGCGGCGGCGGGCCAATCGACCTGTCCCAGCCATGAATTCAGCTCACTTGTCGCCAGCGGCTCGTGCAGTTTCGCCAACCGCCGGTTCGTCTTCTTCTGCCATGCCATGATCCGCTGCATGACGTATCCGGCGACCCGCTTGGCATCCTCGCCCGCATGCCCTGCCAACCGCAACTTCAGGTAAGCCAACTCATTGGCGGCCAGATCGGTATCGGTCGCGTAGGTCTCCACCAACAGCGCCCGCACCAACTGCTGATCCCGTGTCCCTACCGGATACCGCGCCCCGAAGACCTCGGCCGCTCGATGTCCACTCAACTGCGCTTCCCGCAGAATCTGCGCCACCGCCCGGGTATGCAACTGTCGAACCCGATCCCGCGACAGATCGAATCGAGCACCGATCCGCGCCAACGTCTCCGGTGCCTGCCCATTCACCCCCAGCCGAAACCCCACGATTTCGGCATCGCGCCGCTTGCGGTCACCGCGCATGTCGATCAATTCCCCCAGAAGTTCGTTGATCTCCTCGAGATCGAACGACACGTCCGCGGCGATATCGTCGAGCACCTCGGGATCGGCATCGTCAGCGGCGCGATCGCGCCCATCGGGCTCGTTTGCCGTCACCTGCACCCCTGACCACGACTCGGCTCCACTCGACATGTGCGCCAAAGCCTAATGCCGACCACCGACAACCCGGCCCATCCCACCGACGGCCGCCGAATCGGGCCCATATGAGTCCGCCGGCTCGAGGCGTCATCGACATCCGCCCCGCCGCCGAACCCAGCCTCCCGAAACCACACCGACCTGACCCCGGCTCACGCCGCAATTCCCCGCGGCGCGAGCCGGTTCGAGACGAGCTAGCGCTCGACCGCCCCGACGATCAGGTCGGTGACCGCCTGCGGCTCGGATACCGAGACCGCATGCGAGGCGGAGATTTCGACGGTGCCGGCACCGGCGCGTTCGGCCATGAACCGCTGCACCTCGATGGGGATGTTCTTATCGTCGGTGGTCAGTAATGCGAACGCGGACACCGACTTCCATGCGGCCGCGGAAGCAGTCTCCTGCAGCGCGGCAAGGGCGACCGGCCGCTGTGTCGCGGCCATCAGCTCAGCCGTTTCCGCCGGAACGTCGGCGGCGAACTGCCGGTGGAACTCCTCGTGGCGGATATAGAGTTCGGTTCCCGTGCTCCCGTCGGGCAGGGGGTAGCTCGCCGGACGGGTGGCCGCCCCCAAGGTGGAGCCGGGGAACTTGTCGGTCAGCTCCAGCGCGCTCTCGTTCTCGTCTGGAATGAACGCGGCAATATAAACCAATGCGGTGACATCGGCCTTCCCCTCGGCCGCCACGGTGATGACACTGCCACCGTACGAGTGTCCGACGAGCACACATGGGCCCCCGATGCCGTCGACGACCGACGCGATGTAAGCCGCGTCACTGTCGAGGCCGCGCAGCGGATTTGCGGCGGCGATGACGGAATGTCCTTGTGCGCGTAGGCGTTCGATGACGCCGTTCCAACTGGAGGAATCGGCGAACGCGCCGTGGACGAGCACGATGGTTGGAGCGGTCATAGATTTCTCCTGATCTGTTTGCGGACGAGGTGCGATCACACTGTGTGCAGGGCGGCCTTCAGCGTCGCAACCGCCTGTGCGACAGCGGCTTTGGCGGCGTGGGTATCGTGCATCGCGTTCACCATGACGAAGTCGTGGATGATCCCGCCGTAGCGCGCCTGCGTCACCGGCACGCCCGCCGCGCGTAGCTTGCCGGCGAAGGCTTCGCCCTCATCGCGCAACACATCTGCCTCGGCGGTGATGACCAGTGCGGGCGGCAGTCCGCTCAACTGCTCGGTGCTGGCCCGCAGCGGCGACACGGTGATCTGCGCACGGTCTTCCGCGCTGGTGGTGTACTGATCCCAGAACCATTGCATCCCTGCGCGAGTCAGGAAGTAGCCCTCGGCGAACTGCTGGTACGAACCGGTGTCGAAGTTGGCGTCGGTCACCGGGTAGAACAGCACCTGCTGCGCGAACGAGAGGTCGCCGCGCTCCTTCGCCATGAGCGTCAGCGCGATGGCCATATTGCCGCCGACCGAATCACCCGCGACCGCGATCCGAGACGCGTCGAGACCGTGCTCGGCGCCGTCGGTCGTAACCCACTGGGCGACCCGGTAGGACTGCTCGTTGGCCACCGGGTACCGCGCCTCCGGCGACCGGTCGTATTCGGGAAAGACAACGGCCGCGCGTACCCCGACGGCGAGATCGCGCACGAGCCGGTCATGGGTGTGTGCGTTGCCGAACACCCAACCGGCGCCATGGGTGTAGATGATCACCGGCAATACCTCGGTGACACCTTGCGGCTTGACGATGCGCGCCCGCACCGCCCCCGTCGGACCGCCCTCGACCGTGACCCACTGCTCATCGATCTCCGGCTTGAAAATCGCCGCGTCCTGCACCGAATCCACCGCCTTGCGTCCCTCTTCCGGGGCGAGCTGGTAGAGGAACGGTGGTTGCGAGGTAGCGTCGACGAACTCCTGCGCCGCCTGCTCGAGCGAGATACCCAACGGGTTACCTGACATGGTGGTGCCTTTCTCTTGTGTTGTGGATCAGGACAATTCGGTGATCGCGTCGGTGATGACGGACGCGACCCGGTCCGGATGGGTCTGCATCACCAGGTGCGGTGCGTCGATCTCGACCACCGCCCGCAGCCCGGCCCGTCGATAGCCGTAACGCTCGACATCCGGATTGATGGTGCGGTCGGAGCTGGACACAATTCCCCAGGCCGGCTTGGTCTTCCAGGCTGCGGCTGTGGCGGCCTCACCGAACGCGGTTGCCGACAGCGGCCGTTGTGACACCGCCAGCACCCGCGCCTTCGCGGCGTCGACTCCAGCTGCGAAAATAGCTGGGAACGCGTCGATTTCGACGGACACATCGGTTCCGGTGGTCTCGCCGTCGACCGGATACGAGGTGTAGACCAGATGTGCCGCCAGCTCGGAATCCGGGAACCGGCCCTGCAATTGGCCAAGGCTCTCGCCCTCCTCCAGCGCGTAACCGGAGACATAGACGAGGCCGACGACATTCTCGGCAACGCCGGCGACGGTGATGACCGCGCCGCCGTAGGAATGCCCGGCCAACAACACCGGACCGTCGATCTGTTCGACGACCGCCCGGATGTAGGCGGCGTCGCCGGACAGACTGCGATTGAACACCGGCGGTGCAGCGACCCGGTGGCCCTTGTCGAGCAGCCGCTGGGTGACCGGCGACCAACTCGACGCATCGGCGAAGGCGCCGTGCACGAGTACAACGGTTGGGGTTGACGCGGGGGACATCGCGGTCCTTTCTCGATCTGGCGCTGTGTCCAAAGCAGTTTCCGCTGCCTCCTGTCGCCCGCGCCCCCCTTTACCGGCCGGAAATGCCCCCGATCAGGACACGGCCGCCGCGAACTCGGTGCCTATGGTCGATCCGGTTGTCCGGAAACGCTGCTGATACTTGCGCGGCGAAATGCCGAGCCGCGCCACGAACGCCCGCCGCAATGCCTCGCTATTGCCGTATCCGGCGGCCATCGCCGCCTCGGTCACGCTGTGTCCAGCGTGCAGCATATCTCTGGCAACCCCGAACCGAATGAACGCGACATACTCCCCGGGCGAACGTTCGAGCTCCGTGCGGAACAGCCGGGTCAGGTGCCGGACGCTGATGCGCGCGTGCGCGGCGAGGCTCTGCACGGTATGCGGGTACGCGGGGTCCGCGCAGATCAGGTCAACGACTCCGCGCAGCAGCGGACTGCGTGGCGCGGGCCCGCTCAGTGATGCCGAGAACTGCGACTGTCCACCGGCACGTTGCATGTACACCACCAGTGACTGTGCCACCCTTCGGGCGACATCGGCACCATGATCCTCCTCGACCAGCGCCAGCGCGAGATCCACACCGGCCGCGACACCGGCCGAACTGTAGAGGTTGCCGTCACGCACGAAAATCGCATCCGGTTCCACCAGCGCCGCCGGAAACCGGCGCGCCAGGTCGGCCGTGAACTTCCAATGGGTCGTCGCCCGCCTACCGTCGAGCAGTCCGAGCTGGGCTAGGACGAACGCGCCACTGCAGATCGACGCAATCCGCCGGGTATGCGACGACAGGTACCGCGCCGCCGCCAGCATCTCGGGAGTCACGAATTTTTCCACGGGCAACTCGCTGCCCGGAATCACCACTGTGTCGAAGCGACCCGCCTCGGCCGCTGCGCAGCTCACCTGCGTGCGCGCGCCGATCGAGGTGTGCACGTCCTTGCCGTCGGCCGAAACGAGTACCACCTCATAGCCCGCCACCGACTGGTTCGCCTCCACGAATACCTCTGCGGGACCGACGAAGTCGAGCATCTTGACACCGTCGAAAACCAGCACACCGACTCGCCTGCGGGCCGTACCGCCGAATTTTACGGACATGTCAACCAGTATTATGGAGGTACGCCTCCAGAACAAGTGAGGTGCTCGACATCACGACCCGGTTGGTACGGTGAGCGCATGGGACGGCCGCGACAGTTCGATGAATCGAACCTGCTCGATGCCGCGACGGAACTGTTCTGGTCGAAGGGGTTCGACGAGACGTCGGTGGAGGACGTATCCCGCGCGACCGGTGTCGGGAACGGCAGCATCTACGCCGCCTTCGGCAATAAACGCGGCCTGTTCCTCACTGCCTTCGAGCGCTATTGCGAACGCCGGGCTCGTTTCGTCCGCGAGGTCGTCACATCCGCGTCCGGCTCACCGCGCGCCGCCGTCCGGGCCCTGTTCCAAGCGGTCATCGACGACTGTGCCGCCCGGCCCGACCGCCGCGGTTGCCTGATGATCAACAGCATCGCCCAACTCGGCACCCGCATTCCCGAAGTCGCCATCATCGGCACCCACACCACCGCTGCCATGGAAGAAGGCGTAGCCGACCGCCTACGAACCTCCCTGCCCGATAGCGCCCCCGCCGACCCCGCCATTGTCTCGGCTCTCAGCGCCCACATCATCGTCATCTCCCAGGGCCTGATCCAACTGAGCCGCTTAGGAATCCCCACCTCCCGCCTACGGGAAATCGCCGACATATCCAGCGCAACCCTGCCATCCCCGTGGGCTGACCAACTGGTCCATTGACATCGGCAGGACCTGCGCTCATGCGTGCAGGGAGCCACTGAGGTCGCGTGGCTCGTTGTCATCGGTCATGCGTCGTTCGGCGGCGCGCCATCGAAGGTGGTTCCGGACCGTGCCATCGCGGACTCGGGAGCGCCTACCGTTTATCCGGCTACGCGCGGGGCAACCGGGTAACGAAACGTCGTCTACCTCGGAGGACTCGCCATGGTCGATCTATCTGCCACAGTCGTGCGAAGCGCGTTCGCAGCCGGCGCCAGACTCCGGCATGCGCGGGTCTTCCATCCTGACGGACTGCACCTGTCGGGTCGGCTGCACGCCGAATACGAGTTCGAGAACCTGTTCGGTAGCGGTGAACGGGCCGTCATTGCCCGCCTGTCGAAGGGCACCGGGCTGCCGGGGGCCGTACCGGATGTGCTCGGGTTCGCCTTTCGCGTGCTGGATCGCGACGACAAGCCATGGGACTTCGCCCTTGCGACCACGGGCCGCGGCATAATCGGTCGGTTCGTGATCACCGTCGCTACCGGCTGGGCCCGCGCCAGGTACGGCGGCCTGATGCCGTACCGTTTCGGCAATTCGATGCCTACCTGGGTATTCGCCGAACCTGATGCGGCACAACCGAAATCCGCCTCCATCGAAGCACTCGAAGAATATCTGCGCGAGCACGAGGTGCATTTCGATCTGATCGGCAGCGCCATCGGCGGCCGGACCCGCAAACTCGCCGAGATCAACCTGCGCCTGGCCGAGGGCGAGCAGCGGACCGACTACTTCGACCCGATGATCAATCATCCCGCCGAGGTCGAGATGGTCCCGAAGGTAATCCGGCAACTTCGCGAGTTCGCGTACTCGGGTAGCCGCCAGGGGCGTGGTGAGGCGCCGTGAGGCACAAACAAAGTCAGCCCCGGTAAGAACCGGGGCTGACCTGGTAAAACGGTGGTGCGCGATACTGGGATTGAACCAGTGACCTCTTCCGTGTCAGGGAAGCGCTCTCCCGCTGAGCTAATCGCGCGAGGTGGAGACGGGAATCGAACCCGTGTGCACGGCTTTGCAGGCCGTTGCCTCACCACTCGGCCACTCCACCGTGCGAAGGGGGAAGGCTTTACTATTGCCTGGCCCTACTCCTCGAGCGGATGACGGGATTCGAACCCGCGACCCTCACCTTGGCAAGGTGATGCGCTACCAGCTGCGCTACATCCGCATTTGCATCTCCGGGGGCTTGCGGCCCGCCGTGGTGCGAGACAGAACATTAGCCGACGTTCGGCGCAACCTACAAATCCGCTGGTAGAGAGGCCTGAAGTTGAATTACATCGGTGTTGTTCGCGAGGTGCGATAAGGCGCATCGCGGGGCGAAGGTGTCGGATAGGGGGGCGCACCTTCGTTTGCGCCACATCCGGACCGCCATGGGGCGGGAACGTAGGCAAGCGGCATCGCGGTCGATGGGGTGATCCATGGCTACCCACCCGATGTGACCCCTCCGGGAGCTGCTGCACTACTTCGCAATTCACGAGTCCGCACCAATGTCAGTCGCAAAGCTCGACGGCCGATCATCGCTGTCGGGGTGGCGATTTGGTGGGACGCCGGTAGTGCGTGCTAAGGTTCCATCTCGTTCGAACGGCTGCTCTGCCGCCGCTCGAGCGCCGAGTTCGGTCCCATAGCTCAGCGGGAGAGCGTCCGCCTCACACGCGGAAGGTCGCTGGTTCGAAACCAGCTGGGACCACCCATTCGATCAGGGTCGGTGCGCCAAGGGTGCCCGGCCTTATTTCTTATCGGCGCAGTGCCCGCCACGTCTCCGCTCCGGGAATCGGAATCCTCTTGCCTGCTGTGACTTGGGTCACATTTTGATAGCAGTAGACCACATCCGCACCATAAACCTTTCCATGTGCTTTGCGAAGTCTTTACTATTGCGCCTGACCTTCGTGCCATGGGGTCACTGCTCCACGAAGTTGCTCCGTGCGGAGCACACGTAGCACCCAGCGTTCTCCAGAAAGCTTCGCCCGCCGCTCGCTTTCGATGCCAGTACATGTTCGACCGATGAACCGATCGGCTTCACGCCGTTTCGGCGAAGGAGAATAATGTCCACCGACACCGATCCCGCACCACGGACGTCGCCGCTTCGCGCAAGTCTTCCAGCAAGCCTTGCCGCCGTCGGCCGCCATGACCTACCCGCTTCAGTCGTGGTTTTCCTTGTCGCACTACCACTTTCGCTCGGTATCGCGGTCGCCTCCGGCGCGCCGGTCGCCGCGGGCCTCATTGCCGCCGTAGTCGGCGGTGTCGTCGCCGGGCTACTTGGCGGCTCGGCTGTGCAGGTCAGCGGGCCGACGGCGAGTCTTGCCGTCGTCGTCGCCGAGAGCGTGCACCAATTCGGCTGGGCCGCTACCTGTTTCATCACCATTGGTGCGGGCCTATTGCAGATCCTGTTCGGACTCAGTCGCGTTGCGCGCGGCGCACTCGCCATCGCACCAGTGGTGGTCCATGCGATGCTGGCCGGTATCGGCGTCATCATCGCGCTGCAACAGGTCCATATTCTGCTCGGCGGCAATTCGCTGAGTTCCTCGTTCGCCAGCCTCACTCAGCTACCGCATCAGTTGATGTCGGTCCATCGCGGCGATCTGTTCGTCGGCCTGGTGGTTATCGTCATCCTGACCGGCTGGAAGTTCCTCCCGCGCTCCATCCGGGTCGTACCGGGGCCGCTCGTCGCCGTGCTGGTCGCCACGTTCCTGTCGCTGGTGGGGCCGACTCATGTCGAGCGCGTCGTGCTGAACGGGTCGCTGCTCGATTCCATCGGTTTGCCCGCGATCCCGTCCGGCAGTTGGTTCGCCGTCGCGATGGCGATGGTGACGATCGCGCTGATCGCCAGCGTTGAGAGCCTGCTCTCGGCGGTCGCGGTGGACAAGACGCGGCCCGACCATCGAACCAATTTCGATCGCGAACTGATCGGGCAGGGCTCGGCCAATGTGGTGTCGGGTCTGCTCGGTGGTCTGCCGATTGCGGCAGTGATCGTTCGCAGCATTACCAATGCCCATGCCGGCGCGCGTACCAGGGCCGCGACGGTACTGCACGGCGTGTGGATCCTGCTGTTCGCGGTCGCGCTGGCCGGGCTGGTGCAGCAGATTCCCAAGGCGGCGCTCGCGGGGCTGCTCATCCTCATCGGCGTGCAACTGGTCAAGCTGGCCCATATCCGGTTGGCCCGGCGCAACGGCGACCTGTTCGTCTACGTGGTCACGGTGCTGGGTGTGGTGTTCCTGAATCTGTTGCAGGGCATGGTGATCGGTCTCGTACTTGCCTTCGGCCTGCTGCTGTGGCGCGTGGTGCGGGTGACCATCCACGCCGAACCGGTGGTCGACGCCCACCGCTGGCTGGTCACCATCGATGGCACCTGCACCTTCCTCGCGCTGCCCAAGCTGACCGCGGAACTGGCGAAGGTCCCCGCGGACGTCGACGTGACCATCGAGATGACGGTCGACTTCCTCGACCACGCCTCCTATGAGCTGATCACCGACTGGGCCGGTCTGCGTGAAGTCGCGGGTGGCGCAGTCGATTTCGTCGAAATCGGTAGCGCGCGTATGGCGACCGCGGTTGCGGGTCCGCCCGAGCGTGGGCGCTCGCGTCAGGTTATCGATGAGGTCATCGGACCGTGGCGGCGGACGGGTAATCGGGCCGATCCGATCGCGGCCGGTATCGCCGCCTATCACCGCGGCCACGCCCATCTGATGCGTCCCCATTTGCATGGATTGCGCAACCGGCCCGACGCTGACACCTTCTTCCTGACCTGTGCTGATGCCCGCATCGTGCCGAATGTCATCACCAATAGCGGGCCGGGGGATCTGTTCACCGTTCGCAATGTGGGCAATCTGGTCCCGGCCGGCGGCAGTGATGTCTCGGTGGAGGCCGCGCTGGTCTATGCGCTGGAGAAGCTGGATGTGCGGGCGGTGGTGGTCTGCGGGCACTCCGGTTGCGGCGCGATGGACGCACTGCATCAAGCGGTGCACACGGGACCGGGGCTCGGCGACTGGCTCGCCTACGCGCGGCCGAGCCTGGACCGGTTCCGGCTCGGACATCCGGTCGCCGATGCCGCGGCATTCGCCGGATTCGGCCCGGTCGACCAGCTCGGCATGGTGAATGTGGCGGTGCAACTGGAACGGCTGCATGCCCATCCCGTGGTCCGGCGGGCGATGGAGGAGCGGGGCGTGGCGGTCTCCGGACTGTTCTTCGATCTCGCGACCGCCCGGGTCATCGAGGTGACCATGGACGGCATCGCCGAGTTCGACGACGAGCTGACGGTCGAGGCGTTCGATGGGTTGGTCGATGTGCGGGGCGTGGCTGCCGAGCCCGTCTAGTCGCGTGCTGTCGGGCCGAATGATGTGGCCCGACAGGACAACTCGGCACGGATGTGTCGCGTTTCACACCGATTCGGAGGTATGGATTCGAGCATTTTTCGCCAAGTTCTCAGGCTTTGCTAAGTCTTTACCAATAGCCTTGATGCGATTTACCTCTCGACCCATCGCTGTGTCGGGAACTGCTTCACCGCGATATGCCGGTTCGCGGTCTGTGCCCTGCTGGACATTTTGATCGTCAACCGACCTCGGCGTTCGCGCCGAGTCGGCGAAGGAGAAGTCAATGGCTATTGATAGCGCTGTAGCCGCACCACCGTTACCGCCCGCTGAACAGGGCAAGGGCCATCGCAGTTCCGAACCTCTGTCGGATCGTCTGACGTCGATCCTGCGCCACGATCTGCCGTCCTCTATCGTGGTCTTCCTGGTCGCGTTGCCGCTGTCCCTCGGCATCGCCGTCGCCTCCGGCGCGCCCGTCGCCGCCGGGCTCATCGCCGCCGTCATCGGCGGCATCGTCGCGGGCACGCTCGGCGGTTCGATGCTGCAGGTCAGCGGACCCGCCGCGGGTCTGACCGTTGTTGTCGCCGAATCCATCAACCAATTCGGCTGGCGGACAACCACGTTCATTGTCGTCGCGGCCGGTGTGCTGCAAATCCTATTCGGGCTCAGCCGGATTGCGCGGGCCGCGTTGGCCGTCGCGCCGGTGGTGGTGCACGCGATGCTCGCGGGCATCGGCATAACCATTGCGCTGCAACAGGTTCACGTGCTGCTCGGTGGGTCCTCGCATAGTTCCGCCTGGAACAACATCACCCAGTTGCCGTCGCAACTGTTGTCGCTGCACGGCGATGACGCAATCATCGGCGCGGTGGTCATCGCGATCATGCTCGGCTGGCGCCGGGTGCCCGCCAAGGTGCGGGTGGTGCCGGGACCGCTGGTGGCGGTCTTGGTCGGCACGGTGTTGTCGCTGGTGCTGCCCTTCGAGGCCGAGCGAATCGTGTTGAACGGCTCGCTGTTCGACGCCATCGGACTGCCGCAGCTCCCCAGCGGCAACTGGTCCGCGGTGGCGCTGATGATTCTGACCGTCGCGCTCATCGCCAGCGTCGAGAGTCTGCTATCGGCGGTGGCCGTGGACAAGATGCATACCGGTAAGCGCACCAATTTCGACCGTGAGCTGATCGGTCAGGGCTCGGCCAATGTGCTCTCGGGTCTACTAGGCGGTCTGCCGGTTACCGGCGTGATCGTGCGCAGTGCCACCAATGTGCAGGCGGGTGCCCGCAGCCGCGCTTCGGCGATACTGCACGGCTGTTGGATTCTGCTGTTCTCGGTAGTCCTGGCCGGGGTGGTGCAGCAGATTCCGAAGTCCGCGCTCGCTGGTCTGCTGATCGTCATCGGTATTCAGCTGGTGAAGCTGGCCCACATCAAGATGGCCAGGCGCACCGGCGATCTGCTCATCTATGCCGTCACCATCGTCAGCGTGGTCTTCCTTAATCTGCTGGAAGGCGTAATCATCGGTCTGGCACTGGCTTTCGGTCTGCTGCTGTGGCGCGTCGTGCGAGTTGCCGTGGCGGCCACGCAGATTCCCGGTTCGCAGCGCTGGCTGCTGACCATCGACGGCTCCTGCACCTTCCTCGCGCTGCCGAAGCTGTCCGCGGAATTCGCGAAAGTGCCCGCAGGCGTGGACGTCACCGTCGAGATGACGGTCGACTTCCTCGACCATGCCGCCTTCGAAGCCATCGAAGACTGGGTGCGGCAGCAGGAAAGCACCGGCGGCGCAGTCGATTTCGTGGAAATCGGCAGTGCGCGGATGGCGCACGCGACCGCGGGTCCGCCCGCCCGCGGATTCGGGCGTGCGGTGCTCGACGAGATCCTCGGCCCGTGGCGCGGTGACGACGCGAATGCCGACCGGGTGACCTCGGGTGTCGCCGCCTACCATCGCAGCCACGCCCATGTGGTGCGGCCGCATCTGGACGAACTGCGTGACCGTCAGGATCCCGATACCTTCTTCCTGACCTGCGCGGACTCCCGAGTGGTTCCGAACGTCATCACCAACAGCGGACCCGGTGACATGTTCACGGTGCGCAATGTGGGCAATCTGGTGCCGGACAGCGGAGACGCGTCGGTGGAGGCCGCACTGGTCTTCGCGCTGAACGAATTGAATGTGCGGTCCATCGTCGTGTGCGGGCATTCGTCGTGCGGAGCGATGAAGGCGCTGCATTCCGGCGCCGACACTGGACCGGGTATCGAACCCTGGCTCGCCCATGCCCATCCGAGCCTGGAGCAGTTCCAGTTCGGGCACCCGGTGGCACAGGCGGCCGCGGCCGCTGGATTCGGCGAGGTCGACCAGCTGAGCATGGTGAATGTGGCCGTGCAGTTGGAGACGCTGCACCGGCATCCCGCGGTGCGCGCGGCGATGGCCGAGCGTGATGTGACGGTATCGGGCCTGTTCTTCGATATCGCCAGCGCGCGTGTTATCGAGGTGACCGTGAACGGCGTCGCCCATATCGACGACAACGGCGCGCGGGTCACGCCGGAACTCGTCTGAGTCGATGACAGCTGGATCCGTCCGACCTCGCTCGGGCGGATCCACGCATGTCGCTCGTAGGCTGGTGGAGATGAGTGTCGAGTTGGAATCAGAACCCGCGCGCACCGGATGGCGCGCCTTCCGCACCCGGCTGGCCGCGCGACCTACGCTGAACCTCGCCTACCGGATCGGGGTCGCGATGGTCGGTATCGCGGTGCTCGCAATCGGAATCCTGGCGATTCCCTATCCCGGGCCCGGCTGGGCGATCGTATTCGCCGGACTTGGCATTCTCGCCACCGAATTCGCCTGGGCGCGCCGGGTGCTCGGCTGGCTGCGTGACAAGTATCGGCAGGGTATGGCGTGGTACTCCGCACGAGGGCCGGCCATGCGGGTGTTCGCGGCGGTGGCGACCTTCGCGTTGGTCCTCGCGACACTATGGGTATTGGGAACATTCGGGTTGGTCGGCGGCTGGATCGGAGTCGAATGGCAGTGGTTGCGCAGTCCCCTGCAGTGGTGAACACGGTCCCCGGCCGAACCCTGACCGAACCGGACTGGCTGTCGGCGCGCATCGCGGAAATGGGCCGCTCCTGGGGTACCGCCGAACCCCGCGTCTCCGGCACGCTCTGGTGGTGCATGGTCGCATCGGCACTGGTCGAACAGCTCGCCTGCGCCTACGCGAACGACAAACCAGCGCCTGAGCCGTTCTTGGACCGCCTCGACTGCGAGGTCCGTCCGGACGGCGGCATAGAACGCATCCGCATTCACTCCGTCGCAGGTCAAGGTCTCGGGGCCGCGCCGGGGGACTGCGGCGCACCGCATGAGACCGACGCCGCCCTGGGCCATGCCTGCGCGAAGGCGTTGCAGGAGACCTTGGCGGCCGTGATCGGCCCTGTAGCGGCGGTCTCGGGTGCGGGAGTGCCGTCACTCTGGGCGATTGCCGCCGATGCCATCGGGAATCGGGCCCTGGATGCGGGGCAGCCCGAAGCTGGGGCGCGGCTTGCGAGCGAAGTCGGAGGGAAACTTCCGGTACCGCGGTTCGTGGATGTCGACGGGCGGACCTTTGTCCGCCGGATCTCGTGCTGCCTGGTCTTCGAGGTGCCCAGCTGCGAAATGTGCACCAGTTGCCCGAAGCGGCCCGCCGCCGAACGCAAGCTGCTCCTGGCTCGGCTCGCCGCTGAAAGCTGATCGCTCGCCCAGGCGTCGGATCCGAACACGTTCGGGCGCGTCGAGCCGCCGGGCTTACCGCATCGAACCGGCGGCGGTCATGTGACGGAACCGAATGCTCGATGTCACGTTCGGGTCTCGCGCAACGGCGCCGGCCGGCCCACGACGTGGCGATCCGAGTCCATCGACGCGGGGCCGCCATGGTGCCGATAGCATGGTCGCGCCGGAGCAATTTCGCCTCCGACGATGACCTGTGGGCGACCGCCCGCACCAGCGCGGGAACACGCCCGCCAGCGAACGCCAAGGAGTCTCTCGCCGTGACCACCTCAGCACCTATCAGCCCTGTCGCCCTCGTTCGGGTGCCGGCCGGGACGACGGCGGGTGCCGCGGTGCGCGAGGCGGGGCTGCCGACGAAGGGGCCGGACACCATCGTCGTGGTGCGCGATGCGGAGGGGCTCAAGGATCTGTCCTGGTCCCCGGACACCGATGTCGAGGTCGAGCCGGTCGCCGCCAATACCGAGGACGGGCGCAGCGTGATCCGGCATTCGGCCGCGCATGTGCTGGCCCAGGCCGTACAGCAGGAGTTCCCGGAGGCCAAGCTCGGCATCGGTCCGCCCATCAAGGACGGCTTCTACTACGACTTCCAGGTCGACCGGCCGTTCACCCCCGAGGATCTGGCCAAGCTGGAATCCCGGATGAAGAAGATAGTCAAAGGCGCGCAGCGGTTTTCGCGCCGGGTGGTGGAGGTCGACGACGCGCGCGTCGAACTGGCCAAGGAGCCGTTCAAACTCGAGCTGATCGGTGATAAGTCCGGTATCGACGATCCGGAGGTCATGGAGGTCGGCGGTAAAGAGCTGACCATCTACGACAACCTGGACCCCCGCACCGGCGAAAAGGTCTGGGGCGATCTGTGTCGCGGCCCGCACATACCGACCACCAAATTCATTCCCGCCTTCAAGCTGACCCGCAGCTCCGCCGCCTACTGGCGCGGTGACCAGAACCGCGAGGATCTGCAGCGCATCTACGGCACCGCGTGGGAATCGCAGGAGGCTCTCGACGAGCATCTGCACCTGCTCGAGGAGGCAGAGCGCCGCGACCACCGCAAACTCGGTCTGGAGCTGGACCTGTTCAGCTTCCCGGACGAACTCGGCTCCGGCCTGCCGGTCTTCCATCCCAAGGGCGGCATCATCCGCAAGGAGCTCGAGGAGTACTCGCGCCGTCGCCACGTCGCCGCGGGCTATGAATTCGTCAATACGCCGCACATCACCAAGGGACATCTGTTCGAGGTCTCCGGTCACCTGGACTGGTACAAGGACGGCATGTTCCCGGCCATGCACCTGGACGCCGAACTCAACGAGGACGGCACCGTCCGCAAGCCCGGCCAGGACTACTACGTCAAGCCGATGAACTGCCCGATGCACAACCTGATCTTCCGCTCGCGCGGCCGGTCTTATCGGGAACTGCCGCTGCGGATGTTCGAATTCGGCTCGGTCTACCGCTACGAGAAGTCCGGTGTCGTGCACGGTCTGACCCGGGTGCGCGGTATGACCCAGGACGACGCGCACATCTACTGCACCAAGGAGCAGATGCACGCCGAGCTGACCAGCACGCTGCAATTCGTGCTCGGCCTGCTCGCCGACTACGGCCTCGACGACTTCTACCTCGAGCTGTCCACCAAGGATCCGAAGAAGTTCGTCGGCTCCGACGAGATCTGGGACGAGGCCACCGAAACCCTCGCCGAGGTGGCCGAGGCTTCCGGACTCGAGCTGGTCCCGGATCCGGGTGGCGCCGCCTTCTACGGTCCGAAGATCTCCGTGCAGGCCAAGGATGCGCTCGGTCGCACCTGGCAGATGTCGACCATCCAGCTCGACTTCAACCTGCCCGAGCGCTTCAACCTGGAATACACCGCCTCCGACGGCACCAAGCAGCGGCCGGTAATGATCCACCGCGCCCTGTTCGGTTCCATCGAGCGCTTCTTCGGCGTGCTCACCGAGCATTACGCGGGCGCCTTCCCGGCCTGGCTCTCGCCGGTCCAGGTGGTGGGCATCCCGGTTGCGGAAACCTTTGCGCCGCATCTGGATTCGGTGATCGAACAGCTGCGGGACGCGGGCATTCGCGCGCAGGTCGATCGCAGCGACGACCGGATGCAGAAGAAGATCTTCAACAACACCGCGCAGAAGATCCCCTTCATGTTGCTCGCCGGTGAGCGCGATGTGAACGCGGGTGCGGTCAGCTTCCGCTTCCGCGACGGCACCCAGGTCAACGGCGTGCCGGTCGCCGCCGCGGTGGCCACGATCGTGGAATGGATCGCGAACCGGGAGAACGCCTCGCCGACCGCCGAGGGTTTTGTGGTGAAGGGCACGGTATGAGTGGTCAGGGCCCGGAGGAAGAAGCTTGCGTAACCACGGAGGGGCCCCGCTCAAACCAGAACGGACAGAGCATGACTGAGCGCACGGCGCCGGACGGGCTCGCGGATTTGAACGCGGACTCGGACGAGCACGGGAGCATCGTGGATAGCGGGGCAGGGGAGCCGGATCGGTTGCAGCGGTTGTGGACTCCGTACCGGATGTCCTATATCGCAGAGGCGGCCACGTCCAATCCGAAAGACACCACGGGCCATCCGTTCACGGATATTCCGAAGATGACGGATGAGGACGGATTGGTCATCGCTCGTGGCGAACACGTCTACGCGGTACTGAATCTCTATCCGTACAACCCGGGGCACATGATGGTCGTGCCCTACCGTAAGGTGGCCAACCTCGAGGATCTGACGCTCGAGGAGAGCGCCGAACTGATGTCTTTCACCCAGCAAGCGATTCGGGTGATGAAGCGGGTCTCGCGGCCGCACGGTTTCAATGTCGGTCTGAATCTCGGTGGGGTGGCCGGTGGCTCACTCGCCGATCACCTGCATCAGCACATCGTGCCGCGCTGGGGCGGGGACGCCAACTTCATCACCATCGTCGGCGGTGTGAAGGTCATGCCGCAGTTGTTGCGGGAAACTCGGGCGCTGCTTTCGGCGGCGTGGAAGGAAGTCGAGTAGGGTGCTCAGCTTCTTCGGCCGCGAGACGTTCTCCAAAGCGACTGCGCCGCTGGGCAGAGCGCTTGTCAGTACCGGACTCACTCCCGACGCGATCACGGTGATCGGCACCGTCGCCTCGATCACGGCCGCGGTCACCTTGTTCCCGACCGGACATCTGTTCTGGGGAACCATGGTGATCTGGCTGTTCGTCATGTTCGACATGCTCGACGGCGCCATGGCCAGAGCCCGTGGCGGCGGCACGAAATACGGTGCGGTACTGGATGCCACCTGCGACCGGGTCGCCGACGGCGCTATTTTCGCCGGGTTGGCCTGGTGGGCGGTGTATCACGAGAACAGTAAGCCGCTGTTCCTGGCGACCCTGGTGGTTCTGGTTACCTCCCAGGTGATTTCGTACGCGAAGGCGCGCGCCGAGGCGAGTGGCCTATCCGCGGACGGTGGACTCATCGAGCGGCCGGATCGGCTGATCATCGTTTTGGTCGGCGCCGGGCTCACCGGTATCGGTGGGTATTGGGGGATCGAATGGCTGACCTGGGCCGTACACGTGGCGATGTGGATTCTGGCGGTGTTGAGCATTATCACGGTATTCCAGCGGGTGCTGGCGGTCCGGAATTCGCCGGGCGCGCGGGACGTGATTCCGCCCGCGCCGCCACAGAATCCGGCGGACGCGACGGAGTTGCCCTCGTGAGCGAGCGCCAGCGAATGCACCATCAACACAGTGCGCTCTCGCGCACGACGGAGCCGAAAGCCAGCGAGGCGCGGTCGTGAGTTCCGAGTCCGAAGGCGTCGGCTCACGGATCAAGTCCGGACTGACGGATTGGGCGTATGCGGCGGGTTGGCGGGTGGTGCGCGCGCTGCCCGAGTCGACGGCGCGGCGGGCCTTCGATTGGGGCGGTAATCGGGTCGCGGACAAGGCGAATCGCGCATTCCGTGCCGGTGGCGGGCCCAATCAGTTGCGGCGCAATCTCGCTCGCGTGCTCAGTGTGAGCCCGGCCGAGGTGCCCGACGAACTCATCCGCGCGAGCATGCGGTCCTACGCCCGCTACTGGCGCGAAGCCTTCCGACTGCCGACGATGGACCACTCCTCATTGACCGGTTCGCCGGTGGCGGGCGTGGAGAATCTGGATGCCGCACTGGCGCGGGGACGTGGTGTAGTGCTGGCGCTGCCGCACTCCGGGAACTGGGATGCGGCCGGGGTCTGGTTGGTCAACCACAGCGGTACCCTCGCGACCGTCGCTGAACGGCTGAAGCCGGAATCGCTGTTCGAGCGGTTTGTTGCCTACCGGGAGAGCCTCGGGTTCGAGGTATTCCCGCTGACCGGTGGTGAGCAGCCGCCGTTCACCGCGCTGGCCGCCCGCCTGCGCGCGAACAATGTCGTATGCCTGATGGGTGAGCGGGACCTGACCGGTAAGGGCGTCCCGGTGACCATGTACGGCGAGCGCACTTGGCTGCCCGCGGGCGCGGCGAAGCTGGCCATCGAGACCGGCGCGGCGCTGATTCCGGTGCACCTCTGGTTCACCGTCGATGCCGATGGTCGCGAAGGATGGGGAATGAAGACCGAAACGCCGCTGGATGTTTCGGGCGGCGTTGCGGCGGCCACCCAGGCGCTGGCCGACCGGTTCGCGGCCAATATCGCCGAGCACCCGGCCGATTGGCATATGTTGCAGCCACAATGGGAGCAGGACCTTTCGGCGCAGCGGCGGGCCAGGATCGCCGCGGCACAAGCCGGGATGGAAAGCGCCAAAGGGGAGAAGACACCATGAAAATCGGCATGGTCTGCCCCTATTCGTTCGATGTCCCCGGTGGTGTGCAGGCCCATGTCGTGGAATTGGCGCGGGTATTCATCGAACGCGGCCACAAGGTGAGCGTGCTCGCGCCCGCATCGGAGGACACGCCGCTGCCGGATTTCGTGGTGTCAGCCGGTCGTGCGGTGGCGATTCCGTACAACGGTTCGGTGGCCCGGTTGTCCTTCGGCCCCATGGCCTACACTAGGATTCGGCGTTGGATCGACGGCAACGACTTCGATGTACTGCACATCCACGAACCGAATGCGCCGAGCCTGTCCATGCTCGCGCTGAAGATCGCCGAGGGGCCGATCGTCGCGACCTTCCACACCTCGACCACGAAATCGTTGGTGCTGAGCACTTTTCAGGGTGTGCTGCGTCCCTATCACGAGAAGATCAGCGGCCGGATCGCGGTCTCCGAGTTGGCGCGGCGCTGGCAGGTGGAGGCGCTCGGTTCGGATGCGGTGGAGATCCCCAACGGTGTCGATGTGCCCGCGTTCGCGCGGGCCCCGATGCTGCCCGGATATCCGCGCGCGGGCGGGACGGTGCTGTTCCTCGGTCGCTATGACGAACCACGCAAGGGGATGGAAGTCCTGCTCGGCGCGCTGCCCGAATTGGTGCGCAGACACTCGGATGTCGAGATCCTCATCGTCGGGCGCGGTGACGAGGACCGACTGCGCCGCGAGGCCGGGCCGCTCGCCCGCCACCTGCGCTTCCTCGGCCAGGTATCGGACGAGGACAAGGCCTCGGCAATGCGCAGCGCGGATGTGTACGTCGCGCCGAATCTCGGTGGGGAGAGCTTCGGCATCATTCTGATCGAGGCGATGGCGGCCGGAACTGCCGTGGTGGCAAGCGAATTGGATGCCTTCCGTCGAGTATTGCGCGATGGCACCGCGGGAATGCTTGTCCCGGTGGGGGATTCGACTCTGCTCGCCGCGGCGCTGGATACCCTGCTCACCGATGATGTGCGCCGCGAAGCCCTGATCCATACCGCCAACCAAGTGGTCAGCGAATACGACTGGCCCGTGGTCGCCGAACAGATCCTGCGGGTCTACGAAACCGTCACGGTGGGGGATACGCGCGTGCGGGCCGCCGGATGATCGATTGCACGGTGAGGGCCGCTCCATGATTACGTTCTCCGCCACAACGGTTCTCGTACTCGCGCTCATCGCGGCGGTGGTCGTGGCGATCGGTCTGTGGGCTGCCTCGACGGCGAACCGGCTCGACCGGCTGCACGTGCGGTCGGATCAGTCCTGGCAGGCCCTCGACGGTGCACTGGCGCGGCGGGCGGTGGTGGCCAGGTCGGTCGCCGTGGCCATAGCGGGCCCGAGCGCCGATTCCGCGCTGGTCGAGCAGGCCAAACGGCTGACCGCACTTGCCGATCGGGCCGAGCGTGCGGGCCGCGCCGACCGCGAAACCATCGAAAATCAGCTTTCCGCAGCACTTTCCACGGTCGATATCGCCCAGTTGCGCCCACAGCAGGTCGCCGAACTCGCCGATGCCGAGGCCCGGGTGCTCATCGCGCGCCGCTTCCACAACGACGCGGTCCGCGACACCCTCGCCCTGCGCACCCGCCGCCCGGTACGCATCTTGCACCTGGGCGGCACCGCGCCGCTCCCGACGTACTTCGAGATCAGCGAACGCGCCACCCCGGCGGCCTCGACCGGCTTGGCTGTCGATACGGTGCGCACCTCGGCGCGTGTAGTGCTGCTCGACGAACAGGACCGCGTGCTGCTCATGCGCGGCAACGACCCGAAAACCCCCGACGTCTTCTTCTGGTTCACGATCGGCGGCGGTGTGGAACCGGGGGAAACCCTGCGCAGTGCCGCGGTGCGCGAGCTCTGGGAGGAGACTGGATATACCGCGGATCCGACCAGTCTGCGCGGTCCCATCTGGCGGCGGGTCGCGGTATTTCCGTTCGACGGTGAACTTATCCGCGCCGAGGAGCTGTTCTTCGCCCTGCGCGTCCCCGCCTTCGACCCCGAACCGGGCAATCTGACCGCGGTCGAGCGGCGCAGCATTACCGACAACAAGTGGTGCACCGGGGCGGATATCGTCGCCTTGGATCACACCGGCGAGACCGTCTATCCGTACCACTTGGACCAGCTGCTTCCCGAAGCTGCCGCAGCTGCGCTGGCCGATTCCGATCCTCAGGTGCGGTCTATCCGGTGATCGGGGATTGCCCCGAGCGCCCATTCCTGCCTCGACTGCGCGGCTTCCCGCCGCATCGGCGCGAGCACCGGGCTCGGGTCGGTTACCGCCGCCGGTGCGCGATCAGCGTGCGCGCCTGGATCTTTCGGCTGTGATGTGTTTCACGATCGTGATAGCGTCGCGACTGGATTGCTGCCGCATGGGTAGTGCTGGTGGGGGAGCGCTACCGGAAGTTCTGGTGGTACTTCCACTGCAGTGAGATGGTCCGTTGGCGTGTGGAAGGTATGCAGTACATGTCCTACCTGTTGTTCGATTTCTTATTGCCGTTGTTGGGTTCTGATGCCGCGGGGTATTGGGCCCAGTTGCTGGTAGTCGGCCCGCTGTAGTTCTTGTCGGGTGTTCGTCCGGGGCGGCGCAATACTTGCGTCGGCCCGACGGATCCGTCTCGTGACGGGTCCAGTGGCTGCGGGCCGGACGTAGACTCGCTGGTCGGGGCAAGGCCAGTGCTGTCCAACTGGCTATCAAGTGGCCTGATCGGCCCGCCTAGAATCGGTGGCGTTAGTTCCAAGCGACCCGATTGGCGCACATGACTCAGGAGTTTGCCGTGACCACGCCCGAGACCACCAACACCATCGGCACCGCCCGCGTGAAGCGCGGGATGGCCGAGATGCTCAAGGGCGGGGTGATCATGGATGTCGTCACCCCCGAGCAGGCCAAAATCGCCGAGGACGCCGGCGCGGTCGCGGTGATGGCCCTGGAGCGTGTTCCGGCCGATATCCGCGCACAGGGCGGCGTCTCCCGGATGAGCGATCCGGACATGATCGACGGCATCATCTCCGCCGTCTCCATTCCGGTCATGGCCAAGGCGCGTATCGGCCACTTCGTGGAGGCGCAGATCCTGCAGAGCCTCGGCGTCGACTACATCGACGAATCCGAGGTGCTGACCCCCGCCGACTACGCCAACCACATCGATAAGTGGAACTTCACCGTGCCGTTCGTGTGCGGTGCCACCAACCTGGGCGAGGCGCTGCGCCGGATCACCGAGGGTGCGGCCATGATTCGCTCGAAGGGTGAGGCCGGCACTGGCGACGTCTCCAATGCCACCACCCACATGCGCAAGATTCGCGCCGAGATCCGCAAGCTGTCGTCGCTGCCGGAGGACGAGCTGTTCGTCGCCGCCAAGGAGCTGCAGGCGCCGTACGAGCTGGTGCGGGAGGTCGCCCAGACCGGCAAGCTGCCGGTGGTGCTGTTCACCGCGGGCGGCATCGCCACCCCCGCCGACGCCGCGATGATGATGCAGCTCGGCGCCGAGGGTGTCTTCGTCGGCTCGGGCATCTTCAAGTCCGGCAATCCGGCCGAACGCGCCGCCGCCATTGTCAAGGCGACCACCTTCTACGACGACCCGGATGTGCTGGCGAAGGTTTCGCGCGGTCTGGGCGAAGCCATGGTCGGCATCAATGTCGAGGAGCTGCCGGTCGATCACCGGCTGGCCGAGCGCGGTTGGTGATCGACCGCTGAATCGAATCGACGCCCGCGGCACCGGGATTGCTTGATCCACTGCCGCGGGCGTTGCGCGTTCTGTGCGATGGAGGAGAAGCTGTTGCGGCCCTCACAGTTGTCTTATGCCCGCCACAGAGCTGGTGGCTAGCTTCGGAATTCGGTGTACGTCGACGGCCGTGCGGGCAGTTCGCGCGGCACCGCCAGGGTCACGGACTGTCCGAACGGCAAAGGATGATCAGTTGAAGCTTCGTAAGACCGGACGTATCGCGATCGCGGGTCTGGCCGCCGTGGCCGCGCTCAGCCTGTCGGCGTGTGGCAGCGATGACTCGAAGACCGCGACCACGCCGACCAAATCCTCGACCAGCGTCACGAGGTCGAATGCGAACGTCCCGCCGACCCCGAGCGTCGCCGATCTCAACGCTCAGTTGCTCCGTGCGCTGGACCCGTCGGTACCGAGTTCGGAAAAGCTGGATCTGGTGCAAGGCGCGACCGCGGATCCGGAACTGCCGAACCGCTTGGCGCAGGCCTACCAGCAGGCGGGCGCCAAAGCCGAGGTCATCGAGGTGAGCGCCTTCGGCGACGCACTCAATGCCAAGTCGAAGTTCACCATCAACGGCCAGGAGAACATCGTCGATGTGCCCTTCGTAGCCGAGGATGGTAAGTGGAAGGTCGAAAAGAGTTGGGCCTGCACCATGTTGACCAATCTCGGTCAGCAGTCGACGGCCTGCGGTTAGTCCCTGATCCCGGCCGCGGGTGGGTTCGGCCGGGGGAGTAGGTGATTCGAGGCGGTGAGCATCCTGCTCACCGCCTCACTGCGTCTTCCATCGCGAATATTCCCACTCTTCCTAGGGTTTCGCGCCCCTTACGGGCTCCCGCAGGGGAACGGATCCCCAGAAGGGAATCGACTCCTGGTGCACAGACATATTGATACGTAGATATGCGCATCTAATTATGGATAGCGGAAATGTCTGTCACCGAACAAAATTGCAAGGAGGGGCGGCCAGTGTTCTGGGATCGTACGACTACCGACGAGTGGTGTCGTCTATTCGGAGTGCCGGACGATCCGGGTGGTCCCAGCGGATGAAAAAGCTTGGGATGCTGGGGTTGTCGCGGTCGTGGCGGAGGAGGGCGGGGATGGTCCACCGGTCATCGGGTGGGGTGCGGCGGTGTAGGGCCGGTTGGGACATGTCGAGGTGGACGGTCAGATCGAAGTCGAGGCCGCGGCCCAACAGCATGGGGCCCGCGACGAACAGGACGGTGTCAGGGGCGGCAGTGCGGATGGGGGAGCGGGCCGAGCGGTCGCGTGCCTCGTCCCATAGTGCCGGGAGCCAACGGGTGTCGTGGCGTAGCGCTCGGATGACTTCGCGGTCGAGTGCGGCGTAATCGAACCAGGCAGTGCGATAAGACATTTCGTCGGTGCGGCCGAATTCCATGCGGAGCGAGGCGGGGCGGATGTAATCGTGCAGCGCGACGACCTCGGCGGTGCGTCCGGTGTCACGCAGTGCGGTGGCGATTCGGTCCGCGATCGTGACGGGTTCGGCGGCGTCGGCACCGTCGATGGCGATCAGCACCCGCCCGCCCAGCTCGCGGATACGGTCGACGACGAGTTCGACGAGGCCGTCCAGGGTGATCGGATCGAAATGCGGCACCGATCCATTCCATCAAACGATGCTGTCGAACCCCGTTCTGGGCGGCGGACACGGACATTGCCGAGAGGTCACCGACAGGCCGCATCAGCGCTCGGGATAATCTCGGCCTCATGGCGACAATCGAAGAGGCGCTTGAGATCGAGCGGCTCGAGCGGGACATCTTCCGTGGCGCGTCCACCAAGACCCAGCTCGTGCGCACATTCGGCGGACAGGTTGCCGGCCAGGCGCTGGTGTCGGCGGTGCGGACGGTGGAGCCGCGGTTCCAGGTGCATTCGCTGCACGGATACTTCTTGCGGCCGGGCAATCCGGAAGAGCGGACCGTGTACCTCGTGGAGCGCATCCGCGACGGCCGGTCCTTCTGCACCCGCCGGGTCACCGGCGTACAGGACGGCGCCGCGATATTCACCATGTCGGCGTCGTTCCATGTCGGTGACTCGGGTCCGGAACATCAGGACGAGATGCCGCAGGTGCAGGGGCCGGATGAGCTTCCCGATGCCAGCACCACGATGAGTCCCGAGCGACTGTGGGCGATGCGCGAATGGGAGCACTGGGATATCCGCACCGTGCCCCAGGATGTGGTGACCCGCCGTGACGGCGTCGTCTCCCCGCAGCAGGTGTGGTTCCGCTACCGGCATCCGCTGCCCGACGACCCGGTCGTGCACGTGTGCACCCTCGCCTACATGAGCGATATGACCCTGCTCGGCTCCTCCAAGGTCACTCACCCCGATGAGCCGACCCAGAACGCCTCGCTCGATCACGCCATGTGGTTCCTGCGCCCGTTCCGTGCCGACGAGTGGCTGCTCTACGACCAGTCCTCGCCGTCCGCGGGCTTCGGTCGTGCACTGACCGGCGGCAAGATTTTCAACCGCGCGGGCGAGTTGGTTGCCGCGGTTGTGCAAGAGGGCTTGATTCGCACCTTACGCGGGGAGTGAGCGCCGAAACGCTCAGTTTTCCCAGTGTCGGGAAATGCCGAACGGTCTGTATTTTGCTCGGGCGGCTCGTAGACTGCCGCGCAAAGAAGTCGCCGACCAGGAACGACGGTTTCAATGCGTCAAGAATGGAGGCAGGAATGTGGCTGTCGGGAGCTTTTCCTACCAGAACGGATCTGGCTATTCGGACCGGATCGATAATCCGGACGAGTACCGGACCTACAACATAGCCATCGGCCGGGGAGCGGCGGACAACCAGACGAATGCGACGGTCTGGCTGTACGCCAGGACGGACGGTCAAGGGGATTCGATCTACCTCGATCCGGGTGCCAGCACCTACGTGAGCTCCGGCTACCAGAGCTGCAAATTCACCAGCTGACCGGCCGGATGCGCCTCGGTCGGGCGCTGGCCACATGGATGTACGGGTGGCACGCCACGGTTTCGGTCATCCGACGTAGTTCGCGTTCGAGTTCGTCGCTGACTGGGCAGCGCCCGGACTCAATGCCGGTCTGCGCGATGGTGAATGCGACGCCGATTACCACCGTGAGCAGGGCCACAGTAGCGCGCCTCGTAAGCTCATGGCGTGAACGCATCGGTCGCCTCGCCCGCAACGGGCGCGCAGCGCAGTCCCGACCGGCCCACCATCGGCGTGCTGGCCTTGCAGGGTGACGTGCGCGAACATGTCGCCGCACTCGCGGAATGCGGTGCGCAACCGGTGCTGGTGCGTCGCATCTCCGAGCTGGCCGCGGTGGATGCGCTGGTGCTGCCCGGTGGCGAATCGACCGCGATCAGCAAGCTGCTGGAGGTCTTCGAACTCCTCGAACCGGTGCGCGCGCGACTGCGGGAAGGTATGCCCGCCTTCGGATCCTGCGCCGGGATGATCCTGCTCGCCTCCGAAGTGCTCGACACCCGCCCGGATGCCAAGCATCTGTCCGGTATCGATATGACGGTGCGGCGCAATGCATTCGGACGTCAGGTCGATTCGTTCGAGACCGATCTGGACTTCGCCGGGCTGACCGACGGCCCGGTGCGCGCGGTGTTCATCCGGGCGCCGTGGGTGGAGCGGGTGGGCGCGGGTGTCGAGGTGCTTGCGACGGTTCCCAGTGGCCCGGCCGCCGGGCGCATTGTCGCAGTGCGACAGGGAAAGGTAGTCGCGACGTCGTTCCATCCGGAGGTCACCGGCGATTTGCGGGTGCACCAGATGTTCGTCGATCTGGTTCGCGACGTCCAGTAGTCGCCCATAGGAACTCGCCGTAACCGGACGAGTAGGCTGAGAGAGTTGTCTACCCGGCCGGTGCGGGTACCGTGCGCACGATCAAACGTGCTGTCGACTGGAGGAAGTAGGGAATGAGCGGCCACTCCAAATGGGCCACCACCAAGCACAAGAAGGCGGGGATCGACGCGAAGCGCGGCAAGCTCTTCGCCAAGTTGATCAAGAACATCGAGGTGGCGGCCCGCACTGGTGGCAGTGACCCCGCGGGAAATCCGACGCTGTACGACGCCATCCAGAAGGCGAAGAAGTCGTCGGTTCCGAACGACAACATCGAGCGTGCTCGCAAGCGCGGCGGCGGTGAAGAGGCCGGCGGCGCCGACTGGCAGACCATCATGTACGAGGGCTACGGCCCCAATGGTGTCGCGGTGCTGATCGAATGCCTCACCGACAACCGCAACCGCGCCGCTGGCGAGGTGCGCGTGGCGATGACTCGCAATGGCGGCAATATGGCCGATCCGGGTTCGGTTTCCTATCTGTTCCACCGCAAGGGCATCGTGACCCTGGAGAAGAACGGGCTGTCCGAGGACGACGTGCTGGTGGCCGTGCTCGACGCTGGCGCCGAGGAGGTCAACGACCTCGGTGAGTCCTTCGAGGTCATCAGTGAGCCATCGGATTTGTTCCCGGTGCGCAAGGCGCTGCAGGATGCCGGAATCGATTACGACTCCGCCGAATCCGGCTTCCAGCCGTCGGTATCGGTCGCCGTCGACGTCGATGGCGCGCGCAAGGTATTCAAGTTGGTCGACGCGCTCGAGGACAGCGACGACGTACAGAACGTCTACACCAACGTAGACATCTCCGACGAGGTCGGC